>JAZMZV010000062.1:0-5757 GCA_045586185.1 Thermoguttaceae bacterium | reverse complement strand
AATAGCCGTGGGTTTTAACCCACGGGGCGAGTTGCGAAAATCAGAAGGAGATATATTTAGCTTATCAATTTCATAAACGCGCTTCTCCTGATGTTCGAAACGCCATGCGCTATTAAATAATCATTTTCCCTCCATTTATTTTCAAGGAGAACTTGATAATGTTCAGAAATCAGATTTCCTCAAACCGCCAGCAGTCCGCAGCGCGGCGTTATCGTTTGATTTATCCGGCTTTTACGCTGGTTGAATTGTTGGTTGTAATTTCAATTATTGGCGTGCTTATTGCGATAACCATTCCCGCTACAACCGCGGCTCGCGATCGCGCGCGACAGGCAAAATGCATCAGCAACATCAAGCAAACCAACCTGGCGACGATGGAATATATTACCCGCAACGGCTATTTCCCCGGCTGGAAGAATCCGTTCCAGAACGCGACAAACAGCAACACGAAAGTTAACGGGTCCTGGGTTGCTACGCTTCTGCCATTTTTCAATGAAGGCGCGCTGGAAAAGAAATGGGTTGAAGCCATTCCGGATTCAGCCTGTCTGTTGTATCTGATTTGTCCGGCAGACGCCAGACCGGATAAAATTGAACCCCATCTTTCCTATGTTGTCAACTGCGGCAATACAACCGGAAGCAGCCGCGATGCGGGCGTTTTTCTTGATTTGGAAATTAAGAACAACAAACGTCCAACCAAACAAACGCTGGATTTTATTGCGTCAAACGACGGATTGTCTTCTACGATTATGACGTCAGAAAACAATCAGGCGTACATGTGGAGCTATCCTGGCAGTCTCGATATTAACGCTGCTCACGCCAATATTTCCTGGCAGGGATTTGTTTTCTATGAAAACAATCCCAATACGATGGGAACGTCGCAAGCTGTTAACTGGGATTACCGCGGCGTTAAGATGAGCAGTCAGGCGAGTCGAAATGCTGCGACGGCCGACGCCTACGCACGTCCGAGCAGTTATCATCCCGGCGGCGTCAACACCTCGTGGTGCGATAGCCGCGTTGTTAAAGTTCATGACGATATTGACTACGAAATTTACAAGATGATGCTGGCGCCTAACGACAAAGGCTGCGGCGTTTCTCAGGCGTCTTTGTCGATTCTCCATGAAATGATTAACGTCCAGTAATAGCTTAGGGAATAGGGAGCAGGAAGTAGGGAATAGAACGCAAGCGTCTCAAAAACTACTCCCCATTCCCTATTCCCTATTCCCCATTCCCTATTCCCTAGTCCCTATTCCCTAAAACGGACGCCGATATAACCCTTACAATTGTTATATCCGCGTCCATCTTTTATTTTTATTGGTATTTTGAGAAAAATTTGGGGAACTTTTCGATAATTACTCGAACTATTTTCGTTTTTCATCGTTTTAAATAATATTGAAGTAAAAATTTGCTTAATAAAAATCCGAAAAACAGATATTGTCAATTTGTTTTTAATTTGTTATAATTCATCAACCCCCTTTGGAATTTTTTAACAAAAATCAGTTTATAAAGAAAGGAACCATGATGAAAAAATTGTTAAGCAGCGCTTTCGCGCTGATTGCACTGACTGCAATGTGTGGAATGGTCTGTGCAGACACCTTGGATGGAGGCGCCCTTTCGTCGCCAGAAGCTCCTCAAACAACCGGCGCGGCTCAAGTCTCTGACAGCGCCAAAGAAATTCCCGAAATTCAAGACGGTCTTAAAGCTCTGCAAAACAACGACGTTGAAGGAGCCTTGAAGAAATTCGAAGAAGCTCGTAAAACGCATCCGGAATTCTCCCCCGCTGAACTGATGCTTGCGAAGCTGGCTTTGCAGATCAATCCTCAAAACAACGGACCGGCAGCTCGTATGCTTATCGAGCGCTGCGTCAAGAACAATCCGACCGATCCGGAAGCCTATATTTTCCTCGGCGATTACAATCTTGGCAACGGTTCTGTTACCGAAGCGGATCTTCTTTTCCGCAACGCAGGCGTCCTGCTGAAAAACTTCCAGGGCAACGCCCAGAGAAAAAGCGCCATGATTCGTCAGTTTAACGCTGGCATGGCGATGGTTCTGGAACGCCGAGGTCAGTTTGAAAATGCCAAGGCTTACATGGAAAGCTATCTGAAAAGCGATCCGAAAAACGTTGGCGCCATGCAGCAGCTGGCTCGCATTTATCTGAACATGGAAAAACCGGACGAAGCGATTGCTCAGCTTACAAAAGCCAAAGAGATTGAAAAGAATATTCTTACTCCGGAAGCCATTGTTGCGATGTTCTATCAGCAAAAAGGCGAAAAGAACATGGCTGCCACTTACATGACCAAAGCTCTGGAAAAGGCTCCGCGCGACCTCAACACCCGTTTGGCTGCCGCTCAATGGTCTCAAATGATCAACAACATCAAGCAGGCTGTTTCTCAGGCTGACGCCGCTCTTCAGATTGACCCCAAATCTGAAGCCGCCATGCTGCTTCGCGGAAACTTCGCTCTGATTCAAAAAGATTACGCCAAAGCGATTGAACTGTACAACAAGATTTTGGCGAATTCGCCCAGCAACTTTGCTGCTACCAACAACATTGCTCTGGCTCTTTGCGAAACCGGAAAGGCGGAAGACCTCAAACGCGCTGTCGAATACGCTGGCGTAAACGCTCAGAGATTCGGTCGTCAGCCGGAAACGTTCTCGACGCTGGGATACGTTCTTTATAAGAACAACGCGATCGACGATTCGCTCAAGGCTCTGCAGCAGAGTCTCCAGCTCTCCGGCGGACGCATGTCTCCTGATACCGCCTATTATCTGTGCGCTGCTCTGGTTGCCAAGGGAGCTGACGAAGGCGTCAAGCAGGCCAAGGAAATCCTGACCAAGACCCTCGAAGCCACCCCGACGTTCAACATGCGCCCAGAAGCTGAAGCTCTGAAAGCGAAGCTGGACAAGAAATAATCGTTTCACTTAACCATGGAACATGGGAGAGCAAATAACCTTGCTCTCCTTTTTTTGTATCTAACAGAGTTTGCGTTGTAAACGTAAAATATTGTAAACGCAAAATAAAAAGACCCTCATTGTAAGGGTCTTTTTATTTATATCTTTGAATTGTCTGCTCTGGTAGAGCTTTTGGCAAGTTGCAGGTTAGTCAGATGTTCATTTCCGGCTTTTCCGGCAAATGACGCGGATATTTGGGAATCTCCATTGGCGGGAGCGGCTGGCGATAGGTTTCCGCCCAGACCTCGCGTTCTTCAGGAGAGGCATAGTAGCGAAGCCAGACGTCCGGATCTCCGTTGATGTGAGCGCAGTCCCAACTCATGTATTTTTGCGTATAGACCATTTTAACTTCGCACGGAAGAATGCTGCGCCAGATGACCCGATACAACTCCTTGTCGGAAAGATGATCGGTAAATTCCAGAACGATGTGTTTTTGATACAGCTTATGAAGAATACATTCCAGAATGTCTGGCAAGTCTTCATTGCGGATTCTGTCAGGGTGCGGAGGACACAGGGGCGGATTGAACCAGAGGTAAATTGGAACCAACGGGGCCTTTTCCCACTCGAGAATATCAAACAGATATTCGTTTTCCGCATCGATTGTCAGATGCGAAAGCATGTTTCTATTGACAGAATCGTCGTTATAAGGTTCCAGCGCGTTGCGAAGCTCCATGTTTCGTAAATGCGCATCAACTTCATGATTGTATTTAAATGACGTTCCCATGCCTGCAACCCAAGGGAAAAGTGGTGGTCTAACGCACACAACATATATCTTTCCCGGACTCCGCCAGGTAAGAATACGTTGGTTTTTTTAGCGAATACCCGAATTCCGTTTGCGTTTTAACGGCTCGAGCGAAAGGAATAGTTTTATATAGTTAATAATTATGTTCCGTTTCACGCTTTAATAAAATTACAATAGATGTTTATAATGTAGATAATTTTTTTAAAAACTCAAGAGAAAAAACGCCTCTTTTAAAATATTCTTCCAAATTTTATATGATACAATCGATACAAGAGATTCATTTAACGTATTGTTGCTTTTTTGAAACGTCATTTTTCGCTTAATTTGGAAGAAAAAATTGATTATTCCGATAAATCCAACGGCCGTTCCGATGTTTATGACGTTGATTTTTACGGACGAAAAAGCAATTGTTATGAAAAGAAACTTTTATCTGGCGTTAGGAACTTTTTTGATTTTGCTGGCTTTGGAATGTCTGGCGGTGAATCGATTTGTCTTTTGCTGGGAACCCGGCGCGTCGACTGTACAGGCGGTTTCTGAACTCGCGTCAGAAAACCCGCCCAATTCGTTAAGCGCTTACATTCCGCCGCCGTGGCTGCCGTGGAGCTTGTTCTGCCCGGGAATTATCGTTATTCTATTCGGCTTGGCGCATGAAAAATAGCGGCGACGAGGTAATTATTGCTTGCGAGATATACAACCATCTCATAAAGTATTTTGAACGCAGAGTACGCAGACTCCTCGCAGAGAGCGCAGAAGCAAACGAACATGTGTCATCTACGCCCGACGTTGCCGGGCTATGACACGATGTCCGTTTGCAAATAAATTAAAATATTTAAAAAACGGGCGGGAATCGTGGCGTAGACAACGTAGTTGGCGTTGTCGCCACATTCCCAGCCCGTCTGCGTATTCTGCGAGTAGTCTGCGGTCTCTGCGTTCTTTCCTTATTTCGTGTTACCAATAATTGAGCGATCTCTTCTTAACTTAATAGATTACTGTTCCGATTTCAACTCATTAACAATAACGTCGACGATTTCGTCGTAGGAGAATCGACCGACAAGCTGTCCTTTCTTCTTCAGGTTGACGCATTCCGGACCGCACCAAACGCCCAAATCGGCGTGATCGGATTCGCCGGGACCGTTGACTCGGCAGCCCATGACGGCAATCGTAAACTTGCGTTGTGCGGCGAAGGCGGTGGCAGTTCGGATTTTTTCCGCCAGGTCGACGAATCGGCTGTTTTGAACTCGAGCGCAGCTGGGGCACGATATAATATTGAGTCCGTTGGAATCCCATGCGTTTTCTGGCGTGAATTTGCCCGCTTTAACGTCTTCCAGAAGCTGTTTGCCTGCTTCGACTTCCAGATTCTTCTCGTCTGCGGGGACGGTGAGCGAAATTCTCAGCGTTGCGCCGATTCCCTCTGCCAGGAGCTTTTCCAATGCCAGGCGGGATTTGATAATCCCGATTGGAGGCGCGCCGGCTTCGGTAACTCCCAAATGAAGGGGAACGTCCGGACGAGCGGCGGCGAATTTTCGGTTGGCTTCCAGAGTCAAATAGGGGTCGGATTCCTTGAGCGAGACGCAGTAGCGGGTAAATCCGATGGAATCGAGGAACTGAGCGTGCTCCAGCGCGCTGTCGAGCATAGGGGAGAGCATATCGTCCGGGGCGAACTTGTCCCTCTTGGCGGGGTCTACAGAGCCGCTATTGACGCCGATTCTCAGCGCGCAGTCGTTCTTCTGAGCAACGTCCGCTATATATTGGACTTTCTCCTGCCATGGGCGGGACGGCTCAAAATGGTAAAGATGCCCGGGGTTGTATCGGAGTTTATCGACCCAA
The DNA here is from genome assembly GCA_045586185.1 of Thermoguttaceae bacterium. Classification (GTDB taxonomy): domain Bacteria; phylum Planctomycetota; class Planctomycetia; order Pirellulales; family Thermoguttaceae; genus RUG11551. The sequence continues at coordinate 245 of JAZMZV010000062.1, read as the reverse complement.
GGAGCCGCCAATTCCGCCATGCGATAGTTTTCCTGCAAGTCGACGGACAGATTGACCTGCCGGGCGTCCGTTTGCGTCAGACGTCGAATTTCCGGCAAAGCCGCTGCGTCTTTGGGATTGTCAACCGCAATGCGAACCAGCCCAGCTCCGGCGTCGTAAAGCAGGTTCGCCTGCTGGACGACCTTCTCGACGTCGTACGTTTTTACCGCGCACATGGACTGAATCATTACCGGGTTTGACCCGCC
>JAZMZV010000061.1:0-2458 GCA_045586185.1 Thermoguttaceae bacterium | reverse complement strand
TATCGGGGCAGGACTGGTCGCGTTTGCCGGGCTGATGTGGGCGCTGTATATCGTCATGATTGACAGACTGTCCCGGACGATGAAAAGCTCCGATTCCGTTACGATTGGAATGATAATTGCCGCTCTTATCGTCGCCCCGTTTGGCGTGGGAAGCGGAAGCCTGTCTGATCTGAACTGGTACATTTTGCTCTTGGGCTTGGGCGTTGCCGTCTTTTCCAGCGCGCTCCCGTTTACACTCGACATGATAGCGTTGAAAAAACTGCCTGCCAAGACGTACAGCATTTTAGAAAGTCTTTCGCCCGCCTTTGCCGCCCTGTCTGGACTGGTCATTCTCGGAGAAGCCCTTAGCGCAATTCAGTGGCTGGCAATCGCGTTTATTATCGTCGCCAGTATCGGGTCAACCGTCTGCGCGCCGGAAAAATAAGGCGAGCCGGGGCGCGTAAGCCCCCGGAAAAATCTCACGCAAAGTTCGCGAAGTTCGCAAAGTTTTAAAAACTTTGTGTTCTATGTGTTCTTTGTGATTAAAATTTCTTTGGCGGGCGATACGCCCGCGAACCAGTTGCACGAGCGGGCTTTCCACGTTCTTTGGTTTCTGGTATGGCGCAAGCGGCTGGCTCAATTATAAAAGCGTAACTATCCCCTTTACGGAATGGCAAATTCAATTATAATTGAGTGGCGAGTTGCGAGTAGCGAGTTGCGAGAGAAATTTTTTGAGGCGCTTTGCGTCAACTCCTCACTCCTCACTCCTAATTCCTAACTACAAAGGCGGCTATGCCGCCGCAACATTGACTTTAACCATTAACCACCATACCCCCATGAACCTTGCTCAACGCATGTTGGCTTTAGAGCCGTCGGCGACGCTGGCAATGTCCGGCAAAGCCAAAGAAATGAAAGCGGCTGGCGTAACCGTTTACGATCTCTCTCTGGGAGAGCCGGACTTCAACACGCCTGAACATATCTGTCAGGCGGCTTTCGAGGCGATTAAGTCGGGCAAAACCCGATACACGCCCGCGGCGGGCATTATGCCTCTGCGCGAGGCGGTTGCCGCGGCGTACAAGGCAAAGCACGGTCTGGAATACAAGCCGACCGACGTCGTTGTTTCCAACGGCGCCAAGCACGCTCTGCACAACGCGTTTACCGTTACCGTCAACCCGGGCGACGAGGTTATCATTCCCGCTCCGTACTGGGTTTCCTATGCGGAACTGGTTAAACTCGCCGGCGGCGTCCCGGTAATCGTCCAGACGCGTCAGGAAGACCAGTTCCGTCTCACGGCGGAATTGCTGCGCGCGTCGATTACGCCCAAGACAAAGGCTCTGTTGCTGTGCTCGCCGTCCAACCCGACGGGAAGCATGTACACGCCGGAACAGCTGGGCGAGCTGGCGGACGTCGTGCTGGAAAAGAACATTATCGTTATCGCAGACGAAATTTACGAGAATCTCGTTTACGGAGACAACAAATTCGCCTCGTTCGCGACCGTTCGACCGGGCTTGCAGGAACGGACGATTCTGGTCAACGGCGTCAGCAAGACGTACGCCATGACCGGTTGGCGAATCGGCTGGACGCTTGCGCCGTCCAACATTGCCAAGTCGATGGCGGCTCTGCAAAGTCAGGAGACGTCCAATCCGTGTTCGGTCAGCCAGTACGCGGCGTTGGCGGCGATTCAGGGCGACCAGTCCTGCGTTGCGGCGATGCTTGCCGAATTCTCCAAACGACGCGATTACGTAACGTCCCGCATCGCGGCAATTGACGGCATGTCCTGCGTTGAGATGTCCGGCGCGTTCTACGCCTTTTTCAACATTCAGGCGCACCTGGGCAGAAAATACGGCGACAAGATGGTCGAAACCGATTCCGACTGGTGCCTGACGCTGTTGGAACAGCAGCACGTCGCCACCGTCATGGGCAGCGCGTTCGGCGCCCCGGGATACGCCCGCGCCTCGTTCGCCGCCAGCATGGAAACTCTCAAAGAAGCCTTTGACAGAATTGAAGCCTTTGTAAAATAATAAGTTGCGAGTAGCGAGTTGCGAGTTGCGAGAGAAGATTTACTGAGGCGTTTTGTGAATCTCACCGTTCACAATTCGGTTCTCACTGCATTCAAGAAATAAAAAAAGCGTAACCATTTCGGTTACGCTTTCTTTTTTATACCTGATTAACGCGGCATTGGCGGACGCGGTACGGGCTGTCGCGGAACCGGCGGCAGTGGAATGCTGGGGTGGGTATGGCGTCCCTGATGATAGCCTCTGCAGTCAGGGCAGTGCTGTCCAGGAGCGTTGGGCTTGTGAGGACGACGGCAGTCCGGGCAGCAGAATCCAGGACGAGGCGGCGGATCCATAGCGGGATGGGTATGATGTCCGTGATGATAGCCGGAGCAGCCAGGACAATGACGTCCCGGTGTGGGGGCGTGGAATTGATGGCAGCTGGGGCAGCAGAATCCCGGACGCGGCGGGGGATCCATTCGCTG
>JAZMZV010000060.1:0-2420 GCA_045586185.1 Thermoguttaceae bacterium | reverse complement strand
CGCCGTCGTCGCACAGAAAATAAAGTTCTCCGTTGCGCTCTAGAATGTAACTTGGAAGTCGCCCCGGCGATTGACTCAAATTCGTCGGAAATTCGACCCAGTGAAGGTATTGGTCTTTCCTTCCCCCTTCAATTTTACACGCGACGGCTTTTTGTTTCTTGAGTAACGCCAGCGTTGAGTACAAATTGACGGGAACCGAAAAAGGCGAGAGCGTCGTCGCCCAGATTTTTCGTCCGTCGGTATGCGTTCCAAGTCCCCATAACGCCGTGCCGGAACAGTCCAGAACGGTGTAATTTTCGCTTCCTTGCGCGGGTCTAAAAAAAAACCACTCCCCACGCGCCTTGATGTATCGGCAAGTGACGGCGGTTCCGGCGGACAGCGAGCTGGGTAATGTTGGTGAGGCGTAGGCGATGAGTGATTCCTCGCCGAAAACCTTAAAATCCGTGTCCAGAGTGATTTCGGCGGAACGTTCCGTGTTCACCCAGTCGGCGGTGAGTTTTCCGAAAACTTCGGAGTAGTCGGTCGAGGGAATTATCCATTTTTTCAGGTACTCTGACCACTGCGCCACGACAATTACGTCCTTTTTCCAGCGGTGCGTTTCGCCTTCCGCTCCCACTGGCGCGTAGATGGTTTTCTCGATTCCGTCGCCCAGCGGTTCGCCTGTTTCGTCGACGATGATGGCGGTGGCGGAAGTTTCACTCGTAAGGTCGGCGTTCAGCTTGAAAAAAAGCGGTTGGTTGCCGTCCCCCACAAGAACCCACGCATAGAGCGCGACGTCGGTACTTTCCCTCTGCTCGTTGGTCGGCGTTTCGTGCCAGAGAATGAGGATTTTTCCGAACGGCGACGCCTGAAGTTGCGTCGTGTCGCCCTCAATCGGGACGGCATAAGGGTAATTGAAACTCGCCTCGTTAGGAAACCTGATTTTCACAGGCGTCGGACCCGAAACGACGCATGGAACGACGGTCGTTGGCGGAGAGGTGTAGGTTGTGATACCGATTTTCTCGTCGTCGGAACCTTCGGGAGTATATCCGAGAAATTCGTTCATCTGGGTGTGTAAAATCTGCGGAAACGCCTTCGTGTCGGTGATTTCCGGCGTCGTGATTCGCAGGACGGAGTACATTTCCAGTCCCTTGTCCGTCATGTTTTTTACCCGTAATAAAAGTGGGTTGAGATACGGCGTTGGCGACGTTTCCAGCGTGTTCAAGTCGTTCAGCTTTTGTGTGACATTCTCCACCCACGTGCGTGTCAGCGGTTTACCGACTTTCGGGGGCTGGAGGTGATTGTAGGTACTTCTCATAATTATCCTTCCGGGTTTGTTATTTCTGGATTGGTTGTCGTTCCCACGCCTGAAAACCCGTTCACGTTATAGAGAAACTGGTTCGTGAGGTCGATTGCTTCGTACATTTTAAAATCTTCCCAGCCGGTTCCGCCCATTGAGGCGTTTGGGTCAGACCAGTCGGGTAATTCACCGCTTGCATAACGCTTGAGCGTGCGCCACTCGCCTGAAATTGCGTTGTACCATTTGTTCCAGCCGTTTGGATTGTAACTGAAATTGGTGGTGACCTGCCAGCCGTAAGTTCCGTAGCGGTTCCACGTCCAGTTGGTTTCCGCACCTTCGTAGAGAAGCGTTTCCGGGTCGTAAAAAACGTCGTGTTGCTTCTTGTTTCCGCATTCGTCGATGTCCGTGCTTGACATGCTCGTCGCGTGAATTTGGAGGCTGTTGACTTTGCCGATGTCGGTATGCGTCCATGAGGGGATTTCTTGCAGGTAGGTGTAAGAATGCCGTATTTTGTGGGTACGGACGATTCTTGCGGGTTCCTCTCCGTCGGCTAGCAGACGCCCATTATCCCAGATAAAAAGCCACTTCGGAAGCGTTATCATTTTCGCTTGCATCGAGATGTCCTCGGTGTACGTTTTGTCCCACGGCGTGTACGTCACGTCGATTTGGCACATATCGTGACGCATGGTGTGCCCCATCGGTTCGCCTTTGCCGAGTTGTTGCGCAAGGGTGACGCCCTCGACGTACATAAACGGAAAAAGCGGGTGCTGGAGCGGGGTCATTAACTCATTCAGGACAGCTGTGATTTTACTTTCAGGAACCCATAAAGACACGGACGCGGACGGTGCGGAAAGGCGTTTAAACTCCCATTTTTCCGAGCCGTCAACGACTTCGACGTTTTGATTGTTAATAGTGCAGTAAAAATAATTTAATCCCATTGGAACATAACCATCTATTATAGTTGCCATAATTTATCCTTCCACAACCGCCGCCATTGCCGGGTTAAAACGCCCTAACATTCCCTTAATATCACTGAGGCACATTGCGACGGAATCGTTATGCGCTCTTACTTTTTCTTGGTATTCGAGGCTTTTCTTGTCCATGTCTCTCGTTTCCGATTGGAACTGTTTCTCCGCCTCCA
>JAZMZV010000059.1:0-13845 GCA_045586185.1 Thermoguttaceae bacterium | reverse complement strand
TGCGGAGACGCGGAGGATTATTACTGTGAGGGTTTGGGACCGGTGTAGTCGTTAACTACTCGTGCATACCCATCTATAAGCTGGTTTATTGCGATTCCTTTTTATCTCACGCGGAGGGTTATTGTTATGAGGGTTTGAGGTCTGGTGTAGCAGTTAACTACTCGTGCAAACCCATCTATACGCTGGTTTATTGCGATTCCTTTTTATCTCACGCGGAGATGCGGAGACGCGGAGGATTATTGTTGTGAGGGTTTGGGACCGGTGTAGTCGTTAACTACTCGTGCATACCCATCTATAAGCTGGTTCATTCCGAAATTAACGAGGACGCCAACCTGCAATCCCATCACCACAAGATAGGTCTTTACTTGTTTAAGATACACAGGCTGCATGTGTTCCGTTGACTTCAACTCGACAATAACGGAGTCGTCAACAAGCATATCAAGGCGAAAAGCAGTGTCCAGTTTTACGCCTTCATATTCGAACGACACGCCCTTTTGACGTTCCACCTTGTGTCCGCGGCGTGTCAATTCCACCTCAAGCAACTGTTCATATACCGATTCAAGCATGCCCGGTCCAAACTGCCTGTGGATCTTTATGGACGCATCCAATATGTCCTTGGTAATATCGTTTTCACTCATTTTGAATCCTCCGCGTCTCCGCAACTCCGCGTGAGAATTACCTTCTAGCCATTCGCATCCAGGATGTCCTTGGTAATATCGTTTTCACTCATTTTGAACCCTCCGCGTCTCCGCAACTCCGCGTGAGATTTACCTATGCGCGATTGAACTTATCTTTGCTCTGACGACAGCGTGGGCAGCGCCAGTCTTCTGGCAGATCCTCAAACGCAACGCCGTCATGCGCTGCTGGATCGTACACGTAACCGCAGACGGAGCAGACGTACTTTCCGCTGGGCGTTTTGAAAACGATTTCTCCCGGCGGGATAATTTCAGGCGGATTGTTGAGATCGACAACGCGTTTTGCTTCAAGGCTTTCCAGAGCCTCCGGCGTGTGCGTTCCAAGCCAAACAGTCGGACGGGCGGCGCAGAACGCGCGAACTCGGTCGAGCGTTTCGCGGGCGGCGGCTTTGTCTTCAAAAACTACCGAGAGTTTGTTCTCGTAAAGGGCGGCGTCAGTGTATGTAACGTCGCCGTGAATGAGGTAGAAAAGGCCGTCAGATTCGACAGCGACGATGCAGTTCCCTGTTGTATGTCCTGGCGCGAAAATATACGTTACGCCTTCCGCAATGCGCTGTGATTCCGGGAACTCATAGTACGGTCCGTCGGAGAACGTTGCAACGGTTGGATTATACGGTTTAATCTCGTCCGATTCCGCTTCAGCGGCGGAGCAGATTATTTCAGCATTGGGAAAGGCGCGAAGTTCGCCGGTATGGTCAACATGCTTGTGGGTAATGAGGATTTTCGTAACCTGTTCCGGCTTGCAGCCAAGGTCGGCAAGCGCTTCCAGATACGTCTTTATGGGAGAGCCGATGTAAATGCTGGCGTCCTTGTCCGGAGCCGTTTCAGGGAACTCGGCGGGCAGCCCTGTATCGACGAGGATGACCTCGCCGCCGGTTTCAATTACCCAGTTTTGAAGGCAAGAACGGTATTTTACCGTCGGGTCTAGCCCTTCCGCTCCTTCGCCGCCAAGGGCAAACGGGCGAGTCATGAATCCGTTTTCTGTGAAACGGACAGGTTTAATTGTAATGCTCATAATAAGGGCTTCTTTCTTGAGAGAAGTTAACAACCATAAAGGGATTTAGTTCGTATTTTACTTCAATTCCGCTCCGCAGGAAAACGCCTTTGCGACGACTTCTCCCATGAGTCGATAAACGTGAGCGCATGTATCGAAGCAGATCGGTTTCATCTTGTCTGCATCGGGTTTGCCGTCTGTCATTGCAGACTCTTCGACGGCGCAGTTGACGATTTTGCCGACGACGTTGCAATTGCTTTCGTTCATCGATACAAGCTTGCATTCAAGGACAAGCGGCAATTCGTTGATAACAGGCGCGTCAACGAACTCGCTTTTAACGGTTGTGAATCCGCTTTTGGCAACCTTATCCGGAGTCTTGTTCCCGCTGACGATGCCAAGATAGTCGCAAGATTTAACCGTTGGGGCGGTTCCGAAAGCAACGGTAAACGCCTTTTTAGCGGCAATGTTCGCCCACGTTTTATGAGCGGTGTCGATGCAGATGGTAATCTCGTCCTCAAGCGTAATTCCGCCCCATGCGGCATTCATGACATCGGGCGTTCCGTCCTCGTTATAAGAGGCAATCATCAAAACTGGCATTGGGAACATCAAATTTTTTACGCCAAGGTTTTTCTTCATTTTATCAATCCTTTCTTGTATGGCTGCGTCATATCGTGATTCGATTTGAAAACTATAATGTTCAATAGGAATAATTGATTCATTTTGAAAGTAATAAAATCGTACCACAAAAAACAATAATAAGCAAGAGGGGGTAGACATGGGTGCATTGTTCCAAATCAAAACCACCTATTTTCGCAACCCAATTTCGAACAAGTCCAAATTTTCGTTTTCTCCCCGCCAAGGTCTTGACTTTTGCTCTCACTGCCGTATAATTAGCAATAACGTTATAGTTGAAGAGTTTAATTCCCTATCGTTAAATACACTGCAATTATGTTCAGAGATATGAGACGCGCCGGGCAGCGTCTTTCTGACGAAGAGACGTTAAACGTTCTCAAAACCGCCAAACGAGGCGTTTTATCGATGATCGGAGACGACGGCTGGCCGTATGGGGTTTACCTCAATCCGTTTTATAACGACGCTGACGGTCGAATCTATTTTCACGGTTCCAAAGTTGGACACAAAACAGATTCCCTTCGCGCTGACAACCGGGTTTCCTTTACGGTTATTGACGACGGGATTCAAGACGACCCGGGCTGGGCGCTGACGTTTCGCAGCGTCGTGGTTTTTGGTCGAATTGAGATTGTCGCCGATCGCGATTTTGCAATAGAAATCTGCCGCCGGCTGGCAAAGCGGTTTAATCCCGACGACGCAGATATAGAAGACGAAATTCGCCGCGCCGGCGCTGCCGTTCAGGTTTTAGCCCTCGTACCTGAACACATTACAGGCAAACGAATTCACGAAGCGTAAGCGAATTTCCAACAAGTTTTACCCCCAGATTATAACCATGATTAAAAAGACGTTATTATTGACTGTAACGCTGGCGATTGCAATAGCCGCGCCGGCGTTTTCTGAAGGAGTAAACAAGATGACATCTCAACCATTGTCAGAAAAAGAAATTTGTATTGTCGATATTGGCGCGGCAGTCGCCCGGGGCGACCAAGCGGCTTTGGCAAAGGCGTTTAATCGCGCGTTTGACGCTAAAATTACGTTGGCGGAAGCCAAAGAGTACGTCGGTCAGCTGTATGCGTACTGCGGGTTCCCTCGCGCTCTCAATGCGGCGGCAACGCTTCAAAACGTTGTCAAGGAACGACAGTCGGCAGGCAAGCCGGTTTTGGAAGGCGCCGCCCCGTCTCCCGCTCCTCAAGGGTCTGCCCTGACGTTCGGAACGGAGAATCAGACCAAACTGTGCGGCGGTCCCGTCAAAGGCGCTCTGTTTGACTTCCATCCGCAGCTGGACGAATACCTCAAAGCGCATCTTTTTGGCGACATTTTCGCGCGTGACAACGTTTCGTGGCGGGATCGGGAAATTCTCACCGTCGCGGCTCTGGCGGCTCGACCGGAAACCAAACCGCAGATGAACGCTCATCTGAACATCGCAATGATCAACGGTTTAACTCAACAGCAGGGCGACTTTATCGTCAAGCGGGTTGTCTGTCCGTCTGATCCGGCTCTGCTGCCGTCTGACTGGTCGGCGTTTCCTGTTGGAGATCCAAACGACGCGTACGCGAAATACTTTATCGGCCGCAGTTACTTGGCTGTTCTTACCAAAGAACAGGTTCTCACTTGCGCCGTTACGTTTGAACCGGGATGCCGAAACAACTGGCACATTCATCACGCTTCCAAAGGCGGAGGGCAGATTCTCATCGTTACTGCTGGAGAAGGCTTTTATCAGGCGTGGGGAGAACCGGCGCGTCGGCTTCGCAAAGGCGATACGGTCAACATTCCCGCCGGGGTTAAACACTGGCACGGCGCGGCTCCCGACTGCTGGTTCCAGCACCTGGCTTTGGAAGTCCCCGGAGAAGACTCTTCAAACGAATGGCTTGAACCGGTTGACGACGAAGCGTATCGGAAAGCGACCGAAGGAAAATAGTTTTTACTCTTTGCCAACCACTTACTTTTAGGGTGATACTTCATGACAAACATTCCATCAATAACATTAAACGACAACGTATCGATTCCGGTTTTCGGATTTGGCGTTTACCTCATTCCCTCAGACGGCAGTACGTACAAAGCGGTTCGTGAAGCGCTGGATTTTGGTATCCGTCACATTGACACCGCGGCGGCGTATTTCAACGAACGCGAAGTCGGAAAAGCGATCAGAGAAAGCGGCATCCCCCGAGAAGAAATCTTCCTGACAAGCAAACTCTGGGTTCAGGATTTCGGGTATGACCTGGCTCTCAAAGGCGTTGACGCATCTTTGAAAAAACTCGGTTTGGACTACATGGACTTGTACCTCCTTCACCACCCTTACGGGGACGTTCCTGGGGCGTGGAAAGGCTTGGAAGCTGCCAAAGCCGCCGGTAAAATCCGGTCGATTGGCGTGAGCAACATGACGCCAAAAATCTGGAACGAGTTCGTCCCGCAGTTCGATTCGCTCCCGTCGGTAAATCAGGTGGAATACAACCCGCTGTATCAGCAGAAGCCGTTGCGCGAACTGTTATCGAAAATCAACGTTCATCTCGAATCGTGGGGCCCGTTGGGACAAGGGAACCCGGATTTGCTCGACTCGCCCGTTATTGCCGACATCGCGTCCGCGCACGGGAAACAGCCGGGACAGGTTATCTTGCGCTTTGAAGTTCAGGAAAACGTTATCGTCTTCCCGAAATCGACCAAGCCGGAACGTATCAAGAGCAATATGGAAATCTTCGATTTCTCACTTACCGACGGGGAGATGGAACGCATTCGCGCCCTCGATACGGGCAAAGGACGTTGGAACCCAGAAGACCCCGGCGTGGCGGACATCCTTCGCAACTACGACGTTCACGCCAACGACTAAACGCTGACCGCTAAACATTGGTGTCGCATTATTGTTTATCAACAGTTTTAAAACTGTTATTCGTATTAAGAATATTATTATCGTCAATTTACTACTATGCAATACGTAAAATTTGGAAATACCGGAATGGACGTTTCCCGGATCTGTTTGGGAATGATGAGTTTTGGCAAGCCGGGCAAAGAAAACGGCGTTTTCCCGTGGGCGCGAGATTTTGAGGACGCGAAACCCATTTTTAAGCGAGCGATCGATCTGGGAATAAACTATTTCGACACCGCGAACGTATACCAGATGGGGTCGAGTGAAGAGATTACCGGCAAACTCGTTCGTGAATTTGGTCTTAATCGAGATGAAATCGTTGTCGCGACGAAAGTTCATTTCGACATGCGTCCCGGTCGTCCCAACGGCGGCGGCTCGTCTCGAAAAAACATCATGGCAGAAATCGACCATTCCTTACAACGTCTTGGTATGGACTATGTAGACGTATACCAGATTCACCGCTTGGACGCTAACACGCCCATGGAAGAGATCATGGAAGCGTTGCACGACGTTGTTAAAGCCGGTAAGGCGCGGTATATCGGCGCGTCGACCATTTTCGCCTGGCAGTTGGAACGCATGCAGCAGATTGCCGAGCGCAATGGTTGGACAAAATTCGCGTCCTTGCAGCCGCAGTACAATCTCATTTATCGAGAAGAAGAACGTGAAATTCTACCTTTGTGCCGAGACAGAAAGATGGCAGTCGTGCCGTGGAGTCCGCTTGCCGGTGGGCGGTGCACGCACCCTTGGGGAACGAAAACCGCCAGAAACGCGATCGACGAAGTTTCCCCCATGGTGTGGAGTTCAACAGACGCTATCGATAAAATCGTTGTTGACAACCTCGAAAAGGTAGCCAAAGAACGCGGTCGATCAATGGCGCAAGAGGCTCTGGCGTGGGTTCTGTCCAAGCCGGAAATTACCGCCCCGATCGTGGGAACGACTGCCGTCGAACACGTCGAACAAGCGGTTGGCGCACTCGATATTAAACTCGACGACGACGAAATTAAAGCGCTCGAAGCCCCTTATCAACCCCATATTAAAACAGGCGCTTTTTAGTCAGTAAATAGTCATGCAAGCATCGGTAACCTTGCTTAACTCATTCTATAAATCCCAATTTTAAGGAGTCAGTAATGAAAGTTTTAATGTTAAACGGTAGCTGGAACGCAGACGGTTCTTCCCGATACGGATTAGACGTCATGTCGAAAACGTTTGCCCAGCAGGGAATCGAAACGGAAATCTTCAACCTCGGGGCGAAACCGGTTCAAGACTGCATCGCGTGCGGCAAATGCGGCGAATTAAAGCGGTGCGTCTTTGCCAACGATGCGGTTAACGAATTTGTCGAAAAAGCCCACGGTTCCGACGGGTTTGTGTTTGCGTCGCCGGTGTACTACGCACACCCCAGCGGTCGCATTCAGAGTTTTTTAGACCGGGTCTTTTTCAGCGCGATGTCAGCCGACCGTTATGCGGCATTCGCGCACAAGCCAGGCGCTGTTATCGTTGTTGCCCGCCGCGCGGGAACGTCCGCTTCATTTGACGTTCTCAATAAATACTTTGGAATCGCTAAAATGATTACCGTCGGCAGTACGTACTGGAACGAATTCCATGCGCTGACGAAAGACGACGTCCCGCAGGATCCGGAAGGCATTCAGACGCTGGAAAATCTGGCTCGGCACATGGCTTGGTTGATTAAATGCATCAAAGCCGGACGCGACGCTGGAATTCCTCTGCCGGACATTAAGGAAGAGGCGATTACCAATTTTGTTCGATAATTTGAAAGGATAACCATGAACATCGTAAAAGGACTTTTTATTATGCTGACAGTTGCTCTTATGGTCAGTACCGCCGATGCGGCGAATAAGGCTATTGTCGTTTATTTCTCCCATGCAGGCGAGAATTATGGCGTTGGGAACGTCGCGGAAGGCAACACGGCGAAAGTCGCCAAAGAAATTGCCCGGCGGCTCAACGCTGACATTTACGAAATCAAAGAAGTCAAGCCGTATCCGACAAAATATGACGCGTGCGTCGATTTGGCGAAAGAGGAACAGCGGCTCAACGCTCGCCCGGCGATTGCGGGTCAGCTGCCGGACTTGTCTTCCTACAAGGTTATCTTTATCGGATACCCAAACTGGTGGGGCGACTGCCCGATGATCGTCTATTCTTTCCTGGAGAAAGAAAATATCGACGGCAAAATCCTCGTCCCGTTTTGTACGCATGAGGGTTCTGGTCTGGGCGTAACTGCCAGCAATTTGAAGAAACATTTCCCCGAGGCGAAAGTCGTCCAGAAAGGCTTGGCGATTAAAGGCACAATCGCCCAAAAGGACGCTAAAACAACCGCAAAAGCCGTCGAAACGTGGCTCAAAGCGATTAAGGCGATTAAGTAGGTAGTGAGCTTCTAGCTACCAGCTCCTAGCCGCTAGCTTGATTATCAGCGTTTCCTGCTGTAACAGCCAGAACTATGATTTCACAAGCTAATAGCTAAAAGCTAATGGCTAGAAACTTTTTTACGCAAGCGCCTTACAAAAACCTCTCGCAACCTTAAACTGATTATGAAAATGCGCGTCATTTTACTGTTATCGTTTATCTGCATTCCCTGGACGTTGTTTGCTCAGGAGGTTAAACCTCAAATAACAAAACCTCAAATAACCGAAAACAGCATTGTTCGATTGTCGTGTATTGAAGTCGATCCGGCTCAACTGACAGAATATTGCCGTTTTGCAGAAGAATGCGGCAGAACGTCCATGGCAAAAGAACCCGGCGTTTTGTTTATGTTTTCCATGGCTGATAAACGTCAGCCTAACAAAATTACCATTTTGAAAATTTACGCTGACCGCGCTGCTTACGAAAGCCATATTAAATCGCCGCATTTTCAGAAGTATAAACAGGGAACGATTAAAATGGTTCAGAAATTGGAACTGTTGGATCAAACTCCGTTAATTCCTGACATGAGAATGAAATAAGGCTCTTGCGCCGCAAGTCCAACGTCAATAGTTGCTTCGCGAACTTTGCGGACTTTGCGTGAGGATTTCTTCGGCGGGCGAAGACGCCCGCGAACCAGCGGGACAGGCGGACTTTCCGCGTTCTTTGATTTTTGGAGGCTTCCGCCGCAAGCGACCAACGGGAGCGATTGTCTCGTGCGGGTGCGAAGCCGCACGGGCAGAAGGACAAGGTTTTGTTTCCAATCTTAGCGTTTTTGGCGCAACTCACATCCAACAAGAACCGACCTTGTTGGTGGTGCAGCTAACGTAGTTAGCATCGTCGCCACATTCTCAGTCCGTCTGAGTATTCTGCGAGTAGTCTGCAGTTTCTGCGTTCTCTTTCCTATTCTAGGCGTCCCAAATCTGAACGCACCCGAATTTGGGGGATCCTTTTTTTACTGGTTATTGACCCGGGTTCGGATTAGAGTATAATAGAAAGAAAAAAGCGGCTGTGCCGATTAGGTAATCGACGCGAGCGTTTTTCCCCGTTTCCCCCAATTATCGAAAGGAAAAATCATGAACTTCTTCAAAGGACTTTTTGTCGTCTTGACCGTTGCGCTGCTGTCCGGTACTGCCGCAGCGGCTGATAAAGCTATTGTTATTTATTTCTCCCACGCCGGCGAGAACAACGGCGTCGGGTACGTCCAGGAAGGCAACACGGCAAAAGTCGCCAAGACGATTGCCCGACGGGTCAACGCGGATCTTTACGAAATCAAAGAAGCAAGACCGTACTCGCCAAAGTTTGAAGCGTGCGTCGGTCAGGCGAAAGAAGAACAGCGACGCAACGCCCGTCCGGCGATTGCAGGACGGTTGCCGGATTTGTCCTCCTATAAGGTTATCTTTATCGGATATCCAATCTGGTTTGGCGACTGCCCGATGATTATCTATTCGTTCCTGGAGAAGGAGAACCTCAACGGCAAAATCATCATCCCGTTTTGCACGCATGAAGGGTCTGGACTGGGCAAAACCGCCCAGAATTTGCAGAGACGCTTCCCTCGGGCGAAAGTCGTCCAGAAAGGCTTGGCGATTAAAGGCTCAATCGCCCAAAGAGACCCCCGAATGACAGCGAAAGCCGTTGAAATGTGGCTCAAAGCGCTGAAGATAGTTAAGTAACGAGTTGCGAGTTGCGAGTTGCGAGAAAAATTCCTGCTCTCTATTCCCAAATCTGCATTATGAAAATAAAAGCATTGTTTTTTTCGTTAGTTGTTGCTGTTCCTCTGACGCTGTTTGCCAATGCGTCAACAGAGGTGGACGTTACAGTCGTTAAACTGGCTCCGCAGAGCGTTGAGGCGCAGCCGAGCGTCGTTGAACTGGAAACGCCAGCTGGGAAAATAATCGGCTGTCAGGAAAACGAACTTCGCATCTTTCGCGGGATTCCTTATGCGGAACCCCCTGTCGGAGAGCGTCGCTTCGCCCCGCCGGTTCCCAAGGCGCGTTGGGATTCTCCTCGCGATTGCCGCCGCTGCTCGCCGTGGATTGCTCAATACAGATTTCCTGGAATAATTCCAAATACTTCAGAGGACGCGCTGACCCTTAACGTCTGGACGCCTGCAAAGTCTGCGGAAGACAAACTGCCGGTTTACGTCTATATTCACGGCGGCGGATACAGCGCAGGAAGCGCAAATAACAAATTGATTGAAGGAAGCTCTCTGGCAAAACGCGGCATCGTCGTCGTTACAGTCAATTATCGATTGGGCTTTCTCGGATTTCATGCGTCTCAAACCACGTATGACGCCTACGGCACAACGGGGAACTGGGGTCTGTTGGATCAGATCGAAGCCCTCAAGTGGGTACAGAAAAACATCGCGTTGTTTGGCGGCGACCCGAATCACGTAACCATCGGGGGCGAATCGGCAGGCTCGTTTTCCGTCAGCGCTCTGATTATGTCCCCGCTGGCGAAAGGGCTTTTTTCTCAGACGATTATGGAAAGCGGCTGTATTCTGTCGCTTCCCAGCGCTGCCGTTTTCAGCCGCGGCGAGCTGAAAAAGTCCATCGCGCTCGGTTCCCAATATCTGAATCTTCTCGGCGCAGACGATACGCCAGAAGGTTTGGCGTACGCGCGAACGGTTCCTGCTGAAGATTTTGTAGCCACTACCAAATTTTCAATCCTGATGTTGACCGCGGCTAACGGCGCTGCCTTCTGGCCGGTGTACGACGGCTGCGTTTTGCCTGTCAGCCCCGTCAAAGCGTTAGCCAACGGAGAATTCAACCGCGTCAAATTGATGGTGGGATTCAACACCCATGAGGGTTCTGAATTCACCCCAGCAGACGTGAACGAACAGGATTACCGCTCTATGCTTCGCAACGTTTTTGGACGCAGCGCCGACAAGGCGATTCAACGCTATCCCGTTCCAAACGATAACGACCCAAACGCTGTTTTCAAGGCGTGTTCCCGTTTATACGGAGCTGCGCTCATTTCCGCCACTCAGGTTCCCTTTGCCGACGCGCTGGCAAAACACGGCTGTCCGGTATATTTTTATCGCTTTGACTTCCGCAACCCGACAGAGGCGCCCGACTCTCTTCACGGCGTCGCTCACGCCTCGGAACTGGAATACGTATTTGGAAATATGCTACCCAATCACCCGTCCGCCAAGGTCATGTCAGAAAAGATGATTAACACTTGGGCGGCGTTTATCAAAACCGGCGAACCGGTTTCTCCCGACGGACAAAAATGGGAAAAGTACAATCCAGACAACCGCCGAGACTATCGTTTAGGCGAAACGTTCGAGTCGGAACCCCTGTTTGAAGAACAGCTTTTCCTCGACGTCAGCGAGTACTTGAATATTCCGTGAGACGCTTTTGGTTTTTCCGGCAAATCCGTACATATCAAACAATTATTGGTTAGTCAAGTTGCGAGAAACGAGTTGCGAGTTGCGAGAAACGCAAGCGCCTCACAAAATCTTCTCGCTACTCGCCACTCGCAACTCGCAACTAAAGGTACGCAGAAACTGGATGAGTATTTATTTGGAGAATCAAACCATGAACAACGCATTAGAATTTTTTCAGATGACGCCGCATAAGAACTGCGCTCAATCGGTCGCGATGGGCTGCGGATTTCCGGAACTGGAAGAAGAGCTTTCCAAGTGCGGCGGCGGTCGCGCTCCCGGAGGACGCTGCGGCGCGCTGCACGCGGCGTTAAGAATCACGCCCGAAGACAAGCACGAAGCAATTATCAAAGGTTTTGTCGCTCAGACCGGCTCGGAACTGTGCAAAGAAATTAAAACGGTCTGCAAAACGCCGTGTACGAAGTGCGTCGAAGTTGCCGCCGCGTTAGCGGAAGACGCGCTTGGAAGGTAGTTCGTTCAAGCCCCGGGAAAATCTCACGCGGAGTCGCGGATACACTAGAGCAGGTAAATCTCACGCGGAGACGCGGAGAGTTAAAAATAGCTTTGCGCTCTTTGCGTTCTTTGCGGCTTAATTTATAGGGTGAGCTAGAAGATGATATTTATCTACGTTCCCTTATAGAAAATGCACCGCTGAGCGTATGGTCATCGGATCTGTCGGCATGTCGGCAGTTAGATGAATATACGCCGGCGTATCGTCACAGCAGTCTAATATGATTTGAATGGGGTTCGGCTCTTTGAATCCCATTTCCATACAGGGTTCGTGTCCTGTGATGAGGAATTTTGCTCCAATTCCTTCCGCAAATGTTTGAGCGTTGTCTTCAAAATAATCGCGTCCCCAAACCAAACGGGAAAAAGAGCCGTTATAAGAAAAATCCTTTTCCTCAAGTGAACGGTCAAAGAACGAAAAATCGAAGGGATAATTCGGACAGTCAGAGGGAATGGAATGAGCAAAAAAGACGTCTTTTTTCCAGCGAATCGCTATCGGACACGACCAAAACCATTTCGTCATCCATTCATGAACCTGCCAGGCGTTGGCGCTTCCGTATCTATATTGAAGCCCTTTGGCAAAATGAACATTGAGCAGTATTCCCCGCTTGCGGATCGGGAAGTTGGTCATTTCCGCCATTTCGTGGTTGCCCAAGACCAGATGAACCCGACCAGGGTGCTGACAGACCATTTTCGCGACGTCTTCCACCAGCAGATGAGACGCGCAGCTGCCGTCTGAATAAACGCTGCCTCCGTGACAAAGCTCCTGAAAGACCAGATGTCGGCGCGGGTTGTTTCCCAAGTCTGCCAATTCGCACAAATCATAGAAATTCCCTCGATGCCCATGTAAATCGCCGGTAAAGATAACGTCTGACGCGTTGGACTCGTCCAGCCAGACAGCGCTTCCCTCGCGTCCCGGCGTATTGTAATTGTACACCGACGCCTGAGCGTAGAGAACTCGAAGAGCATTGAGGGTAGAATCCATGGAAATAAACGATTCGTTTTCTAATAACAACAAGGGAACAAAGGAGGATGATGTTTCCTGACCATTGTTCCCTTGCAGCAGACTTATGCGTTTAACCTGCTAACCCAATATCATGGATAGTTGTTATCAATCTGGTTGATGTCAATGTTGATTCCCAGCGATTTAACTCCGGCGTCGTTGGGGCACATAATCATTTTGTACGTGTTGTACTGAATACTGTCTTTAAGAGAAATGACGTGAGTGTCGGCAAAGGCGACCAATGCAACGCCACGGTGTCGGCTGGACGGACGGGCGATATAAATATCGTTATTCGTAGCGTCCATACTGCGGTTGATAAGATACTGCTTACCAGAGGTATTACTAGTAGAGTGCCAGTCTGTAGCGTTTGCGTACATAATGCAGTTTTGGAATTGACCAGTAGCGGTTCTCCAGTCAGAGCGGTTGTTGGCGTTTTCTCCAACCAGAACCGTGTTGGCAGCGCCGTCAACGATTTGGCTGATGCCGACTTTGAGATCGTTTTTAGCAGATCCGGTCAGATCGAAGGAAAGCCCTGAACTTCGCCATTTTTTGTCGTTTCCTGCGGCGCCTTCCATTCCGCCGTTGATGCGATAAGATTGACGGCACTTAACGCGGGCGTCAGACGGACAGTTCAAAACGGACAAGTGCGGAGTTTCTGTAATTGTGCTGCTATTGCCCGTTGCGATAGTTTTGTAGAGGTCGTTATTGCCCAACTGTTCCAAAATCATTGTATACCAAGTAACGTTATTCAGTCCTCGGAAAGAGTTGATATACCCGGGAAAGTAGTTTTTCGAGGATTCAAAGTTGACCAGCGCCACGGCGACGTTTCGCAGGTTTTCCTGACACTGAGCGCGACGCGCTTCGTTTTGGGCGTTCATAACAGCCGGCATGAGCAGCCCGACCAAAATGCTGATAATTGCGATAACGACCAGCAACTCAACCAGCGTAAAGGCGCGACGGGAAGAATTTCGAATGTAATTCCGCGTTACGGTTTTAAAAGTCATTGTTCACCTCAAACATTGATGATTATATGAATAGTTTTGCCCGATTGTATTATCGTATGAATACAGCGCTGACAATTAGTCGTTAAACGAGACAAAAATCCAATTGCCCTAATTGTACACTGCAATTAGAGTTTTCGATTTATCATTCCTGATAACAAAAACTCTGTATTCTATTTTGTATCATTTTTTCAGTTTCTGCCAGCCCCTATCGGCGTATTTTTTCAGATTTTCGAAAAAATTTTTGAAATTTTCTGAAATAAAGGCGATTTTTTACTCAAATTAACTGGACAAGAGTAATTTTTTATGCAAAATAAGAATAGTAATAAGTAGCGAGCTGCGAGTTGCGAGTTGCGAG
>JAZMZV010000058.1:0-19450 GCA_045586185.1 Thermoguttaceae bacterium | reverse complement strand
CGGAATGGTACATTGGTTCTTCGTCGCGAAACATGACGGATCTGCCCATGTACGACATGTTGGACGAGCAGTCGATTATCCAGTATCGACACATGTTCAGCGAAACCGTTTTTGGCGGACCGATTCCGTGGCGATTTGACGAACGCTCCTACGCTTTGAGAAGCGGACTGGGAAACCACGTAACCTCGCCGGCAGCGGAAATTTTGGACGACTTGCATATAATTCGATTCAACGTCAACCAGCGATGGCAAACCAAACGCCGGTCAGCCGTCCCCGTAGACTGGATAACGCTCAACGCCGGGGTAACGCTGTTCCCCAACGCCAGCCGTGACAATTTCGGCAAAGGGATCGGGCTGCTCAATTACGATTTCACCTGGCAGCTGGGCGACCGTTTCGCCGTTACGTCTTCGGGAATATGGGACTTTTTCGACGACGGAATACACGCCTGCAGCGTTGGCGGACGTCTGATTAAACCCGGCGTCGGAGAACTCAACGCCGGCGTCTACTGGATTTCCAACCCCGTTCGCAACACGGTTTTATACGTCAACGCCAAGTACTGGATGAGTCCGAAATGGCATTTCTCCTTCGGGAGCGAATTCGACATCTCCGGACAGGGCAACATCGGACAGAACTTTGCCATTACCCGCGTCGGAGAATCGCTCATCGTCCGCACCGGCTTCTACGTCGACGCAACTCGGGACGACTACGGCGTTACATTAACCATCGAACCGCGATTCATTCCCAAAGGCTCGTTAAGCAACTCGATGGGCTGCGTTCGACCGTACGGCTTCTATGGGCTGGAATAAGTAGCTATTAGCTTTTAGCTCCTAGCTGTTAGCTTGGTTACTAGTAGTTCTTAGCGTTAATATTTTAAGCCTAAAACTAAAATAATCAAGCTAGAAGCGAGGAGCTGGTAGCTAGAAGCTCTCTTTTGTTATCCTACGTAGAGTTTCAGACGCGGACTGTCTGAATAATCGTCTTCTTCTGAATCCGGCTCTGTAACAGCGGCGGACGTTTCCGCTGCAATCAATGCAAAACGGCGGGCGGAATTCATGTTGTCAAACCGACCTTGAACCAGACGGCGAAGAGAGGCTGCCTGGTCGTCTGAGGGCGCATCGTCTGACGAGTCAGGCGATGCGGATTCGTTTGTTTCATCGTCGTCGCCCTGCATCTCGATGGTTGCAAACAGCGCGTCGATCTGCTCTTGAGTGAATCGGCTTTCCCAGTCGGACAGAGCCTTGAGCGGGAAGTAGTTACGGTAATAATGGTATCGCAGATAAAAGACCTGCGGGAATCCGGTTCCGGTGAATTCCGGTTCCGTCCATTGCCCGTCAGGGTCTTGATGGTCAATGAGATAACGGATTCCGTTTACCACGGATTCAGACGCGCCTTCTCCGCTGGCGATTAGCCCCAACAGCGCCCAGGCGGTTTGAGACGCCGTGGTATTTCCCGTTCCTTTGAGCAGCGGGTTGCGGTAGGAGTCGAGCGTTTCGCCCCAGCCGCCGTCGGAATGTTGATGCGCTTTGAGCCAGTTGACGCCCGCGGCAACCATCGGGTCTTTCGGGTCAACGCCGACCGCCGCCAAACCGTTGAGCGCTTCGCCGGTTCCGTAAATGTAGTTCGCGCCCCAACGTCCAAACCAGGAACCGTCCGGCAGTTGTTCTTTTCGACAGAACTCTACAGCGCGGTCAATTTGAGTTGCGAATTGCGAGTTGCGAGTTGCGAGGATAGGCAAACGACCAGCAGGTGCGGCTATTATCTCTTGCGCGGTTATGCAGCCGCTCGGGCGAGAGGATGAGGCATTGTCTCCGAGTAAACCGTTTTCAGCGCTATCCGCTTCCAATTGGGAACCGTCCCCGTCGGCGCGGATTGTCCGAGCGGCTTCGCACCCGGAACAGCGATATCCTAACGCGCCGAGCGCTTCCAGAATTCGCCCGGTAATATCGGATGTGCTGGGGTCAATCATGGCGTTGTGATCGGCAAACGGAACGTGACAAAGAAACTGTCGGTTGTTATTTTTGTCGAACGACGCCCAGCCGCCGTCTTTGTTTTGCATTCCCATCAGCCACGCAACGCAGCTGTTGATGGCGGCTTGAAGATTCTCCGGAGAGCAAAGATTCTCCGGTTTCGCTTTGCCTGTAATGACCGCGCCAGTTTCAGTTGCGTTTCTCAAAACGGCGCTTAATTCGTGAATCGCCATAATTGCCATGGCGGAATCGTCGCAGTCCGGATAGAAATCGTTGTGGTATTCAAACGCCCAGCCGCCCGGCGGCGTATCGGGATTGACCTGCGCCCAGTCGCCTTTTTCGGTATGCTGTTTTGGCAAGAGCCATTCCAACGCCTTGCGAACGGATTTTGACGCAGGGGAATCCCCTTCGATTCGGATTCCGCCCGCCGCCAGGGCGCGAAGCGTTAAAACGGTGTCCCAAATCGGAGACAGGCACGGAACGCCGTGAGCGGACGGGTTCCCGTTGGCGTCTATGCCGTCGTCGACAATGAGTTTATGGAATTCGTCGAGAAAATACTGGACTTCCTGCGAGTCGTCTGCGTACCCTTGCGCTTTCATCGCGACCAGCCCCCAAATGATGGGCGGCTGAATCGCGCCGGGACCGTCGCTGTTTTTGCAATGTTCCAGCAGCCATTCGTTCATCTTTTTAATCGCTCGTTTGCGAATGCCATATTTCCCAAACCAGCGCTGATATTTTTTCAAGAGGACGTCCGTACCGCGGAAGAAGCGTTCCCAGGAAAAGAACCCCGGCGTCTTTTGAATCTGTCCCGGCTTGACAACTTTCGGAGCGGACAGCGGCGGCCATTGCTCTGGAGCGTTATGAAACAGTTCTCGAATTCCCTTTTCTACGGGTAAATGCCGAACAGGACGCAACGCCGAGACGATCGACAGCGGCGCGATAATCGTTCTCGTCCAGGAACTGACGGCGTACATGTTAATCGGGAACCATTTGGGCAAGAGAATCAACTCCGGCGGCACGGCTGGGCATTGTTCATACGAAATCTGTCCCAGCAGCGCCAGATAAAATCGGGTAAAGCTGTTGATGTTATCCGCGCCGCCCATTCTCATCACGGCTTCCCGCGCCCGCTGCATATACGGTGCGTTAAGCGGATGTCCCGTCAGCTTAAGCGCGAAATACGCTTTGACCGTGTTGGTAATCGAGTCCTCTCCGCCGGTAAACATGGGCCATCCGCCAGTTTCGGACTGCGTCAAAAGGAGATGGTTCGCCAGCTTCTTCGCCAGAGGGGAGTCTTCCTGACCCAAAAACGTCAAAAGAATAACGGCTTCGCCTTCCAGCAGGGCGTCGCCTTCCAGTTCCGCTCTCCAATGTCCGTCTTCGTTCTGCTGAGAAAAAAAGAATTCCTGACAGCGGCGAATCGCTTCGTGCAATTCCACCGCAGACGGCATGGCAACCGGTTTCAATTCGAATGTCTCGTTCATAGCGCTCTATCGACGTCAAAGGCTTATATTTAAGCTTTTAGCTTCTAGTTACTAGCTTCTAGCTTGGTTATTTTAGTTTCAGGCTCAAATATTTACGCCGAGAACTACAAATGCACAAGCTAATAGCTAGCGGCTAATAGCTAACAGCTTACAAAAGGACGTTGTTTCTCAGAGTTCCGTTCTGATACGCATCCAACGAAGCCGTTTGACAAATATATTAATCCGTACAATATTATAAATCGATATAACCAGTTTATCTATTATGTCAATTCATACAACCCCGAATCAAGAATTTTGCTCTGAATTTTTGAAATTTTTCAAAGTCTCTATCGTTAAAATCACCCGTATTTTACCCATCTTAACGTTCATTTGCTTCTCTGTGTAAAATTGACTATTTGCGTAAAATTTCCTCTTGATAGATTACCCAAAATACTGTATTATAAGGACGAATTGTTTTTGTTTGAACGGCGTCCTGTTTCAGACGCATAATAAAGCGAATTTTAAACAAGAAATTCTATTTCCGATGTTTATACGAGTTCCTGTTTTTTTCAACTTGATAATAACGCTGACGTTGTTCAGTTCTGTCGTATTGGGACAAAACGGCTACGAATCGCCCGTTCTTGACGACGAAGATTTTACTCAACCGTTTCAAAGAAGAATCGACGAAAGAAACGCCGCGGCAAAACCCGTTCAACCTCCTGTTCAACAAACAGTTCCTGTAAAACAGCCCGCCCCGACAACGCAAAATCGCGGAGGACTTTTTGAAAGAGCGCCGTCTGCCAATCAACAAGCTGGAAAAAACAATTCCAGCGCTTCGACGGCGGCTCCTGCCGAACCCGAAAAGACAACTAAATCGTCATGGTGGCAATTCTGGAAAAAGAAGGAGAAGAATCCTGAACCGGAAACAGCGCCGACAGATTCGGTTGCGCCGCAGCAAACGCCGCCTCGCCCGGCGGCTAACGTTCCTCGATACGATCAGCCGGCGCCGACTGCTTATCAAAACTCCGGCGCAGGCAATTCAGCCGTGAATCCCCCCGTTTCGTCAACGGCGCAGCGCGAAGCCGCGCGGGCGAACGGACAAGGTTATGCTTCCAAACAAGCTGATTTCGGCGCTGCCCACGTCCAATCAGGAACCGACCTTGTCGGGACTCATATTCAGACTGCAGCCGGAAAGGAAATGAAGCCAACGGCGCAGGCGGACATCCAGACGCCTCAATACGACTGGTCACAGTCGCGTTTCGACAGCATGCGCGCGGCAAATCTTCCTGGGCAACAGCCGTTCCTCACATACGATGGCGCCAAAATCGTGGCAAAAGTGGAGAACGCCGTTATTCTCGCAAGCGACGTCCAGGCTGGCGTCAAAAAACGAATCGCAAAAATGCAGCGAGAAGCCAAAAAGAACGGCGCTGAGCCTTTGACGGAAAATGATCTTCAGCGTGAAATTCAGATGTGGCAGGTTCAGGTTCTTCAGGAATTGATTCAGCATCACGTCATGTTCACAAAAGCCTGCTCTTCCATTCCAAGAGAGAATCTGGAAAACGTCAAAGCGGCTGTCGATAAGGCGTTTGACGACAAACAGCTTCCTGTTATGATTAAGGAATACGGCGTCGCCTCACAATGGGAGCTGGAACAGGCGCTCAAGGCGGAAGGCTCATGCATCGAAAAAGAAAAACAGAAATTCTTTGAACAGTCCGTTGGATTTCAGTGGCTTCAAATGCAGGCGGAACCCGCAAAAGAAATTCGCCATGATCAAATCATGGACTATTATAAAGAACATATCGATAAGTATACCGTCACGCCAAAAGCTCGATGGGAAGAACTGGTTGTTTTCAAGTACCAATTCAGTTCACGAGAGGAAGCGTACAAGGCGATTCAGAAAATGGGACAGGCGGTTGTTGCCGGAAAGCCCTTTGCTGAAGTTGCCAAGCAGAGCTCTCAGGGCGTTACCGCTTCCGATGGCGGAAAACGAGACTGGGTGTCTCCAGACGCGCTCACCAGCGAACCGCTTAACAAAGCCCTTTTTGAACAGCCGGTTGGAGATCTCAGCCCGCGAATCATCGAAGACGAAAACTGTTTTTATATTGTTCGCGTTTTGGAACGGCACGGAAAAAAGATTATTCCCTTTGAAGAAGCTCAAACCGAAATTCGCAAAAAACTGATTGAGGATCAGGAAGAAGAAAATCGTAAAAAGGCGTTCGAGAAAGTGTTTAACGAAGCTAAGATTACAATTTCCGGCGCTGAGCAAACGGACGAACAATCAGAATAATTTAAATTACGCAACATACACAATCCGTCACATCGTTTTATCATGAAACAAGTATCAACTTATTTTTTAAGCGCGTTTATCGCGTGCGCCGCAATCATGACAAATCTTTCCGCCGTTAACGCAGAAGAACGAGTTTTTTATATCGGAACTCAGGCGTCGCCGACGGCTTCGCCTGATATCGAAGTCAGTCGCGGTATTTATCGCGGAGTTTTTAACGATCAGACCGGCGAGATTAAAGTTCTCGGCTTGGCGGCAGAGGCAAAGAGCCCGTCGTTTGTCGTCAAACACCCAACGCTCAATTGCTATTATTCCGTATCTGGTCATGGCATTGACGGGCAAGGCTCTGTCGACGCTTGGGAAAAACAGAACGACGGCTCGCTCAAAAAGCTCAATTCGCAGCGTTCCGGCGGTCAGGGACCGTGTCATTTGTCCGTTCACCCTAACGGAAAAGCGCTCTTTGTCGCAAACTATTCCGGCGGTCAGGCGGCAATGATTCAAATTCTTTCTGATGGCAGCCTGGGAGAGGTTTTGTCAGACCAACATGTTGGATACGGTCCCAATACCGTTCGACAGGAAAGAGCGCACGCTCACTGGATGGGAGCTGACCCGACCGGAAAACGCGTTTTGTGCTGCGATTTAGGGTGCGACAAAGTGTACTCCATGCTGCTGGACGACAATGCTTTCGGCTGGGTTCAGAACCCGAAGTTCCCCTTCGCTCAGGTTTCCAGCGGCGCGGGATGTCGTCACGCTATTTTTTCCGCTGACGGAACTTATCTGTTTGTTCTCAACGAGCTGTCGTCAACGATCGACGTCTTTCTGTACGATTCCAACAGCGGTTCCATGACAGTCGTTCAGTCCGATACGACGCTGCCGAAAGAATTCCGCGGAACAAACAAGGCTGCGGCAATTTGCTATTTGAAAACCGAAGGAGGCGAATTCGTCTACTGTTCCAATCGCGGCGCAAACCTGCTGACGGTTTTCAAAGTAACCCCTGGAGAAATTCGCGGCGACCGGGAACAGTGCGGAACCGTTCTCGAACCTGTTCAGTATATTACCTCTGGAGGGAACGCGCCGCGATTTGTCGGCATCGACCCGACCGGGAAATTCCTGTTGTCGTGCAATAAAAAGACCTGTAACATCGTCGTTTACGCCATCGACCAGACAACCGGAAAGCTGACCCCAACCGGATTCGAAGCCAACGTCGGCTGGCCGCTGTCGATTGCCTGGGAATAGGATTTCTCAGAGATATTTGATATCTTTTAATTAAAAAACATTGATAGTTTCTCTGAATAAATATTTTTGATTATAATAATTAATATAATCAATTAATATCATTTCAATAAACCTTCATACTATAAACAATGGAACAAAAACCATTCCTTTCAGACCTGCAAGACGCTGTCGTAAATAAATTTACAGACTGGGGATTGAGACCGGTTGGGATTGTTTTTGTCTCGCCGTTGTTCTGGTTGCTGTGTTTCACAATTGTTTTATTCTTTCAGTACCGTCCAATTTATAACAGGGCAACCGCTCCATCTTATTATAACGTCAATGCAGACACCAATGGATACACTCAGTATCCATACAATATTTTCAAAGGGGAAACCGCGGACAACAGAACGCCTGTATATCCATGGTTTCTAAAGTGTATTTATACAATAACCGGCAGCGAAAGCATTCTGGATAAAGTAACTTTTACAGAAACCGGAACGCCTATAGCCGACGAGATCGTCCAAGGACAAAGAACGTGCTTTTATGTCTTTCTTGCACAGGCAATAGTTTACTGCTTAGTATTAATTCCATTTTACTATGCAAGCAAAATACTATTGCATAATCCGATTGTTCATTTTTTTACAGTCTTGTTTATTGCTGTATATTTTATTCCTTGTCAATCCTGGATTTTAACAGAACCGTTGTCAATCTCCGGCGCAATGGTCTTTTTTTCTTTGATGATTTTTTACCTCAACAAACCGCGTAAGATTACTGCGTTTTTAATCGGATTGGTAACGTTGATACTTGTTTTCCTTCGTCCAATATTCCTTTATTTGGTCGTTCTGTTGGCAGGATTTTGGATTTTTCGGCTTATTGTTAATAAAGAAGACCGCAAACAAGCCGCTATTGGTTTTCTGAGTTTATGTCTTGTCTGTTCAGTTATTTATGGATACGCAAAGTTAAATCAGAAGAATTACGATTATTTCACGTTATCCAGCGTTTCACTGCATACGCGTTTCTTCATTATTTATCAAACGGGTTTTTACAAAAAAAGTACGGATACAGAATTCAAGGAATACATCGTCACATCTCCTTTGAACCCGCCAGAAAGCAAATATCTTTTAATGGACGATTTGATAAATCATTTTGGTTATAACAGAATCAAAAAATTTGTAAATGATACAATTAAAAATAACGCTCTTGAATTTTTCGTATTCAATATTAAAAGAATGTGGTGGGAAGGGGATATTTACACCTTCACTCCTCATTATTTCGCAGGGGCGTTTGATTTTCTGTTCTTGGCGCTGTCCGGTTTTTATTTTAGAAAAATCCCATGGACGCGTTTAGGAATGTGGGCGCTGGTTTTTGGTTGGTTCTTTTTAATGTTTTTTGGCGGCGTAGACTGTTATGACCGTTTGATTTTACCTGTCCTTCCTGTATTGTTTATCGTTTACGCCCGATATGCCGACATGATTGCACAAGCCAGCGTCGTTTCCAGGCAAAAATTTACAGAGGAACTCAAAGACACATTGTAGTATTGAACATGGACAACAAAACAAATATTCCTTATACGACGCAATGGTACAACAACATTCGCAGCGCGATTGGCGAATCCGCCTGTAAAACGCTGGGGCTGTTTGCCATTCCAGACGACTTTGAGCTGTCGGTTGTCATTCCCGTTTACAACGAAGAAAAAACGCTGGAAACGTTAGTCAGAGCCGTTGCAAACGTTCCTATTCGCAAACAAATAGTATTGATTGACGACTGCAGCAAAGACAATTCCCGCGCCGTAATGCAGGAACTGGAACTGACAATCCCTGATGAATGGAACCGTGTAACACTAGGGTATCATGACGTCAACAAGGGCAAAGGCGCCGCGCTAAGAACAGGTTTCGCTCAGGCAGAAGGCGACGTTGTGATTATTCAGGACGCCGACCTGGAATACGATCCCAACGAGTACCCGCGACTGCTAAAACCGATTCTCGACGGCAAGGCGGACGTCGTTTACGGCAGCCGTTTTTTAGGCGATCAGCCGCATCGCGTTCTTTATTACTGGCATTCCATGGGAAACAAGTTCCTCACGACGCTGTCAAACTGGTTCACCGACCTCAACCTGACAGACATGGAAACTTGTTACAAGCTCTTTCGCCGTGAGTGCATTCAGGAAATACTTCCGGAGCTGCAGCAAAATCGCTTTGGATTTGAGCCCGAAGTAACAGCGCGCCTTGCAAGAAAGAAATATCGCATTTATGAAATGAGCATCAGCTACTCAGGTCGCACATACGAAGAGGGCAAAAAAATCGGCTGGAAAGACGGGTTCCGCGCTTTGTATTGCATCGTTCGATACGGTTTGTTTAAATAACGATCAATGAAATACGCGCTTTCGCTTCTGCTGGCGGTCTGCTTGACGTTATTCATTTGGATTGGATGCGTTAATCGAGAGTATTTATCAGATTATAAACTCGCGCCGAATCCAGACGCAATTACTTATCTCGATTTGGGTCAGAACGTTTGGCTTCACGGCGAGTATTCCAGGCGCCCTGCGGCGCCGTATACGCCGGACTTCAAATGGACGCCTGTATTTCCCGTTCTCGCTGGAGCCGTTGATTGTTTATTGGGAACCGGCGGGGTATTTGCCCTGAACATTCTTCTGTCGGCGCTTTCATGTTTAATCATTTATCGCCTTGCAGAATACTATGTCAACGCCAAAACGGGAACGATTGCATCCTGTTTATTTGCACTCGATACGCTCGTCTGGTCGCTTAACTTTCAGGCGATGTCAGACATTGCCTTTGTAACATTTGTTTTAGTTGGTCTTTATTTTACGCTTCCAACGCTATTTCCCAAAGATCAGACTGCAACGCCTTCTTTCTGGCTTTTGATTCCCGGAGGACTGGGGTTAAGCGCTGCAATTTTGACTCGTCCGACAGGGTTGTATTTGCCGTTTGTCATTTTGCTCTGTTACGCAATCAAGTTATTATTTTTCAGAAAGAACCTGATCCGTTCTGTCGCTTATGCGCTGATATTTTTCGTGTGTTCTTATTCGCTTGCCGGATTGTGGATGTTCCGCAATTATCAGACCTTTGGCATCTTTACGCTTTCAGGCAACGAGAATATTGTCATGGTTTACTATACCGGCGGCGGAGCGTGGCAGACAGAATTCAATTGTACTCTTAAAGAAGCGCAGGAAAAGATTCAAAAAGAATTCAACCTTCCTTCAGACGAAGTTTGTCATAACGCTGATGCGTTCGGTAAAGATCCCGCTGAAATTGACCGTCAGCTCAAAGCGTGCAAACGCGACGTTTTGTTGAAATATCCGGTTTCATTAATAAAATCCGCGATGATTGGCGTTCCGAAATCGCTTTTTGCCCACGAAACCGAAATATTCGCAGCGCTGACAAAACAGGATTGGCAGGGGGCAGGCGAACTGTTTTCCAACTCTCCGTTTTTAATTATAATCTTCGTTTGGAGCGTTCTGTTTCAAGTAATTGCCTTATGCGGAGGAGTGATTGGAATAATTGGCTCTTGGTTTAATAACCGAGATTCACGTTGGGCGATTTTTTGCCTGGCAGGAATAGCAGCGTATTTTGTCCTTACAATGGGGTTGTCCGGGGCTGATTGCTGCGCCCGTTACCGTCTGCCTTTAATGCCGATTATTATCGTCTTTGCCGCAATTGCCTTGACAACGCTTTGGGAAAAATTTAAGCCAATAAAAGATTAGGCGCTTGACCCAATTCTGGACTTAAAAGGTTTAATTAATTCTAAGACGTTGAAAAACGTCCTAAAGTTATTCTGTTAATGTTCCGATTTGTATACTATCTCAAACGGATATTGATTTTATGACGAAAAATCAAATTGAGATTGACGCGAGTAACGGATAGCGTCGTATTATTGCTGAAACTCTCTTTCCGACATCTTAGTCGGCATCCACTTAAAGCGGTTTTCAGCGAGTAAAACCATTTTTGCTGAAACTCTCTTTCCGACGTTCCTGTCGGCATCCACTTAAAGCGCTTTTCAGCCATTTTCATCCTCTGCGAACAGGTCGCATGGATGCATTTTGTGGATTTCTCAAAACGGAGAGAGTATTATGAAAAAGAGTTTCACTAAACTTCTGGCTCTTATCGTAACGGCGACTCTTGCTTTGCCCGTCTGCGCTCAGGAATACGTCGATTCGTCTTTTTCGGCGCAAGCCTTGGCTCAAGCCGCAATGAACGCCCCGGAAGCTGTCGCAGATGTTAAACTGCCAGAAGCGGAAGACAAGGAAGATGAGGAAGAAGACGAATACAAATGGAACTGGGAATTCAACGTCCAAAGTGGATTTTGGGCTAACCAGTGGGGCGCAACTGGCGGCATTCAGGAATACGGCGTTGCCGGAGGTTGGGATTATTTCGGCGAGGGGGGAAACACCGCTGCCGGTCTGAACATTGACAACACCGGATTTCATCTGTATGAATTCTATGCGGCTGGGAGCCGAGAGTACAAGCTCGACGGCGACTGGAAGTTCATCGTTCAGTCCGACTTCATGTATGGTACTAACGCTCAGTTCTACCAGTCCTGTAATCGTTTTGACTACATGGCGCTGTCGAAGGGACAATACGGTTTCGCAATTGCTCAGCTGTACGCAGGAATCGGAACGGATAAATTCAAGGTCATTGTTGGTAAATTCGGCTGTCCGATTGACAACCCCGGCGACGGCTTTTTCTTCAGCGATTCCTACAACCCGTGGCCGGACACTCACATGGGCGTTTTGGCGACGTGGGAACCCTGCGAAGCCGTCAATTTCACCTTCGGCTGGACGCAAGGCTGGAACGAAGCGTTTGACGGCGATTCCGACTCCTCGCTGGTCTGGTTCGGCATGAGCAAACAACTTACCCAGGCGATTCGTCTGTCCTATATGATGTGCGCTGGCAATATGGAAACCTACGAAAACACGTACTCTCACTGCCTCGTACTGGAAACAAAACTGTCGGATAAGCTGACCTACTATCTCGGATACGATTTCATGAGCATGGTCAACGGCGCTGACGACAATCTCAAACTGTGGGGCTTGAACAACAGCTTTATTTACGAGATCAACGAAAAGGTTCAGGCGGGTCTTCGAATTGAATACCAGGAAGAACTGGTTGCTGACGAAGTTGTCGGCAGATTTGAAGTTACTCTCGGATACTCAATCAAGCCGTTCAAAAATTGCTGCTGCAAGCCGCGACATAAACGCAGTTGCCTGTGTGCAGATCGAATCGCTTCTGGCGAGCTGACCATTCGACCTGAAATTCGTTACGACAACTGGTCTGGCGCTAACGGATTCAACGATCAAACAAAGCCTTACCAGTTCTCCGGCGGCGTTGGCGTCGAATACTCCTTCTGAGTTTAGTAACTGTTAATAAAAAATACCCATTGCCTTAATTCCCTTCCTGCGAACGGTTCTCAGGAAGGGAATTTTAAATTTGAGTGTGAGGAGTTTTAAAAGGCGTTAACAGAGTGAGTAAAAAAACTGTTACGCTTTGAAGAAGGCTGAAAACGTTATGGATTACGAAAAACTATCACAGGAACACTTTGATCGTCAAGCGGCGGAGTACGATAGCCGCGATACATTCTATTATTCTCGCGAGGGAAAAATCAGCTGCCGCGACATAGCTCAATACCTTCAAAATGTGGAGTATTCCAATCTGTTGGACGTTGGCTGCGGCACCGGTTTTTTGATTGATCTGCTCCAAAAACAACGCAAGGCTGAGTATATCGGCTTGGACTTATCTTCAAAAATGATAGAAGTCGCCCAGTCCAAAAACATTCCCAACGCGACCTTTATTCAGGGAACCGCAAACCGTCTTCCATTTGAAGATCAGGCTTTTGACATTGTAGTGTGTTCTCAAAGCTTTCACCATTATCCGTATCAGAACGAAGCGTTGCAGGAAACGCTGCGAGTTCTTCGACCGCGCGGACTGTTCATTCTTTCGGATTCCGGTTTGGGGGGCTTTAGCGCCTGGTTTGACAATAATATATTGTTTAAACTGCTCAGAAGCGGAGACTGCTATATTCAAAATCGAAAGAGCGCCGAGAAACAATTGAAAACCGCTGGTTTTGAAATTATCGATTCAAGACAGCTTTCATGGATGATTTATACCGTCGTCGGTCGAAAAAATGAGGCTTGCCCAGCTGAATTTTTGTAATATTCAAAAAATTTTTTAAAATTTTCGAGTTTTTTCTAAAAAAGTTAGACACATCTAATTGACAAAGATTGAAAAAGCGCTATACTGCATCTCAATGTTATGATTTGGCATACATGACAGTTACTGACTCCTTGCGTTTCCGCGTATGGGTACCGACGTACGCGGAAACGTCTTTTTGAAAACTAAACTTTAGACAAGGCTAAAGTATGATTGAAAACATAAAGGTTGGCTGCGACGCGAATAAGATGGAACTCATGCGGAGCCTGACTCTGAAAACGGCGCTGGTGAGAATGAAACTCAAACCGGCGGAAACGTTTTTCGTCAAGCGATGCTATCGCGCCCAGGTTCTGGCTGGAGCTAAGGAGATTTGCGCCAGTCAGCGTGAGGTTCTCGAAAAACTCGGTCTTCCGTGGCGAGTTCTGCGAACCGGTGAAGACAGAAATCTGATTCTCTTTTACGACGTCGACGCTCTGAGCCGCGTCATTGCCGACGACGAAAAATGGGAATATCTCTCTGGCTGCGGCTACGACAATCGAACGGTCGAAGGAACGCTCGACAGTCTGTGCCGCCGATTCGAGGAATGCGATTTCCCGCACGAAATTGGGCTGCTTCTGGGTTATCCTCTCAAAGACGTAGTCGGGTTCACCTGCGGGCAATCCACTCCGACGTATCGAGGTTCGTGGATGGTCTACGGAGACGTTGAGGAATCGCTGAAAATCATGGACCTGTTCCGCCAAGGCGCGCGTGAGGCGGAACGAATTATTACCCAAACGGAAAGCTGGGAAGCGTGCGTCCAGCAAATTTGCGCCCTGAATCTGGCGCTGGCTTAACAAAGAGAAAAGACTATGGCAGATATAAAAGTAATTTTTGGAAGCTCAACCGGCTCGACGGAAAGCGCTGCTCACAAAATTGCAGCGGCTCTCAACGCGGATTGCGTCAACGTTGCAAAGGCGACGGCTGACGATTTCAAGGCGTCAACCCTGATTTTGGGAACGTCCACCTGGGGCATTGGAGAACTTCAGGACGACTGGCAGTCTGGAATCAACCTGCTTCAGGCGGCTGACCTGTCCAATACGACGCTTGCCTTTTTTGGATTCGGCGATCAGGAATCCTTTGGCGATACGTACCTTGACGGCATGGGAGAGCTTTACGAGGCGTCTGCGTCCCGAGCGGCGAAAGTCGTTGGGAAAACCAGTACTGAGGGTTATAATCACAGCGCTTCCCGCGCCGTTGTCGACGGGATGTTTTGCGGTTTGGCGCTGGACGACGTCAACGAGGCGGACAAAACAGACGCCAGAATCGATGCCTGGGTTAAACAAATTTCCACTGAATTGGCGTAATCCCCCCTTTTCAAATTCAAATCAATCGCTATAATTTAGAATAATCTAAATTGTTTTGATTGTTAGAATTTGAAAACCGCTTTTGGAGGAAACGCTATGACGTTTGACACTTCCCTCGATTTGTCGGAAAGCCTTGAAGATTATTTGGAAGCGATTCTGATTATGACTCGCGACAAAAACAGCGTTCGTCCAAAAGATATTGCGGATATGCTCAAGGTTACTGGACCGTCGGTTACAGTGGCCTTGAAAAGTTTGGCTCAAAAAAAACTCATAAACTATGCCCCGTATGAGTTTATAACGTTTACCGCAGCGGGCGAGCAGATCGCTCAGGAAGTCTACAGCCGGCACGTCCGGCTGCGGTCGTTTCTGCGAGACGTCCTCCAGGTGGAGCCGGATCGGGCGAATCAGGTCGCTTGCCGCATGGAACACGCCATGCCAAACGACATCATCGATAAACTGGTTCGATTCGCCAAGTTTATCGAGGAATGTCCGCGCGGGGGCAAGAAATGGATTTCCGGGTTTGAGTTCGCTTGCAGTTTCGATAACAATTGTCAAGATTGCGTCAAATGCTTGCAGGAAGTCCAAAATAGAATAGAAAGGATTCAAAAGGAGCTTGCGGAACGGAAAGCAAAATGCATTCCGTTGAGCCAGCTTCAACCAGGGCAGAAAGGAACAATTGCCCGGATTAATTTATCCGGCGACTCGCTTCACCGGTTGCTGCAAACGGGAGCGACTCTGGGCACGCCTGTAGAAGTGGATAAGGCGCCTGTTCAGGGAAGCTCCCTCATTTTTCGTTTAAAAGGCTCGTTTTTGACCTTGTCGGTCGAAGACGCTGAACTTGTTTTAATAGATTTAATAGAGTAGTCCTTAACTGAAAGGCAGGTAATATAATGTCGTTGAAAGAAGCTAAAAAAGGCGAAACCGTTAAGGTTGTTTCCGTTGACGCCTCCGATGCCAACGTAAATCGTCTGTGTTCCATGGGAATTCTCCCGGGATCCGACGTTCAAATTGTCAACAACGATCTCGTTGGGGCGTCCCACGTCAACTGCATGGGTTCCCGAATGATTCTCGGTCGCAATTTGCCGAACAAAATCGAAGTCAAATAGTTTAGATCCATCGTATTCCTATCCCCATTTTTTTTAACCATAGAATTAGATTAATCTAATTTAATTAGACAGACAAAATGAGCAGCAAAATTATTAGAGCGGTTTTGGCTGGTCAGCCCAACAGCGGAAAATCGACTGTGTTTAATAACCTTACCGGCGCGCACGAACACGTTGGGAATTATCCGGGCATTACGGTTGAGTGGCATACAGGGAACCGCAAGTATAACGGAACAACCTTTGAACTGACGGACTTGCCTGGTACGTACAGTTTGTCGGCGTATTCAGACGAAGAGCGGGTGGCGCGAGATTATATTATCAACGGCGACTACGATTTCGTTATCGATATTGTCGACGCGTCCAATCTGGAACGAAGCCTGCTTCTTACTCTTCAGCTTAAAGAGCTGGGAATTCCCGTTCTGGTCGTTTTGAACATGATTGATCTTGCCAGAAAGAATGGCATGAACATTGACAAAGAATCGTTGTCCGCTCAGCTGGGAATGCCGATCGTGGAATGCGTTGGGTACGAGTCTGGCGCAGTTGGAGCGATTCTCGATGCGGCGGAAAGCCTGTACGATATGTTGGGAGAAAGCGGCAGTAAATCCGCTCTCAAACTCAATGCGGAAGAACTGACGAAGCCGAAGCCAACGGAAGAGGAAGTTGCTGTTACAACAGCGCGTCTGGAAGAAATCAAACGGATGTGTTCCGCCGCTGTTACAAGCCGTCCGAAAGAAGGCCCCAGCTGGTCGGATAAAGTCGACGCGGTTCTAACCAACGTTTGGCTTGGCATTCCGATATTCCTGTTTCTGCTGTATCTGGTTTTCCAGCTCACCTTTACTTTGGGCGAATACCCGATGGGCTGGATTGAATCCGGATTTGAATGGCTGGGCGATTGGGTAAGCGGCTTTTGGGCGGAAGGCGAAGAAAGCCTGCTCAAGTCCCTGATCGTTGACGGCATAATCGGCGGATTGGGCGGCGTACTTGTCTTTCTGCCTAATATTCTGTTGCTCTTCCTGGCGATTGCCTTTTTGGAAGACTCCGGATACATGGCGCGCGCTGCGTATCTGGCGGACAACTTCATGAAGTACATCGGACTGCACGGCAAAAGCTTCGTCCCGATGATTATCGGGTTCGGCTGCGGCATTCCCGCTATCATGGCAACCAGAACGCTGTCGAGCCGAAAAGAGCGTTTGATTACCATGTTTATTATCCCGTGGATGAGCTGCGGCGCCCGAGTTCCGATTTACATGCTGCTCGTTCCCGCCTTCTTCCCGGAAGCGTATCAGGCATGGGTCATGTGGGGATTGTACGTGCTGGGCATTATCGTTGCGATTATCGTTGCAAAGATCATGAGCGTCTTTGTTATTCGCGAAGAAAACGCTCCGTTTATTATCGAACTGCCGCCGTATCGATTCCCGACTTTCCGAACGGTGGGAATTCACACGATTGAACGCGGCTGGCTGTACCTGAAAAAAGCCGGTACGATTCTTCTGGGAATTTCAATCGTACTGTGGGCGTTGGCAACTTTCCCGCGCTTGCCGGAATCCGAATCAGAGAAGTTTGAAGCTCAGCGCGCCCCGATCGCTCAAAAGTTGGACGAACTCAAAGAAGCCAATCCTGAACTGGAAACGCTGGCGAAGGATCGCGACGGCGTTCAGGAAGAACGTGACGGAGTTGAAGAAGACGCAGCTCTGGCGGAAGCCGAAAAAGAAAAGAAGCTGGCGGAACTGGATGGACAGTTGGCGAAGTTCAACGAACAACTGGCGACGTACGACGACTTGACCGGTCAGATTGAAGAAATCGACAACCAGGAAGCGGAAGAACAGTTGGCAAACTCCTATTCCGGACGCCTGGGTCATTTGATGGTTCCGGTAATCCGAACGATGGGATTCGACTGGAAGATCGGCACGGCAATCGTGGGCGCGTTAGCGGCGAAAGAAGTGTTCGTCGCTCAGATGGGCGTCGTGTACAGCATCGGCGAAGCGGACGAGGAATCGGAATCGCTGCGCGACATCATGAAAAAGAACTACCCGCCGCTGGTCGGTCTGTCGATTCTGGTTTTCTGCCTGCTGTCCGCGCCATGCGTTGCGACGTTTGCCATCATGGTAAAAGAAGCGGGCTGGGGCTGGGCGTTCGCTCAGTTTATTACCTGTACGATTGTCGCCTGGGTGATTTCCACGCTGATATTCCAGATCGGAACCTGGCTTCAGATTGGAACGCAATTGCTCATGTAACAGATTTTATAAACAGAAGTCGAGGGGCGAGTTTTTCGCCTCTCGACAATATATAAGAGTAAATCAATCATGTCAGAAACGATTATTGTAGTTGTTGTTTGCGCCGCGGCGGCTTTGTATATTATCCGCCGCGCTTATCTGGTTTTCAGCGGGAAGTCCTCCTGCTGTTCCGGTTCCTGCAATCCGTCTGGCGGGTGCGGCTGTTGCTGCAAACACTGCACGCGTTCCTGCGCGGACAGGGAGAATAAAGAGCAAGACAAAGAGTCTGAGTAGTTAGGAGTCAGGAGGGAGGAGTGAGGAGTTAGCACGAAGAGCCGTCCTCCCGCCCGCTATTTCATGTATTTGTCAGCGAAGTTCATATACTTATCCCAGTCCCAGGGCAAAAGACCGTGTTTGCCGGTTCGGACATGGTAATGGATGATTCCGCCGACAGGCGTGTCGATAGTCGGCATTTTAGGAGGATTGACGTCGTCGCCGAGCGGGTTGTCGTAAAATAGTTTATAAACCGGTTCGGCATTGCAGGCGGAAAGGAACTCGCCTTTCGGATCGCACCAGATGTCCAGTGAAGCGGACGCAACGTAAACCGGGCGCGGAGCCTGTAACGCGATTAACTCGTGCATGTCGAACGGCAGGTCGTTCTCTCTGTCAGCGTATTTAAACAAATTGTCACAGAACCAGTGCGGAAAATGCTTCTTCATGAACCCCAGACGCTCTCCAACCGGACGGCGATACAAAGCCGCTCCGCCGCAGCCGGATTCGTTGGAAATAACCAGCGCAAATCGTTCGTCAGACGCCCCCGCCCATAACGCGGTTTTGCCCAGTCGGGAATGACCGATCACGGCGACTTTCGTTCCGTCAATGTCAGGGTCGGTCTGAAGATAGTCCAAAGCGCAGGACAGCGCCCACGCCCACATGGAAATCGCTCTCCATTCCGAGCCGTCTTTGACTTCTTTTTCCGGGAAGAGCCTGGCAACGCCCTTGAGATACTCGTCTGGGCTGTCCGGGGCTACTTCGCCCATAAACAGAGTGCAAGGAGCGTAGCCGCGGTCAATAATCTGCTCAATGGGCCAACGCCAATGTTCCTGATATTTGCCGCGGCTCTTTTCCGTTGACTTGTGGTTGACTCGTCCCTCCTTGGGTTCATTGGGAACCCATGCGTCCGTCATTGTAACATCGTCTTCCAGTGTAACAGTATGATTGCCGCGGAAATTCATCCCCAGAAACGCTGGCGCTTTCTTCCCTTCCGGGCGATTGTTGGGAACGTAAATCAGCAGCCGCGCCTTGACGCCGTCCGGCTGACCGTTGAAGTTGATAACGACTTCTTTTCTGGTCGCTTTTCCGCCGCAGGCGTCTGCTTTTACGTTCTCGACGGTAAAGGTCATCGTTTCAAACTTGGACGGCATGACGCCGTAAACGCCTTCGGAAAACATCTTGTAAATTTCCGGACGGCGGACGGCTTTCCATTGCTCGGCGGTTGTGATTTTCGTTCCGTCGTTTGCCGTCAGCGGGTCAGGCAGAGTGTACTCCGGAATTGCGACCGGGTCAAAATGCGGGTCGCGTTCCCCCTGAGCGAAAACGACGTTCGAAATAATCACGGCTGCAATCAATGCAAATATTTTGTATAAAATTGACATGTAACGCTCCTTAATATCCAGGGTTAAGTAAATATAAAATCGAATA
>JAZMZV010000057.1:0-2212 GCA_045586185.1 Thermoguttaceae bacterium | reverse complement strand
TTTCAAGCTCGACCTCGTCCCGACCGGCGACGGGGCAGTACCGACCGCAACCGAAAACGCGACGCTCTGGGAAGTCACCGGTACAAAAGCCGTTTACAAGGACGTAAAAATCGGCTACTTCACGCGCAAAAACGAGAAGGCTTTTAACTACAACAAGGAAACGGTGCTAGCCACGCACGCGACGATTAGCGGACTAAGGAGCAACGCCGCGCTCTCGAGCTTTACGCTAAGCGATAACGTTATCACATTGACGGCGGACGCGCTCGTAGAAAATCCTAACTATAATACGAAAATCGCGCTCAACACCAAAGAGGATTACACGCTCAAGCTTGGCGACGGGTTTGCGAATGTCGAATACAACGACGCCACCTGGAGCTACAGTAGCTCGAAGGCGATTTATAAAGCCACGGTCAAGACGGCGGGTTATCTGCCTTCGGACGACGCAAAGACGCTAACTTATATTCCGACTGTCGACGCCAAACGCAACGCCGTAACTAAAACGTTGGCGACGGTCAGCGGCGTCAAATCGGCAAGCGGCATAACGGTTGAAGACAGCGTTATCAAGTTGACGGGTGCGGCACTCAATAACAGAAACGTGACGCTCGGCAAGAACGACCCCTACACGCTCGCTTTGGGCGATTCGTCACTTGCTCCTACAACAATAGCGGAAACGTGGAGCAAAAGCGGCAACAGAGTAAATTTAACTGCCACTTACTGGGCGGGCTACACGCCCTCCGCCGACGAGAGGACGCTTATCTACTGGGCAAAAAATACGGTTAAGACGCTAGCTCAAATCAACGGCATAAATCCGAACGTCGACCTTGAAACTTTCCGGACGGTAGAAGACGGCAAAAAAATTCCGCTGACGGCTTATCAGCTAACAAACAACGTGGCGATAAGCGGCGAATGTGAATTTGAATTCGACGACGCGGTAGGCTACGCGCAGATAACGGGTAGCAATGCTCCCGACACGATTAGCGTAACGGGCATAGGCTTAAGCGTGACGGGCGGCAGGGGCAACGATTCAATCACGCTCGGCGGCACCAAAAATACTTTCATCTACGCTTCGGGCGACGGCGACGACGTTATTGCGGACTTCACGGCGGACGACAAGATTAAAATCACAAGCGGCACGCCCATTGTTGCAAGCTCCGGCTCCGACGCGATTATCACGGTGGGCGCAGGTTCGATTAAACTTTCGGGCGCGGCGGGGCAGACGATTACAATCCTAGACGCGAAGAACACCGCCAAAACGTACGCGACGACGGCTCCGACTGCCGGTTTGTTGTTCGACGAAAATTACAGCGCACCGCCTTACTTAAGCGAAATTGTCAAGCCCGATACAGCAAGCTACACGCCCTACGAATTTGGCGACTTCAGCTTGACCAGGGAAGATAAACTTGTGCCGGTTTTGACTTACAGTAAAGAAAAATGAGACACAATCAATCCAAACTTTGCACGACGGAAATAGAAAATTTTGGCGTGAAGGTCGGCTCTCTGACGATTTTTGAAGACGTGAATTTTACGATTCATTGCGGCGAGCTGACGGCTCTAATCGGACCGAACGGCGCGGGCAAATCGACGCTCCTCAAGTCAATTTTGGGCGAAGTCAATCACGCGGGCAAGTTGAACTACTTCGACGCGAAGGGCGAACACCTGCGTCCGATTATCGGCTACGTTCCGCAGACTTTAAAATTCGACGCGACAAGCCCCACGACCGTTTTGGATTTGTTCATGGCGTGCCTAACGTGGCGACCCGTTTGGCTATGCAGTTCAAAATTTATTCGCGGGCGCGTGACGAAAAATCTTCGGCGCGTCAAAGCGGAACACCTAATCGACCGCAGACTAGGCGCGTTATCTGGCGGGGAATTGCAACGGATTTTGTTAGCCCTTGCGCTAGACCCGTTGCCGGATTTGCTTTTATTGGACGAACCGATTAGCGGCGTCGATAAAGTTGGCATGAGGATTTTTTACGAACTCGTTGCGGAACTAAAAGCCGCCGAGGATATGGCAATACTGCTAATCTCTCACGATTTGGAAATGCTGGAACGTTTCGCTGACAAAGTTATCCTGCTAAACAAACGCGTTCTGAAAATCGGCACCGCGCAGGAAGTTTTCCAATCGCCTCAAATGCGCGAGGTCTTCAGCAGATAAAAAAAATCCCCCGCTATCGCAGAGGATAATTTTTTTGTCGTGTCAAGTTTATTGAGCG
>JAZMZV010000056.1:0-123626 GCA_045586185.1 Thermoguttaceae bacterium | reverse complement strand
TCCGTAGACTAAAGTCGACGGTTATAGAAATGGCGTCCTTTCAGGACGCGATCCCGCTTCTCGTCATGCCTATTTTTATAAGAATTTTTGCGCGCATCCCGAATTCTACATTATTTATTGCTCCCCTATTCACATTTATCTTCTTTGTGTTACAATAGTAATAATTTCGAGATTTTTTAACACACATTTTTCTAAATTGAACCTATGACAACCAACAATTCCAATAATCAGTCTTTAATGGATCAAGTTGAAAAAGTCTTTGGCGAGGAAGACGTTGAACGTTTTGAACAGATGTTTCAAACGGGCGATTTTGACTTCGCGTACATTTCAAGCACCTTCTATAGCGGCGGAAACGTCTTGTTTTACGCCGCAATGACCGGTTCTCTGGAACGCGTTAAACAGCTTCTGGATCTCGGCGCTGATATTAACGTCAAAAACGATAACGGAGCGACCGTTTTGTTCCGCGCCGCTCAAAGCGGAAACCTGGAACTGGTTCAATGGCTTGTCGATCATGGTTTGGACGTAAATGCAAAAGATCGTTGGAGAGGGACTGTTTTGCATTACGCCGCTAAGAGCGGAAATCTGGAGATTATTCAATGGCTTGTCGAGCAGGGTTTGGACGTCAATGCAAAAGATAGATCAAGACGCACCGTCTTGCATTATGCCGCTGAGATTGGAAACCTGGATCTGGTTCAATGGCTTGTTAAACAGGGTTTGGACGTCAATGCAAAAGACAATACGAAACAGAACGCTTTGCATCATGCTGCCGAAAACGATAATGCGGAAGTAGTTCGATGGCTTGTTGAACAGGGAATGGACGTCAACGAAAATGACCAGTTCCGAAAAACTGTATTGAATTGGGCTGCTGAAAAAGGCAATCTTGAACTGGTGAAGTGGCTCGTCGAACGTGGCTCTGATATAAATGTTATAAGCCTATTTGGAGATGACGTCCTGGATAGCGCTGCTGAGAGTGGAAATCTTCAGTTGGTGCAATGGCTTGTTGAACAGGGTTTGAACGTCAATGCCAAAAACGACTTTAGACAGTCAGTCCTTGATTCTGCC
The DNA here is from genome assembly GCA_045586185.1 of Thermoguttaceae bacterium. Classification (GTDB taxonomy): domain Bacteria; phylum Planctomycetota; class Planctomycetia; order Pirellulales; family Thermoguttaceae; genus RUG11551. The sequence continues at coordinate 122,564 of JAZMZV010000056.1, read as the reverse complement.
GCTGGCAGCGGGAATCTGGAACTTGTGCAGTGGCTTGTCGAACAGGGCGCAAATCTCAAAGCGCAAGATAAATGCGGACAGTCTGTCTTGCATTTTGCCGTTCTAAGCGGAAATCTGGAACTGGTTCAATGGCTCGTTGAGCAGGGAATCAACGTTGATGTAACAGACAATTTTGGATATACTGTCTTGTCGGAAGCCCTTTCATCAGGAAACCTGGAACTGGTTCAATGGCTTGTAAAGCAGGGATTGGACGTCAACGAAAAAGACAGTCGTGGAACATACTCCTGCTTCAATGCTTGGAATGACAATTGGGAACTGTTTCAATGGCTCCTGGATCAGGGATTGGATATCAACGCAAAAGACGATTATGGAAGAAACGTCTTGTATTATGCTATCGATAAAAATGATCTGAAACTGGTTCAGCAATTTGTTGAGCAAGGCGTTGATATTAACACAGAAAACAACGACGGTTGTACAGTGTTGCATTATGCCGCAGAAAACGGCGATTTGAAACTGGTTCGATGGCTTTTTGAACAGGGGTTGGACATTAATGCAATCGACAACGATGGAAACACCGCCTTGCATTATGCTGCCAAACGCGGCAACGCGGAACTGATTCGGTGGCTCGTTGAGCGCGGATTGGACGTCAATGCCAAAAACAATAAAGGACAAACGCCATTGTTTAACGCTGCTGATGACGGTAATTTGGAGCTGGTTCAATGGCTGGTCAAACAGGGCGCCGATCTGTTCGTAAAAGACAAAGATGGAGAAACGGTTTTATTTGCAGCCGTCAGGAGCTGTTTTCTGGAACTGGTTCAATGGTTTATTGAACAGGGACTTGACGTCAACGCAAAAAACGTCGACGGGGAGACTGTTTTGTTTTGCGCCGCTTTATACAAAGATGTCGATATGCTTCAGCGTCTTGTTGAACTGGGCGCAAACGTTAACGAAAGGGACAATAAGGGACAAACGGTTTTGCATACCGCCTTATACTGGAACTCAAATCTGGAACTGATCCAATGGCTCGTTAAACAGGGTTTAGACGTTAATGCGAAAGATTTCGATGGAACAACCGCTCTGTTTTATGCGGTCGAAAACAACGATTTGGATACCGCTCAATGGTTGGTTGAACAGGGCGCAGACGTCAACGCAAAAAACCGTAGAGACGAAACTCTTTTGCATGTCGCCGCGGGACAGGGTAATTTGAAAATGGTTCAATGGCTCGTCGAACGCGGATTGGACGTCAATGCAAGAGGCGGGCTTTTTGATATAACGGTCTTGCATGAAGCTGCCCGAAACGGAAATTTGGAACTGGTCCAATGGTTGATTGAGCATGGCGCGGATGTCAACGAAAAAGACAAGTTCGACAATTCGCTATTACATTCAGCCGCTCAAAGCGAAAAGCTGGAACTGATTCAGTGGCTCGTTGAACAGGGGGTTGGCGTCAATTCAAAAGACGACATCAATACGGTCTTGCATGACGCTGCCGAAAACGGCGATCTGGAACTGGTTCAATGGCTCATCGAACAGGGCGCAGACGTCAATTCAACAGACAATTTGGGAAACACCGTCTTGTTAAGCGCTGTCGCAAGCGGCAATCGGACGCTCATTGAGTGGCTCGTTTCACAAGGTCTGGATATAAAAGCAAAGAACGACTCGCAAGAGACCGCCTTGCATGTGGCGACAATAAGAGAATTTCTTCACTTGATTCAATGGCTCATTGAACAGGGCTTGGACGTCAACGAACAAGACGAGAACGGAAAAACCGTCTTGCATATCGCTTCTGACAGCATCATTGGCAAAAACCTGTATTTGGTTCAATGGCTGGTTGAACATGGCGCGGACGTTAATATCAAAGACAATGAAGGAAGAACCGCCATGCATGAAGCCGCCCGATGCGGAAACCTGAAACTGGTACAATGGTTTATTGAACAGGGCGCAGACGTTAATAGTACAGACGACAAAGGCAGAACCGTCTTGTTTGACGCTGCGGAAAGCGGAAATCTGGAGTTGGTTGAGTGGCTTGTCGAACAGGGTTTGGACGTCCACGAAACAGACCATGATATTTATTCCGTCATTCTTTCAGCTATTCAAAGCGGGAATCTGCAACTGGTGCAATGGATTGTTGCACAGGGAATTGGTCTTAACGAAATTGATGATAACGGTTGTACTGCCTTGCATTACGCCGTCCGCACCTGTAATTTAGAACTGGTTCAATGGATTGCCGAGCAAGGGTTAGATGTCCACGCGACAGACGACGATGGCTGTAATATCTTGCATTACGCTGCCATCAACGGTGATTCTGAAATAGTTGAGTGGCTTGTTGAACAGGGCTTGGACGTCAACGCCAAAGACTATGAGCAAAAGACGGCTTTAAATTATGCGGAAGAAGGCAACTTTGAGGATATAACTCAGTTTCTCAAAGACCACGGCGCAAAAGAGTAAAGACAATAATCGAGTTTTTTTCGTCTCTCAAACCATGGTTTTGCGTTATTCATTGGACAAGGCGGCGTCAAGCCGCCGCACTCCCCGCGCAAGCGCTCATCTTTGATTAATCTGTAGTCAAAGCGACCAACGGGAGCGATTATAATACGTTTCGCGCGGCAGCGCGGATTGGGAGCGGCGCCTCGCCGCCCGACCCCCCTCGTATTTTCTCCTATTGGAATTATAATGGAAGATATGAGTTGTTGTTCTAAATACAGTTTTGACGTTTTGGTCGTGGGCGGCGGACATGCTGGTATAGAAGCCGCCTGCGCCGCCGCTCGAATTGGCGCCAAGACCGCGCTGCTGACCGGGAACCTCGATACAATCGGGATGATGAGCTGCAACCCGGCGATCGGGGGCGTCGGAAAAGGGCAGATCGTTCGCGAAGTCGACGCTCTGGGCGGCGTCATGGGACGGCTTATCGACCAGACCGGAATTCAGTTCAGAATGCTCAACCGGAGCAAAGGTCCCGCCATGCAGGGGCCGCGCGCTCAGGCGGACAAAGCCCTCTATCGAAACGAAGCCAAATACTTCTGCGAACAGCAGCCGAACCTGTCGCTGCGTCAGGAACAGGTTGTCGGGCTGATAACTCAAACGGAAAACGGAAAGCGGGTCGTTCGCGGCGTTACAACGCAAACCGGATCTGAATACTACGCGCCTGCCGTCGTTCTGTGTTCCGGGACGTTTCTGCAGGGCGTTCTCCATTACGGCCCCACTCAAATTCCCGGCGGACGCTGCGCCGAAGCCCCGTCTGTCGGTCTGAGCCAATCTTTGACGGAAAATGGTATCGAACTCAAACGGTTCAAGACGGGAACGCCCGCCAGAATCAATGCCCGATCGGTCGATTACTCTAAGCTGATTGAACACGCCGGCGACCCTGTCCCCGAGCCGTTTTCGTTCATGACAAAGTCCATCGACGTCGAGCAGATTCCCTGCTGGATGGCTCATACGAACCCGACGGTACATAAAATCATTACGGACAACCTCGATAAAGCCCCGATGTACACCGGGCAAATTACGTCAACGGGACCGCGGTACTGTCCGTCGATTGAAACGAAAGTCGTCCGGTTTGCCGACAAGGACGCTCATCAGATTTTTCTGGAACCGGAAGGACGCCGCACGAACGAGATGTACGTCAACGGTCTTTCGACCAGTTTGCCGCCGTACCTTCAGGACGCCATGATTCACGCCATTGTCGGGCTGGAAGAGGCGGAAATTATCCGTTACGCCTACGCGATTGAATACGATTACGCCCCGTCGCTGGGACAGATTCGTCTGACACTAGAAACGACGGCGGTTGACGGCTTGTATCTGGCGGGACAGCTCAACGGCACGACCGGCTACGAGGAGGCGGCGGCGCAAGGTCTGGTTGCCGGGGCGAACGCCGCGCTGAAAGTCGCCGGGCGGGAACCGCTCAAACTGACCCGGGAACAGGCGTACATCGGCGTCATGATAGACGACCTGGTAACTCGCGGCGCGGACGAGCCGTATCGAATGTTCACCTCCCGGGCGGAATGTCGGCTTCGACTCCGGGGCGACAACGCCGACCGACGCCTGACGCCTGTCGCGCGCGAATGCGGACTGATCGACGACGACCGCTGGCAGGCGTTTGAAGAGAAAATCGCCTGTCTGGAATCGACAATGCAGTTCCTGCAATCGACGCGTTACGAGGGCATGTCCGTCTGGGAACATCTCCGCCGGCCGGGTACGACGTGGGAATCGCTGACGGAAAAATACGAGCAGCTTCGACCCGTCCCGTACCGCGTTGAAGAGCAGATACTCAACGACGCCAAGTATTCCGGCTACTTGAAGCAGGAAGACGAGTTCAACGCCCGACAGGGCAGAATCGGCCGCCGCCGCATTCCCGCCGACATCGACTACTTCGCGATTAAACATCTCCGCATGGAAGCGAAAGAGGCGTTGAGTAAGATTCGCCCGGAAACAATTGAACAGGCGTCGCGAATCGGAGCTATCACCCCCGCAGATATAGCGGTATTAACGATTTATTTAGGCGGCAATCATTAATGGAAGGCGGTAATGTAGTGAGCGTAGCGAACGAAATTACGCATTCGCCGTTAGGCGAACATGAACGACAGGTCAGCTGTTTTGGTTCGCCTTCGGCGAACTGCGTAACTCCGCTCCCGTTGGTCGCTTCGTTACCGCCTTTCATCCATTTACTATACTCAATTTCCACATACACCCTATGACTTCCAACGAACTTCCCTATCGACCGACGCTGGCAGAGCGGATTCCCGGTCCGTTTCTTATTTTTCGGGCGTTTTTACTGGCGTTCTCGCCGTCGATTCTGACGCTGTCCGCTGCGGCGACGCTGATTTGCTGCGGTCTGGGGCTGTGGTCGCCTGCGGTTCATTACACCGGGGCGCTGCCCATGTCGACGGTTACGGCGCAGTCCACCATTTTGGACGCCCTGCAGCCGATTAACGAAGTTACGTCGTCCAAGGATTTCTGGAGCGCCTGCGTTCTGCATTTCACCCCGTACTTTCACGCAGACGGCGCGGCGTTCTACTGGCAGATCGCCGGGTCGTTTCTCCTGTGGTCGTTTGTCAGCCTGGCGATCGCTCGAATCGCCGCCGTCAAGCTGACGGTGGGAGACGGGACGTCTATTAAACGCGCTGTCGGCTGGGCGCTGGACAAGTACCCGTCCTGGCTGGGCGCGCTGATTATTGCCGCCGCAGCTGGATATTTCTTTTGGGGCGTGGCGTGGGTTGGAATGAGAATTCCGTATCTCAACCAATGGCTCTTCCCCGTCTGGTACGTCTGCCTCGGATTGGGCGTTGTTGTCGGGCTGGGCGTTTACATCGGGATTCATTTCCTCGCGCCGGCTCTGGTAACGGAAAACAGCGACTGCTTCGACGCCGTAAGCCGTTCGTTTGCCTACGCGACGCAAAAGCCGATTCATTTAATCGGATACATCCTGTTCACGTTGATCGTCGGGAATTTCGGGATTATCCTGCTGACGATATTGCTGTCGTGCTTTAATCAAATGACGTATTACTGGATTATCGCCGCCGGGATGGAAGTAACGACGTATATTGAATACGTCATGCACTTCGTCTGGCTGACGCAAATGTACGTCCTCAACGCGTTCTGGTTTACGTCCGCCACGGCGATTTACCTCCTGCTACGGTTCCGTGTTGATAAAGTCGAGCTGGACGAAGTCTGGCTTCCGACTCCCTACGGACTGCCGCGGCACAAACTGTCGTAAAGAGGAGTTGCGAGTAGCGAGTTGCGAGTTGCGAGAATAATTATTCAGACGCAAAGCGTTTCCTTAATATATTTATAGCCATGGGTTTTAACATACGGATTGAGAAACATAAAGAGCCATACAAACATCACTCGCAACTCGCTACTCGCAACTCGCAACTAAAAAAACGTCGTTAAAGTTTTGCTATTTTCTCCGTTTTGATTAATATAGAAATATCCAGAAAAATGCGGGGTTTGCCGTTGACACGCCCTGAAAAAAACGTTACTATCCCCCCATCATGAGTAACCCGATATATTCCCGAAATGACGAACGCGAAACGCCGGAACGGATGTCGTTTGATTTCCTGTTCGACGGTTCTGGAAACGGTTTGCCGTGCGCGACCGCTCCGACGTCCGCGTCTGAAATTAAACTTAAAACGTCCTACGGCGTTTCCGTTTTTACGCCGATGGACTATTTGTGTACGTACGCTTACCCGCTGCTGGTCTGGCTACATTCTCAAGAGGGTTCCGAGGACGACCTGCTCAAAAAAATGCCGAAAATCAGTTTGAAGAACTATATCGGCGTCGCTCCTCAGGGCTTTGCCAAAAAGAACGGCGCGTCCGCCTGGTCGCTGCTGTGCTTGTCGGATATTGAAAGCCGCGTTCTGGAATCGGTCGAACGAGTTAAGAAGCAATTCAACGTCAATTCGCGTCGAATCTTCCTGGCTGGCATGGACGCCGGTGGAACGGCAGCGATGGCTCTGGCGTTGGCTCGTCCGGACGTCTTTGCCGGCGCGGCGGCGTTTAACGCGCCTGCTCCGCGGTTGCCGATGATGTTCCGTCAGTTCAAGCTGCAAAAGAAACAGTCTTACTTCGTCGGATTCCCGGAAGATTCCCAACTGTATTCTCCCGTTGCACTCAAAGAGGATATCGACGCCTTTACCAACGCCGGACTCAATATTCAGTTCAAAGAATATAAGGGACAGACGTTTGAAGAGCAGATTTATCCCGATATCAACCGCTGGATCATGCGGAGCATCAGCAGCGCGGTGTTTTAAGTTGCGAGTTGCGAGTTGCGAGTTGCGAGAAATCGCAAAGCGCCTCACAAATTTTTCTCGTTACTCGCCCCGCGTCTTAACCCTCATAACGAACTGATATGATTTGAAACGTTGCAGGTTTTAGATGAATGCTTATACGTCCATTCTTAAATCTCGCAACTCGCCACTCGCAACTCGCAACTCAACAAAATGACTCGATTATATCCCTTTCTGCTACTCGCCGCCATGTCCGCGACCGTTTGGGCGCAGGACGACGACGGCTATCTGCTTCGTTACAAGTTCGAGAAAGACTCTCAGATTCGATGGAACGTCGTACATCGCACTCACAACGAGACAACGATGAAAGAAACGACAATTGTAACAGACACCTACAGCGAATCGGAAAAGGTTTGGACGGTTAAACAGGTCAAACCGGACGGGGGCGCGGTGGTTGAGAACTCCGTCGCCTGGATGAACCTCTGGCAGAACGTTACCGGGCAGAACCGGGTCAGCTACGACAGCCGAACGGACAAGACGCCGTCCCATTGCTACGAGAACATGCCGAAAATGCTCAACGTTCCGTTGGCGGATATTACTCTCGACGCCCGCGGAAACGTGGTCGAACGCAAGGACTTTTTCCCTCAGACGGAATTGCAACTGCTCAACCCGGTTCAGCTTTTGGTCCCGTTCCCGGAACACAAGGTTTTGCCAGGCGACGTCTGGAAGATTGATAAAATCGTTTACGTCCCCAAACCGGGCGGGACGGTTTTCAAGGTCAAAACGGTTCAGAAATACGTTTTGGAATCCGTTGAAGACGACTTGGCGACAATTACGTATTACACTCAGGTTTTAACGCCCATTCACGACCCGAAGACGCTGGCTCAGCTGGTTCAATGCCGCGCCAAAGGGAAAATGGTATTCAATATTAAAACCGGGAAATCCGAAGAACACGTCTTGACGCTTGACCATACCGTCCCGCATTTTAGCGGGGACGCGTCGATTGTCAAGCACAAAAACCGCTCGACTGAAACGCTTTTGCCGTAATCCCCATTCCGTTACATGGACAGCGTCTTTTATACCGCCGTTTTGATTATGCTCCGAGTCAGCGGGGTTGTCGCCGCCGTTCCCGGAGGACGTCGGGCGCCGTGGACGCTGCGAATCGGTTTGGCTATCGCGCTGGCTTTGATTCTCACGCCCGGTCAGATGGCGAGCGCCGCTGCGGTTCCGCAAACGTGGCTGGCGATTCTGCTTGCCGCTGTTGGTGAGTTTCTGCTGGGATTTTCCCTGGGATTGGGCGTTGCGATTGTCTTTTCCGCCTTGACGCTGGCGGGGAAACTGATTTCTTACGTCTCCGGATTGGGCGCGAACGAAATCTTTGACCCCTTGACCGGGGAAGCCAACAGCCCGATCGGCAAATTTCTATTCCTGCTCGGCGCCGCTGCGTTTCTGGCTCTCAACGGACATCACAAAGTAATCGAAGCGCTCATGCACACGTACGCAACGTTCCCGCCGGGAGAAGTTACCTTGCGGTCGCTGTCTGAAAGCTACGTTTTGCTCACGACGCTGACGGCGGAATCGTTCTCCTTCGGACTGCAAATCTCGATGGGCGTTATTACCGCCCTGCTGCTGGTTCTGATAGGCTTTGCGGTCATCTCGCGCGTCGCGCCGATGATCAACCTCATATCCGTCGGCTGGTCTGTCAACATGCTTTTGACGCTGGGCGTTTTACTGGTTTCGCTGGGAACGATAATCATCGTATTTTGTCAATTTGCGACAGACAAATTTGGCGCATAATCCCAAAAACAGGACAAAGAGCCCTACCCAGCGCCGTTAAAAATCAGATTGAACGTCTCTGTCAGCAAAACGGTTGGACTCATTATTCCGCCTTTGGCAATGCGGGTTCCCGCAATTTCTGTTTTTTTAACTTGGACTCCCCCCTTGTAAAAAAGGAAAAAATGGTTATAATTTGGCGTTAAGTTAAGTGTATTATATTTAGACGGATCCCATTTCCGTCGGAAACCTAACAATACGAAAAGGATATAACCATGTCAAAACCTGGAAGAATTGCAAAAAAGGCCAATCACGGCAAACGCCCTGCCAACGCTAGAGCGAAGCGCGCCAAGCGTCGTCTGGTCAAAACCTGATTTATACTCCTTGCTTGTTTGGCAAGCGGCTATTAGAGTATTAGCGTCAAGTGGTTAGTGGTAAATTAAAAGTAGAAAAGCAGTTACAGCAATTGCTTTTCTTCTTTGGTATTCACTGACCACTGTTCTTTGTTTGTTTTTTACCAGCGCTGAATATTATGATTTCAAAAGAACCATATATCGATTTGTCGACGCTCGATTTTAATAACGTCATCGCAAACCAGGACGAAATTAATAAATATAACGAACAGCGTTTTGAAATGCAGCAGCTGGATGGAATTCTATATCAAAACGAAGAAACCGGCGTTGCCGTTGGCTACAAAGACATTACCAATGACGAATTCTGGATTCGCGGACACGTTCCCGGCGCCCCTCTTATGCCGGGCGTTTTAATGTGCGAAAGCGCCGCGCAGCTGTGTTCGTATTTCGCCCAAAAACTGGGCATGACGGACGAAAACCATATTCTCGGTTTTGCCGGCATCGACGAAGTCCGATTTCGCGGCGTTGTCGTACCGGGCGACAAACTGATTATCATGATAAAGCGCGTTAAAATGAACCGTTTGCTGCTTTCCTGCGATTTCCAGTGCTTTGTCAACAATCAGCTGGTTTGTCACGGCAACGTCAAAGGCGCGCCGCTGGAAAAAAGTCAGATCGGAAAAAGATAAATTCCACCGATAATTTCATATCGAAAGACGTCGATTGTTTGTGAAACAGTCGACGTCTTTTCGTTTACGATACAATATTCCAGATTAAAATCCGGATCATGTCTCGAACGGATTTCATGGACTCAAATACCGATGCGGGTTCGAATCCGCAATGCGTCTTGCAATGCTCGCACCGGGCGTCTTTTCCCGGTCCCAGCGCGTCCCAGTCAGTCTGATCGAGCATTTCCTGATAGGTTTCGTAATGCTTGTCTGTAAGCAGATAGCAGGGACCTTTCCAGCCGATAGGGTTTCGAGTCGGGTTTGCCCAGGCGGCGCAGTTCATGTCGCGGCGTCCCGTTAAAAAGTCCATGAAAATCGGCGAGGCAAACAACGGGGTTCCCTTAAGCTGCTTTTCCAACTCCCGAAACCGCTGCTCTATCATCGCTCGAGTCAAAAAAAGTTCCTCTTTTTGCTCTTCGCTAAAGGCATCGTAGGAAAACGCCGGCGAAAGCAGAGCTGCATTGACGTTAAGCGTCTTGAGCAGTTTGAACAGTTCGACAACGTCTTCGTTGGGCGTTTCTTTATAGAGAGTTGTATTGGTGCAGACGAAAAAACCGGCTTTCTTCGCGGCTTTGATTCCCTCGATAGCCGTCTGAAACGCGCCCGGCTTGCAGCAGCCGGCGTCGTGATCTTTTTCCAAACCGTCCAGATGAACGTTGATGAAAAAGCGCGGGTGCGGCTTGAACTCCGGCAGCTTCTTTTCCAGAATCTGAGCGTTTGTACACAGATAAATATGTTTTCCCTTTTCAAGCGTTTTTTCAACCAGCTCGACAATGTCGGGATAAATCAACGGTTCGCCGCCGCAGATGCTGATTACCGGCGCGCCGCACTCGTCGATTGATTCCAGACATTCGTCAACCGACAGCGTCTTGCTCATGCAGTCTTTGAATTCCCGAACTCGACCGCAGCCGGCGCAATGCAGATTGCACGCAAAAAGCGGCTCCAACATCAGAACCAGCGGGAATCGTTTAATCCCCTTACGCTGGCGCGACATGAGGTATCGAGACATTGAAGTTGTCAAAGACAGAGGGAATCGCATGGCTAATTATTTGGGGTTAGATGAATTCAAAAATTCCAGAGCGAGTTTAACGCAAGGGTCGTACTGAGCCGGGTCGCCAAAAGGCGGGTCATCTCCGGGAACGGACAGGTCAATTGACATAGACCGTAACGTTCGCCATTTATACAGTTTTACCAAGTCCTTATCAGAAAGCGCAACCTCGAATCCTTCGTCTGGCATAACGCCCCACTGATCGGCTGGCTTGGCGTCTGGAAAGCGATGGATGTTCTTTCCGCTGGGGCTGACGTATCCTGCAACGGTAAACTTGATAGCGCCCTGTTCCTGCGGCAAGGAGAACACGTCCTGCACCGCGCCCTTTCCAAAAGAACGGGAGCCAATGACTTTCACGTTTAACGTGGAACCGTCCGGAGCGGTTTTGCCTGAAGAATCCTGCAAGCAGGAAGAGACAATCTCGCTGGCGGACGCCGTTTGACCGTCAATGAGAATGGCAATCGGAAACGAACGGAATTTGTCGCCCTTTTCCGCGCGAATGTCTCGAACGGTTGTTCGGCTGCGAATGCTGACAATAACGTCGTTTTCCGGAACGAACAGGTTGCACAGCTCCACCGCAGAATTGAGCGTCCCGCCCGGGTTTCCGCGCAAATCGATAATCAATCCGCGCATGCCCTTTTTGAGCAAAGCGGGAATCAATTTCGACATCTCTTTGGCGGTTTGAAATCCAAAACCGGTGATTCTGATATACGCTATACCGTTTGAATTCGGCAGAAAATAATCCCACTGACCGTCCATGCGGCGTCTATCGCCTACAGCAGACGCCGTCGCAATAATACTGCGTGTAACATTGATAGCGATTGGCTTCTCTGCCCCGTCGCGTTGTACGCTCAAAGCGACAACCTCTCCAGGATGTCCGCGAAGCTGTTCCACTGCTTGAGAAACGGACTTGCCTTTTGTGGAGTTCCCGTCGATGGTCAGAATTACATCTCCCGGTTTTAACCCAGCTTTTTGCGCCGCAGCGCCGTAAATCAGAGAGGTAACCGTCAACGCCTTTGTCTTGGGTGCAAGAGCCAATTCCGCCCCGATTCCAGCAAAGCGCTGATCCAGCGTCTCGTTCATTTTATCGTACGCAACCGGCGGAAGATAAGCGCTGTAGGGATCTAAAGAACGCAGCATTCCGCCCATCGCTCGCTGAAGCAGGTCGTCTTTGGTTACCGGAGACGTATCGCCTGGATAATAGTAATTTTTCTCGACGAGATTCATGACGTGCGTCAGCAAACGCTCCTGACGGTTTGCTCGCACATAGCACGTAACGCAAACTATTGTCAGGGCAATCAGCAGAATCAGGTTTCGTTTTGGCATGTATTATATTATTCCACAAAAAACGTATTCTGCAAGGGGGCGGAACAACAAATGACAATAAGAGATTCAATCAATTAAACAGACGATTTTGACTTCCGCTTGAGTCAACATATCCCTTTTAACCCGTAATTCTCCCCCTCCTTCCCCCTTGCTCTTATCTGAAATCGTAGTACAATGCTATATTAATATATTTGTATTTTACAATTACCCTTTAACCATATTTTAGAAAGCAGTTATCATGTACGAGAAATGGCTTGCTGATCGTTCGTTTGCCTTTGACGCCTCGGGAATTCGCAAGGTCTTTGACCTGGGCGCGAAACTGGTTAATCCTGTCAACCTGTCTATCGGACAGCCGGACTTCGACGTTCCGGAAAACGTCCGTCAGGCGGCGTGCGACGCTATCATGTCCCGCAAAAACGGGTACTCCCCCACGCAAGGCGCCCCGCTGCTGCGAGAAAAGATTCAGAAGGAAATCGACGCTCTTTACGGACATTCCGACCGTCAGGCTTTTGTCTGCAGCGGCGTTTCCGGCGGATTGCTGCTGATTATTTTGGCGATGGTCAATCCCGGCGACGAGGTCATCATGTTTGACCCGCATTTCGTCATGTATTCCTCGCTGGTTAAAATGGTTGGCGCAAAGCCCGTTTTTGTCGACACGTACCCGGATTTCCAGCTTGACGTTAACAAGGTCAAAGACGCCATTACCGACAAGACGAAGATGATTCTTTTCAATTCGCCGTGCAACCCGACCGGCGCGGTTGCCAATTTGCAGGTTGTGAAGGACATCGCCGCGCTGGCAAAAGAAAAGGACATTCCGCTTGTCAGCGACGAAATCTATCGTTTCTTCTGCTACGATTCCGAGTTTGTTTCTCCGGCTCAGTATAACGATCAAACGATTGTCATGGACGGGTTCAGCAAATGCTACGGCATGCCGGGCTGGCGTCTGGGATACGTTCACGGACCGCAGGAAATCATTCAGACGCTGCTTAAATTCCAGCAGTACTCGTTCGTCTGTGCGCCGCACCCGTTCCAGATTGCGTCCGTTGAAGCGATGGACACCGACATGACGGCTCAGATTGACGCCTATCGCCGCAAGCGCGACATCATTTACAACGGTCTGAAAGACACGTTTGAAATCGTCAAACCCGGCGGCGCGTTCTATGCGTTCCCGAAAGCTCCATGGGGAACGGCAGACGAGTTCGTCAACACGGTTATTACCAAGTATAACACGCTGGTTATTCCCGGCAACGTCTTTTCCGTTCAGAACACCAACTTCCGCATCAGCTTTGCCGCTACAGACGAAACCCTCTACCGCGGCGTCGAAACGCTGTGCAAGGCGGCGAAGGAGAAGTAGGGAATTTCCTAATCAATTATTTTGTTTCCCTCCCAAACGTATAACTCGATAAATATAATACATGAACGTATATTATAAAAAATTGAGAGTAAGACTGTTGTTAGGGAATTGCATTAATGTTTTATCAGAAATCCCGGAAAACAGCATTGACATGATTTTTGCAGATCCCCCGTATTTATTATCAAACGGGGGAATTACCTGTTACGCAGGACAGGTTGCATGTGTCAACAAGGGAGACTGGGATCAAAGTAAAGGGGTTGAAGAAGATTTTGATTTCCACTTTCAGTGGATTCAAGCCTGTAAGCGTGTATTAAAACCAAACGGTACAATTTGGATTTCAGGTACATACCACTCTATTTACAAGTGTGGCTATGCGCTTCAAAAACAGAATTTTAGAATTCTAAATGATATTACTTGGTATAAAACATACGCTCCGCCCAATATGTGTTGCAGATATTTTACAGCAAGTCATGAAACATTGATTTGGGCGTTAAAAGACCCTAAAGCAAAACATACATTTCATTATGAATTAATGCGTAATGGGGACTGGGGAAAAGATTTTTTAAAAGTTCCCCAAAAACAAATGCGTTCCGTTTGGTCAATCGGCACGTTAAATAAAGAAGAAAAAAAATACGGCAAGCATCCAACGCAAAAGCCGCTTGAACTGTTAAGACGAATTATACTTGCCAGTTCAAACGAAAATGATTTGATACTGGATCCATTCACCGGGAGTTCAACGACCGGCGTCATGGCATTACAATTAAATCGAAAATTTATTGGAATTGATATAAACAAGGATTTCCTTGATTTGTCAATTAAACGAATCGAAGATGTAATCCCAGTTAACGATACTACAGGAGCTTAAAATGTCAACATTATTTGAAAACATAATCGGCGACCTGCATCCTTTTATCAAATGGGTAGGGGGGAAACGTCAACTATTGCCTGAACTTCAAAAGGCAATGCCCCAATATTATAACAGGTATTACGAACCGTTTGTCGGCGGAGGGGCGTTATTCTTTTCGATTCAACCTCAATACGGGTATATTTCAGACCTGAATGAAGAGTTGATCAACTTGTATATTACAATCCGAGATAACGTTGAGGCTTTAATGGATTCTCTGGATCAACATGTAGTAACAAAAGAATACTACATTAAAATTAGAAATCTTGACCGAAATGCGGCTGAATATAAAAAGTTGTCCGATGTTGAACGAGCAAGTCGATTCATTTATTTGAATCGCACCTGTTTTAATGGATTATACAGGGTCAATTCCAAGGGAGAATTTAACGTTCCATTCGGACAATACAAAAATCCGCGTTTGTATGAACGGCAAAATTTGTTAGATTGTTCAAGTACACTCAAAACAACTGAAATCCAACATGCAGATTTTGCAAATATTTTGAATTATGTTAAATCAGGCGATTTTGTTTATTTCGATCCGCCCTATGTACCATTAAACGTAACTTCCAGTTTTACTTCCTATACAAAGGAAGGGTTTGACATCGACATGCAGAAACGTCTTAAAGAAGTTTGTGATGAACTTAATGATCGGCAAGTTATGTTTATGTTGTCAAATTCGGATACGGATTTTATCAACAATTTGTATGCGGATTATTCAATAACAAAAGTTTACGCCAGCCGGCAGATCAACTCTGTTGCAACTAAACGCGGTAAAATCACTGAAGTTTTGGTTAAAAATTATTGATTATGAAAATTGATTTTCAAGATCCAAATACCAATTTAATCGACATTATGACATCTCGTTCGGAGGTTCCATTTTTCGCCGAACGCGTTAACGACCATTTTATTGTTGCCATTTATCAGGGGGCTATTAGCGATTTTGATATAAAAATTAAGTATCGCGAAATGGACGAAGACGGGAATTGGACTCGTATTAGAACGCCCAAACACGTGCATTGGGTGGTTGATATTTTGCTTAAAATGCAAGAGAATCCAAGTCTTACTCAACAGTTCGTTGATAAATTACTTGAAGCATGGGAAAAAACCGAACGAATTTCCACTAAAAAACAAAGAAAAAAGCTTTTGAATTTGGATTACCTGCTCAAGGATTTCGATGAATATAAACAATTTCAAGTATTAGAAAAAAAGAGAAGGTATTCAATCAAGTTTCTGTTACTCTTGACAAGATTGCTCATGATTCAAGAAAAAACGAATCGTGAAGATGCGTATCAGTTCAAAAAATGCCTGGAAACGTTGAGAGATCAACATAGTTTCATTTATGACATCATTTCAAAAGCTACATATATTGGGAGATAGCATAAATGAAATACTCAACAATATATAATGACTGCCTTGGTTGTTCTGATGCCGATTCCGTTTTCAATTATCTGATAGATAATTTAAAACCGTCTAATAATCTGTGGTCATATTTTGTCAATTGGGATAAAGTATATAGCAATGTGAGAGATATTGAGATTTCACTTAATATTCTCAATTATCTAATTGGAAAAGAAGATTTTGACAATGAATTTAGGCGATTAATTCAAGAAGAGCCAAGAGTAATTTCAGTTCTTCCGGCCCTTGCAGTTAGTCGAGAGAAAAAATTCAATATTTTAGTTGATTATCAAAGTAAAGTCTTGCGTTATGAGAATTATGATTTTTCCATAACTAAGCCAACTCAAAACGATATTGAAAAGTATTTATATTTTGTTGATAAAACTGGGCTGAAAACGCTTATTCAATCCAATCGAATTAAATCGTTAGTCGATTATATGATTGGCGTTGAATCCGGATTAGACAGTAACGCTCGAAAGAATCGCGGCGGTACTGCCATGGAAAACATTGTTGAAGTTTTTATCAAAGACGTTTGCCAGAAAAAAGATGGATATGAATATCTCGCTCAAGCAGATGCAAAAAAGATAAAAGAACAATTCAATATTGACGTTCCTGTTGATAAATCTTCCCGTATTTATGATTTCGTAGTACGCACCTTAGATAGTTTGGTGATTATTGAAGTCAACTTTTACGGGGACGGCGGTTCAAAACTGAAATCGACGGCAGGAGAATACCGAAATCTCTATGATGTTCTTAACCATCAGTTTCCGTTTATCTGGATTACCGATGGCATGGGCTGGAAATCAACGCATCTTCCACTCAGAGAGACTTTTGATCATAACGATTGTATTCTTTCGTTAGCAATGCTGGAACGGGGAATACTGGAACAAATACTGTAATTATATCATGCACGAAACACAGATTCGAGTTCGATATAAAGAATGCGACCAGATGGGGGTGGTTCATCACACCAACTATCCGGTCTATTTTGAAATTGCCCGCACAGAGATGTTGCGCGACATGGGCGGTTCGTACCGAAAAATGGAGGAAAGCGGCGCGTTTTTCGTCGTCGTTTCTTTGACGTGCAAGTATCATAAACCCGCCATGTACGACGATGTCCTGACCGTCAAAACCGGGTTTGGGAAAATCTCGCGCGTTAAAATGGAACTGGTTTACGAAATCTGGCGTCAGAACGAACTGCTGGTTACCGGGTCAACCGTTTTAGCAACGATTGACCGCGCTGGTAAAATCATTCCATTGCCGGAAGACGTTGTTGAACAATTACAAGGGAAATAACAAAAACATAAAGCGACTAACAGGAGCGATTTTTGGCAATCGCGCGTTAGCGCGGACTGGGAGCGGCGCCTCGCCGCCTCGCAACTCGTAACTCGCAACTCGCAACTTATAAGAATGAAAACCTTTATCGACAATTTGGTTCCTGAACTGAAAGAGAAGCTTTCCGCTGTCATGGATTCCGACGGTCCGCAAGCGGCGTTTGATCAGTACGTCAAAACGCTTCCTCAAACCAGGTTTGCTCCCTGGAAATATCCGTACCTTTGGGGCGAAGACGCTGAACTGTCCGCGCCGATTGCGAAGCTGGCGGCGTTCATGGCAAACGACAAGTCGGAGCAGTCCGGGGAATACTGGGCTGATTACATCGAAAATACGCTCGCGCCGTTAGCGCGCGACGCTGCCGGGGCGGACATGCTTCAGCAACCGCTGGAATATCAGCTTTACGCCTGCGAGCTGGCGTACGTTTTGGCTCTGGCTCTGCCGACGTGGAGGCCCGGCGACGAGCTGATTCGTCAGGCGCGAAAGGCGATTGTCGATGTAACAGAATCATTCTTTGACGAAGCGGGCATGCCGTGCGTGGAAGTGATTCCGTATTTCCGCAGCATTGTCGCTTCCTGGACGCGTCTGCGGATTCTGGAAAATCAAACCGAGATCCCGATCTTTCCGGAACGGGAAAAGGTTTTGTACGAATGGCTGGTTCGGAACATGATTCTGCTGACCAATCCGGATTCGACCCAGCGTTTCGGTCAGGAATCGAAAGTCGCCAATCCCAAGGCGGTTGAAGAATTCTTTCAGGCGGCTTTGTCGCTGGATTCCGACGTCGATGACGCCCATCAGGCTCTGGTCGCTTTGCCGTGGATTTCACAAGCCAAGGCAAAGTCCGTCAAAGGCGTTTTAATGACGGAACCCAGCGTTCAAAGCGAATGGTCGAAAGTCGGCGTATTGCAAAACGACTGGTCCTGGAAATCGACTAATGTAACAGGCGCGTACGACGGCGACGTTTTTGACCTGCTTGTCAACGTCAACGCTCAGCGGCTCGGCGCCGGCGCGTGGGACGCGGAAGTTCTCGTCAACGGAAAGCGGCTCAAGCCGGCTGGCGAATGGTCAATGGTTTGCTGGTCTTGCGAAGACGCCTACGCCTACTGGGAACTGGCGTTGCCGCTGCAAAACGGCGCAACTCTGGAACGGGCGATCTGTCTGATGCATCCGGACGAACTGCTGCTGGTATCGCATACGCTCAAGTTCGACAAGCCGGCGGCGAAACCGAGAAAGCTGGAAATCAAGTCGATATTGCCGCTCAACGGCGCATTTAAGTTTACCCCGGCTGGGGAATCGACGGAAGGATCGTTGTCGGACGGGAAATCCAAGTACAACGTCTTCCCGCTGGCGCTGGGAGAATGGACGCAAAACGCGAACGGTTCTCTCCAGAGCGAAAACGGTTTGCTCATTTACAAGGTCGAAGGGCAAGGCAACGGGCTGTACGCTCCGCTGGTAATTGACATCAACGCCAAACGCGCCGGTCAGTCGTTTACGTGGCGTCATTTGACCGTAACTGAAACGGGCGGCGTTATCGTAACGCCAGACGTCGCTGCTGGATTCCGGCTTCAAATCGGCAAAGAGCAATGGCTGATTTACAACTCCATGACGCCGCCGCTGCCTCGCGCCGTTTTGGGTTGTCACTTGTATTTCCAGACGCTCTTCTCCCGGTTTGTTCAGGGAGAGTTTGACCAGATTGTCGCGATTGAATAACCCTTTCAGGCGCAACGCCTTCCCATAACTCAAAATGACGCCTTTTGCATTGCGAATTCAAAACGCCACGTACCAAATCGGCGGGCGCGTTATACTTGACAACATCAACTGGGACGTCCGTTCCGGAGAACGCCGGTTTATTCTCGGCGCGAACGGGGCGGGCAAGACGTCGCTTGTCAAGCTGATTTTGGGGTACGCCTGGCCGCTTTTCGGCGCGAAGATCGAAGCGCTCGGTCACGTTTACGGGTCGGTTAACCTGCCGGAACTTCGCAAACAGATCGCCTGGGTCAGCCCCATTATGCACGACTGGATGACGGACCTCAACCGAACGGGTTTGGAAATGGTCGTTTCCGGAATCGACGCTACGATTGGCGTTTATCGCGAAATTACCGAGGAAGAAAAAACTCGAGCAACCGAGTTGCTGTGTCAGCTTCGGGGCGAACAACTGCTCAATCAGCGGCTGTGTACAATGTCGTCTGGAGAACAGGTGAAAATCCTCATCGCCCGCGCGCTGATAACCCAGCCGCAGCTGATGATTCTCGACGAGCCGACGGTTTACATGGATATAACCGGTCGAGAGTTTTTGCTCAAGACGATTGAAAACCTCGCCCAGTCCAGACCGGAACTGACAATCCTGTTTATTACACAAAGAATCGAAGACATCCTGCCGACGTTTAATCAGGGCATCATATTAAAACAGGGGCGAATCGTCGCCAACGGAACGCGAGACGAAATCCTGACGGAAGAAATGCTCAAGGACGCCTTCGATTTCGACATTCGTTTAATTCATACGTCGTCCGGACGACTCTGGACGGTCATTGAGTAAAGCTTGGCAACCAATAAACTCTGGCGCTTGTTCGCCTGTCGGCGAATGCGTAATTCCGTTCGCTAGCGCTCACTCCATTACCGCCTTTCATCCATTTCCTATTCCTACTGCCAACTATGTCCATACCATCCGACTATAAACCGTTGTTAAGTTTACGCGATTCAGAACTTGCTATCAAGCAGGTTAAAGATCATTTTGAATCCCAGCTTTCCGTCGCCTTGAATCTTCAGCGTGTAACAGCGCCGTTTTTCGTTCATGCTGGAACAGGGTTGAACGACGACCTCAACGGAGTGGAAAAGCCGGTGCGATTCCGCGTCGCAGGCGCCCATACCGATGTGGAAGTAGTGCAGTCGCTGGCGAAATGGAAGCGATTTGCTCTCAAGCGGTACGGGTTCCAGCCCGGCGAGGGAATTTATACGGATATGAACGCCATTCGCCCGGACGAAACGCTTGACGAAATCCATTCCTTCTACGTCGACCAGTGGGACTGGTGCAAGATTATCCGCCCGAGAGAACGCAACGTCAAGACGCTCAAAGATACGGTTAAAAGAATTTACGCCTGCCTGGTCGAGACGGAACTGTTCGTCTGCATTCAGCATCCCAAGCTTACCCCGATTCTGCCGAAGGAAATCACGTTTGTAACGTCGCTGGAAATGTTCCAGAAGTATCCGAATCTGACGCCTAAAGAACGCGAGACGGAATACTGCAAGCAGTACGGGGCGATTTTCGTCATCGGCATCGGCGGGGAACTGCCGGACGGGTCAATTCACGACGGCCGCGCCCCGGACTACGACGACTGGACGACTCCGCGTCCGGACGGCGGAATTGGTCTTAACGGCGACATCCTCGTTTGGAACCCGGTTCTGAAAAGCGCCTTTGAGCTGTCGTCGATGGGAATTCGCGTTGACGCCGACGCCCTTCGCCGTCAGCTGAAAATTCGCGGCTGTATGGACAGAAAGTCTCTGCCGTTCCACAAGGCTCTGCTCAACGGAGAACTGCCGCAAACGATGGGCGGAGGAATCGGACAGTCTCGCCTTTGCATGTACATGCTCCATTGCGCTCACGTTGGAGAAGTCCAGTCTGCAATCTGGCCTGAAGAGATGATCAAAGAATGTCTTCAGGCGGGCGTGACGCTGCTGTAACGATAATCATTCGTGAATTATTGGATTTTTTAACACGAAATACACGAAATAAGCGAAACAAACGAAAATTTTAGATTATAAAATAATCCTTTCGTTCTTTTCGTGTTTTTCGTGTTTAAAGAAACTTAGCTCACAAAAATCAACTCCTCACTCCTCACTCCTGATTCCTAACTCCCATCACTCTTCCGTCTTATAGTACTCTGTAATATTAATCGACCCTCGCTGTTTTTCTTCTTCCAGAAGGCGCAGACGGGTTTCGAGCAAATTGACGCGTTCAGTAAGCAGGTTGATTTTCGTCTCTTCCGATTCCGTGAACATCGTATGCGGGACTTTGGGGTATCCGAGCTGGCGCTGAAGAGCGGAGAAGAGAAACGTCATGTCTTTGCGGTGGTTTGCCATGGCGATTTGCCCTTCTTTTCTGCCGAAGAGGATTTCGTAATCTTTGGGATCCCCGCCGCGTTCGACGAAATATTCGCTGCGAATGTAGACCAGTTTCGCCAGGTCGACAAACCCCAGCTGGCGCCGGACGACGTCGACCCATTCCTGAAACGCGGGGGAAAAGACCGGCTCGGCTTTCATCGCGTCCAAACCGCGGTCGTATCCCAGCCGGTTGCGGCAAATAGCTTCCATTTCAAAAAAGAAAATCCCGGACGGCGTAATCGGGCGAACGCCAACGGGCATCGGGCCTTCCGCCTGTTCCGTTTGAGAGTAACACTTCGCCAGCGACTCCAAAATTTCCAGCGCGACGCGGAAGTCAAAGCGTCCTTCTTCCCGCTCCGCTTCCGCCATGATAAACGTCTGATAGGGCGTGAAGTAATGCGGCATGCGCGCCATGGCAGCGCTCATTTTCCCTTTGTGGAACATTTCCGTCGCCATAAAGTCGACAGCCATCGGCAGCCGCGTCGTGCTGAGAATTTCATGAACAAGCGACCGGAGCAGTTCCTGAGTCGCGTAATCGTTCATTCGTTCGCGCATGGCGTGAAAAAAGAACTCCTGTTCGACGTATTCTTCACGATTGAGCATTGGCGGAAAGTCCTGAAAGCTATTTTTCCATAAACGATTTTAGAGCCTCGAGGCAGGCGTCCGGCTCGTCCTCGTAAACGTAATGACCCGCGTTGGCGAACTCCAGAGCCGTGGAGTTGACGAACTTCTCTTTGAACGTCCCGAGGTATTCTTCCGGAGAGAAGCACCAGTCTTTCATACCCCACGGGAGAAGGACGGGGTACTCTTTGAAAATGGTCATGCCCTGTTCCGATTCGAGTAACGCGTCCCAGGATCGGTCGTCCGGCTTAAAGGGAATGTCCTGAACGTATTCGTAGACGGCGCGGCGATTTGACCAGTTGTCGTACGGCGCCATGTAGCCCTGTTTGACCTCTTTAGGCAGCGGCTTTTCCGTACACCATTTAGACGCAGCGCGGCAGAACATGTTCAAGCCCTGTACGGCGGTTTTGGCGATAAGGGGATTTCTCGCCAAGCCAATCCAGAACGGGCATTTCTCTTTCGCCTTGCGGAAAAGAGACGTATTAGAAAACGAGAACCGCTTGAATTTATCCTGACGCCGGACGGCGGCGCACATTCCAATCGGTCCGCCCCAGTCGTGAGCGACGAGCGTTATGTCCGTCAGCTGAAGTTCGTCGATAAGAGAACACAAGTCGTCGGCGCGGCGCCCTAACGTGAACGGGTATTCCGCCAGACACGCGCCTTTGTCGGAAAGCCCCATCCCGACTCCGTCAGCGGCAACGCAGCGGTATTTGTCCCTCAAGCCGATAATCAGATTTCGGAACAGGAAAGACCACGTCGGGTTGCCGTGACTAAACAGAATAACCGGCGCGTCTTTGGGGCCTTCGTCTATATAGTGCATCCGAACGTTGTGAAGGGGCATTCCAGACCCGTCGTTGACGGTCAGAAAATGGGATTCAAACGGATATAATTCTTTCCATGAACTCATTTTGCATGGGTATGTGGTAAGTGGTTAGTGATAAGTGGGTGTGGGAGCTTTTAGCTACCAGCTACCAGCTTTAAGCTTTTCTTTTTGAATTCTATCTCTAATAGCTAAAAGCTAGAGGCTAGAAGCTCACTCCTCACTAAAACGGGCGCTGTCTACTTAAATCTTCTTTGGCAGCGTTGTCCAGTTCCCATTGTTCGAGCTTTTCCAGCAGGATTTTTCCCCAGTTGGTCAAACCGGTAACGAAATGGAATTTCCCGTTGACTTCAATTTTTTGAAAGCACTTGGATATTTCCAGTTCCGTTAACGCGGCAGCTTGAGATTTGGGAGACATCTGATAAAACGTTACACATTCTCCCTCCGGAGCCTCGTCAACGGTTCTCAGAATTTCCAGTTTTTGACGTTCATTCATGATTATTGAACTTTCTACAGGATTCTTCCTGCCAGTCCGCGAACGCGTACGTTAAACCCGTCCTGAGTCAGCTCTTTAGCGCACGCGACCAGCTCGTGGTCGGCGTAGGTAGGCTGAGACGGCAAGTCGGAATCGATGGTTTCTACCGGGTTGAACTGCTGAAGCGTCCACTGATCGACGTTCATCGACATAAGTTCTGACTTCATCTGCGTCAGCGTTTCGACCGGATGAAGGGATTTGTGAACCGTCGTTCTGACGTCAACTTCAATTCCCTTTTCCTGACGGTATTTCATGGCAAGAGTGATCGACTGACGAACGCGTCCTGCCAGCTCGGGATCCGGAATCCCAACGACGGAACAGTAGTTTTCCGCGCTGGTTTTGTAGTCCATGCCCAGGGCGTCGACGCCGGGCGATTCCAAAATCGCAGCCAGTCTGTCAGGGAACGAGCCGTTTGTGTCCAGCTTGACAAGGTAGCCCGCTTGATGAATTTTCTCGATGAATTCTCCCAAGTCCGGGTGCAGCATCGGTTCGCCGCCGGTAACGACAACGCCTTCCAAAAGCCCTTTTCGGCGTTCAAGGTAATGGAAGAATTCCTGCTGGGTTACCTTCGGTTGACTGGTCGGGTCAAAGACGAGAACCGGGTTGTGGCAGAACGCGCAGCGAAGGTTGCATCCGCCCGTAAAAACAATGCAGGCAATCTTGCCAGGGTAATCGACAAGAGAAAATTTGTATAATCCGCGTAAATCCATTGTATTCTTTGTGATTCTGATTCAGGTTGACGAAGCAGATTTCAGAGGTCTCCTTGCCTGATGAAATCGTTTAATCGCCATTATACCCTACGAGGGAACGTTTGTCAATAAGAGGGGAAATATTAACAAACATTGTCTTTTGAATTCAACAGAAACGCGGGGGTAATAGCAGACAACGCCGCCACATCAGCGACATCTTCTGCAACAAGCGCCGGGTCTGTGAAGCCGTCTGAAAACTTTACAGGAATGTACGCGTCCGGGTCGTCCGGTAGCAAAGCGCTTTCCGCATAGTCGGATTCGATGTTTAACGATGTAATAACTGCCTGCGTTGTTTTGCGCGTTGTAGCTCGCCAGCCATTGAACCAGAGCCGGATTCCCGCATCTGGCGGCGTAATGGAAGACAGTCTCATCGTCATCGTCTTTTGCAAAGACGTCCGCGCAATGTTGAACCAGCCATTGAGCTGTTTCCAGATTTCCGCTTTGAACAGCCAGATGTAAAACGGTTTGTTGAAACGCGTTTTTATCGTTGACGTCCAGGCAATGTTCAACCAGCCATTGAACCAGCTTCAGATTTCCACTTTGAGCGGCTGCATGCAAGACTGTCATGTCGATATCGTTTTTGGCGTTTATATCCGCGCCCTGTTCGATGAGATACTGAACCATTTCCAAATTCCCTTTCAGAGCGGCGTAATGCAAAACAGAGCATTTATTGTGCGTCGCGTTGACGTCCGCGCCCTGATCGACAAGCCATCGAACCAAGTCCAGATTCCCGCTTAAAACTGCTGCCTGCAAATTCGTCATTTTTTTGTAGTTCTTCATGTTCAGGTCAGCGCCCAGCTTCGCCATTCTCTGAACCAGTTCCAGATTTCCTGCCATCGCCGCTGCCTGCAAGAGAGATTCTTTACAGTAGGGTCTGGCGACGATTTCGTCTTCTGGCAGCGGGAATCGAAAATAAACCGCTCCCAGATAGCCATATTTCAGAGCGTACTGGATGCCCGATTCTCCGCTATCGGATTTAGCGTTATAGTCGACGCCCTGTTCAACCAGATACGAGAAGATATCCGGATAATTACACATGGCGGCGCTGTGAAGGACGTTTGTATTGTGATGGCTTTTGGCGTTTATATCCGCGCCATGTTCGACGAGATATTGAACGATTTTCAGGTTGCCGCTTTTGACGGCGCTATACAAGGGAGTATCGTATTGATAAACTCTGTTTACATCTGCGCCCTGTTCGACGAGCCATTCAACCATTTCCAGGTTGCCGCTTTTGGCGGCAAAGTGCAGGACGTTATAGGCAACAGAATTAAATTTTGTATAAGCAGGATCCTGATTCTCAAGCGCCCATTGAAGCAGTTCCAGATTGCCGCTTTCGGCGGCGTAATGCATGACGTACAGGGAATTGTGGTCGTGCGCGTTTATGTCCGCCCCCTGTTCGACCAGCCACTTAACCAGTTCCAGATTCCCGCTCTGGGCGGCAAAGAGTAAAGCGGTATGAGAGAATCGGTCCTTCGCATTGACGTCCAATCCCTGTTCGACCAGCCAACGAACCAGTTCCAGATTCCCGCTCTGGGCGGCGCAGTGCAAAACCGTGGTAAAGTGATTGTCTGTTGCATTGATGTCCAAACCTTGTTCCTGAAGATAACGAACAACGTCCAGAGAACCTCCTTTGGCGGCAGAATGCATCAGCGTGGTCTGCTTATAGTCTTTAATTGTGAAGTCCACGCCCTTTTCAACGAGCCACTGAACAAGTTCCCGATTGCCGCCTTGGGCTGCTGCGTTTAAGACGTTTGTTTTTGACGCATCGTTTTTAGCATTTATATTAAAGCCGCGTTTGACAAGCTGTTTAACCCGTTTCAGATCGCCGGTTAGTGCGGCGTAATCCAAAAGCGCGTTATGATAATAAAAATTGGGATCAAGATCTCCGATTTGAAACATCAAATCCATATCCTCAACAGATGCATTTAAAAACGCAGCGGCTTTCTGCTTAGGCGTCGGCGGGACATAACTATCCGCCAAGCAGCAGACGCCAACGAAACTGGATATACAAACAGCAATAACGCTCAAAAGGATTTTATGGTTTATCATGGATTGCCTCAGAAAAATAATTTTTGGTTATAATCTATATACCCTATTATAACACAAAATTCAAAATAATTAAAAAAATTGCATTTTAGGGAGTAGGGAGTAGGGAGTAGATAAGTGCGCCAAGTTCAAAAGAAATAATTTTTCTCTGTATAAAACAAAACCGGGAAGCGTTCACTTCCCGGTTTATTTACGACGTTTATAATCCAGAAAACTTAGTCGAGGAATCCGACCAGATTTCGGCTTCTGGCAGGCTGCTGCAACTTGCGAACGGCTTTCGCCTCAATCTGACGAATACGTTCCCTTGTAACGCGGAAAATCTGTCCGACTTCTTCCAGCGTGTAGCTGTAACCGTCTCCCAAACCGTAACGCAGTTTGATGATTTCGCGTTCTCGATAGGACAGGGTTTTGAGGACTTCGTTGATTTGGCGTCGAAGCATTTCCATCGACGCGCCGCTGGTTGGACTTTCCGTAACGCCCGGGAGAAGATCTCCAAACTGAGCGTCGTCATTGTTGCCAACCGGTCTGTCCAAACTGATTGGATAGCGGCTCATCGCCATAACGCGGCGAGTCTCTTCCAAAGGCGTGTCTGAACGTTCAGCCGCTTCTTCCGCAGTGGGTTCGCGACCAAGTTCCTGCTGCAATTGACGCAGCGCGTTTCGAACTTTGGACATGGTTTCTACCATGTGGACAGGAATGCGAATCGTGCGGCTCTGGTCTGCGACAGCGCGAGTAATCGCCTGACGGATCCACCAGGTTGCGTACGTACAGAACTTGAACCCGCGGCGGTATTCGAACTTGTCTACCGCGCGCATCAAACCGGCGTTGCCTTCCTGAATCAAATCGAGGAAACTCAAGCCGCGATTGCGATATTTTTTGGCAATTGAAACGACCAATCGAAGGTTGCCTTCCGACAAACCGCGTTTGGCTTGCTGGTATTCGTCCTGGATTTTACGAAGATATTCAACACGATTTCTCAGGCTCAAAGGCGTTTCCTGAGTATAGCGCAAAATGCTTTGATATTCGTTAACCCACGGACGCAAGGATTCTTCTGAACGCCCATGCGCGCGGCAATGCTTAATGCGTTCGCGAAGTTCGTCAACTCGGCGAGACAGATCTTCCAGCTGCGGCATGAACTGCTCAATGCGCTGCATTCTCAGACCAAGTTCTTCTACCAGTCTAGCCGCCTTGCGATGACCGCGCCCTAACTGACGCCATGCCATCATTCGTTTGGTTAACGGAAGCTTTTTATTGGTAGCGGTTTTGTAGTTAACCTGATTCAATCGAAGAACATAGTCTAACGTTCGCATGTTAGGTCCCATGCGACCGAGAATCTGCTCTTTTTCCATCTGATCTGTAAGCGACTGCTGAAGCGTACGATCAAATGGGATCTCGCCCTTTTGAACCAAATCCAGCTGCTTGCAGGCGCGTTCCATGACGAAATTGCATTCCAGCAACTTTCGGCGGAATTTGGCGCGGTTGCGCTCAATCTGCTTCGCAAGCGCAATTTCCTGCTGACGGGTAAGAAGAGGAATCTCGCCCATCTGCGTCAAGTACATACGGACGGGATCGTCAGACCACGTTTCTCCGACGGCGTCTTTAAGCTCTTCGAGCAAATCGGCGTCGTCCATAAGGCGATCTTCCTCATCGTCCATAGACAATGATGCGCTCGACTTCGAATCCAAGTCCAAGTCTTCGGTGGTTAAAGGGTCGTTGAAATCATCGACATCTAAATTGTCAACTGCTTCGTACAAAATAGGTCTCCCTTACGTTGTTCAAATATATACAGACGACACGAAATTCGGCTGCCGAATTTCATGCGTCAAAAAACATCTATAACATAGCATTAGTTTGAAAATTCGCGTCCTTGTTTTTATAAAATAGTAAAGGATTACGATTATTCAAACTTTGGCGGTTAAGTGTTTCATGAATATCCTTTATTATAATCAAAAGACTAAGAATTACAAGCATTTTTTTGTTTTTTTCTTGAAATTCTTTAATTTTATATAGTGTACAAAAATGTCCATTTGGTAAAATACGTTATTTAGAAAAAACAGGCTATTGAAAAATTTACACTATTGTCTTTAACTTACACATATCACTTATTTTAACTTTAGGCGTTTTCAAAATATTCGATTACTTTTTCAAATGTCCGGTAGAATTTACGATATTGCAAAAAAACAAATAACCCGCATGGTTTAACTGAATTCTGATAATTATGATATAAACAATCGACTTAATCAGTTTGTTATTAAGGACTAAACTCTTGACTGAGTTGATAGTCAAAACATGGGGCTAACGTTTAACTTTTTATTATTACGAATGATTTTAAAAAATGTTTTACTTTTTTGCTGTTTTTCTCTTTTCTTTATTCAAATTTCGAGTATATTAGAAGAAAGGATATTGACAATTCATATAGACTGGCGCGAATTGTTATATCATCAACGCACGCATTAAACGCGAATCCTGAAATTTCAACTTTATAGATATGCAAGAATCCAGATTGTTTACCTGTCCGGAATGTGGACATACGTTTCCCGTTAAGGAATCCTCGGCAGGCGAGACGCTTTCGTGTCCAGGCTGTCAAAAAACAATAACGCTTCCATCACTTGGAACGCTGCGCGATTTACCGATTCAGCAAGACCTGTCTGATGCGCCGATAAAAAGTCAAACTGTTACAGCGCTGGATCGTCGAATCGGCGTCATGCTTCTTTTGGGCGCGATCGCATCTGTATTTATCATTCTGGCTGCAATTTGGGGATATCGATATTACATTTATTACACCAGCATCAATGCGATTGAGTACGATCAATGGACCGTTATTCAGACGTGGACTCAATGGCAGTTTCTTCGCCCTGGC
Source organism: Thermoguttaceae bacterium (assembly GCA_045586185.1). Lineage (GTDB taxonomy): Bacteria > Planctomycetota > Planctomycetia > Pirellulales > Thermoguttaceae > RUG11551. The sequence continues at coordinate 93,903 of JAZMZV010000056.1, read as the reverse complement.
GTTGACACGCCTTTGACAGAGACGGAACAAATCAATTTTTATTACTTAAGAATGCTGTGGAAATGGCTTGTCATTTACCTTTCAATTGCCGGCGTCTGCCTTCTGGGAATCGTAGCCTTGTGGATCGCGCCGATTCGAAATGAAAAAGAGCCCGTGAAAATCAAACAATAAAAAAAGAAACGCCTGACTCGGCTTTCGAGATCAGGCGTTTTTGTTTACATCGCGTATTTTTTCAGATTGCTCTATGCGCTCTCAAAGCCCGTAGTCTTTTATTTTTCGGTAAAGAGTTCTCTGACCTATTTTGAGAGCTTTTGCCGCTTCCTCTCTGTTTCCGCCAACGGATTTGAGCGTCAGTTCGATAAACCGTTTTTCGACCTCTTCCAGAGGCTGACCGACCAGCGCCTTGAGAGAGTCAACGTCTGCGCTTGTCGCGGAAACGAAATGGGCGTCAATAATATTGTCTGACGAAGCGGAATTGTCCTCATCCAGCGCAGTCGAATTCTGGTTAAACGTTTCCGACTCAGCCCCGATCAACAAGGGCGCATTTTCCTGTTCGATCAATTTTTCGTCCGTTGAATCCGGAACGACAAAACCGTCGAGCAGTTCGTCCGGAGCGTCGTCTGTATCGAGAACGCCGTCGATATCGAAAACAATCATGCTTTCAATAACGTTGCGAAGCTGACGAATGTTGCCGGGCCACGAGAACTGAATCAATCGTTTGCGAATTGACGGGGAAACGGCTTTAATTTCTTTGTTGTTTCGGCTTGCAAACAGACGAATATAATAGTCAACCAGCAAGGGAATGTCTTCCCGGCGTTCACGCAGCGGCGGCAGGTTGACGGTTACGACTTTGATTCTGTGATAGAGATCCGCCCGGAACGTGCCTTCTGCAACGGCTTGTTCCAGATTTCGGTTGGTTGCGGACAGAAGCCGGACGTTGACTTTAATCGGTTTGTTTGACCCGACCCTGGTAATCTCGCTGCTTTCCAGAACGCGAAGCAGTTTGATTTGCGTCTGCAAAGGCATATCGCCGACTTCGTCCAGAAAGAGCGTTCCGCCGTCGGCGTACTCAAACTTCCCGACGCGGTCGGAGACGGCGTCTGTAAACGCGCCGCGAACGTGTCCGAACAGCTCGCTTTCGAGAATGTTTTCACTCAGAGCGCCGCAGTTCAATCCGACAAACGGCTTGTTCTTTCGGGGCGAATTTTGATGTATCGACTGGGCGACCATCTCTTTTCCCGTGCCGGTTTCTCCCTGAATGAGAACGGTTGCGTCGGTTGGAGCAATTCTTTTGAGCCGTTCGATAACCTTTTGCATGGCGGCGGACGAGCCGACGATGCCTTCAAATCCGAACTTTTTATCCAGCCGCTGACGCAGATTGAGGTTTTCGTTTCTCAAAACGGCAATTTCAGCCGCCTTGTCGACCGTTTCTCTGAGCTGTTTGAGGTCAAGCGGCTTTTGCAAATACGTATACGCGCCGTTTGCCATGGCAGCAACGGCAGAGGGAATGCTGCCGTGCCCGGTCATCATGATGACTTTGGCGTTGGGCTGAAGCTCTTTCGCCTTGCGAAGAATGCCGAACCCGTCGATGTCTTCCATGACCAGATCGGTAATAACGACGTCGAATTCGCCTTTTTCCAAAGCGTCACAGCCAGCAGTTCCGTTAAAGGCGCATTGACAATCGTACCCTTTGCGCTGCAGGGCTTCCGCAACGGTTTCTGCCAAAGACGGTTCGTTATCGACTATGAGGACGCGTATTTTCATGTTCTTAAAAGATCCGCTTGAATACTGCGATTACATAAACTGCGATTTGTACAGGGCGGCTTCTGCAATAGCGTGATCGCCGGCGCGCTGAGCCAGCAGACTGAGCGCAACGTAAGAGAACGGGTCGTTCGGTTCCAGTTCAGCCGTCTTTTTCGCGTGAGCGAGCGATTCCACGTTGTTTCCGCGTTTGAAATACCAGACGCTTAACGCCGTATGAGGCAGCGCGTAGTCCGGATACTGGAGGCTCAACGCGTTCATCTTTTCGATCGCTCCGTCCAGGTCGCCGCTTTCATAAACGGCTACTGCTTCGTCGTATAATTCTTCTTTTGTCATGACGTTTTATAAACTCTAAACGTGGTTTACTACAAAACATTCCAAACAGACAATAAATATTATATCCTATTTGACGATTTAGTACAGGGGCGGGGAGAAAGGAAAGGGCGTTTAATCGTCTAAGCCAATTTTAAGAGTTTAAAAACAAAAAGCCGATGGGGAGACCATCGGCTTTTTGTTATTTTAATTAGAATCAGTTTTCGTTATTCATAACCTTCAGCGCCAGATTCTTTGCGCCCTGAATATCCAGTTTTCCCGTTCCGAGAATTGGTATCTTTTCGACTTGAACAAAAGCGTCAATTGATGGAATCCAGATCGGCGGAATGTTGTTATTGTGCATTGCAGCGACAATTTCTTCCGGCGTTTTGCCTTTCAAATCCGTGTACATGACGATAACTTTTTCGCCTTTTTTGTCACTTGGTATGGACGAAACAACTACGCTCAACGGTTCGTCCGGCGTGATGCCGATGATGTCTCCAATCGCCTTTTCGATTCCCTCGTGAGGAACCATTTCGCCGCCAATTTTGGAAAATCGGCTTAAACGTCCGGTGATGTAAATAAACCCGTCTTCGTCGATTTTTGCCAGGTCTCCGGTGCAGTACCAGCCGTCTTTTATAACCTCAGCCGTCTTTTCCGGCATGTTGAGGTATCCCTTCATGACGTTGCGGCCTTTAACCCACATCATGCCAACTTCGTTGGCGCCGAGAACCTTTCCAGTGTCGATGTCGCGAATTTCTACCAGAACGCCGGGAACCGGCAAGCCGATTGAACCGTCTTTGCGGAGGATTTCGTCTTTATGAACGCGGCGGCGCTCCAGAATATTGGCGCAGACGACCGGAGAACATTCCGTCGCCCCAAAGCCTTCCAGCGGACGAGCGCCGAACTTGGCTTCAAAGGCGTCCATGACTTCAATGGGCATGTGCTCTCCGCCAGCGACGGGAATTTCAATAGACTTCAAATCGTCCGGTTCGCATTTGCGAATATACATCCTGTAGAACGTTGGCGTGGCGATCATTGCAGTACACTGGTACTTTTTGGTCAACTTGCCAATTACTTTAGGTTCCAGCGGCGAATAATGATATACCGCTCGGACTCGCTTTGTTAAAACCACCCAAATATTGACAATAAAACCGAAAGCGTGAAACGTTGGCATAATGCCCATCAGGATGTCCGGCCAGTCGATTCGTTCCAAATTCATGAACGAATCTATATTGGAACCGATGTTGTCATGCGTTAGCATGACTCCTTTCGGAACGCCTGTAGACCCGGATGTAAAAATGATCGTCAAGACGTCGTCTGGCGAAATACTGTTGAGTCCCAACAACCAATCGACAAACCAGCAAGGAGAATACGCTTCAATTACGCCTTTGATTTTGTCGCTCCAAGAGATTTTAGGACCAACGTCTTCTTCTAAAACGACAAGTTCCGCATTCAAGTCGTGATAATTCAGTTTATCGAGGAATTTGCGGCTGGTAATAATATGTTTGATTCCCGCCGTCTCAATGCTTTTGTTCATAATTTCATTTGAGACGGTGTAGTTCAAATTTATGGAAACGCGTTTATCGAGCGTCAGAGCGGCATTAACGATTGTTGTATAGATATTTGGTGGAAGCAATACGCCAACGTATTTTTCATCGTTTGAAAATATAGCGCGATGAAAAAAATGGCGAAAGACCAACGCTCCTATTAAAAGTTTTCGACCGGTAAGCTCTTTGCCGCTTGAGTCGGCTATTTTGAGAATCCCAGCCTGCTGATGGCATATTCTTATAAATTTACGTACCGGAATCATTATATATTATGTGGATTGATTATTTTCGCAACGATTGGGGTGGGCGGCATTAAATAACGCGACTTCCCGTTCGTGTTCCATTTCGAACCAACGGTTCTCCATTATCTTTATCGTCTGATAAAGCTGGAAACGATTAGAAACATTTTCAATCGGCTTCCCATATAATATTGTAATCCGCTTTCTTGAAAAAGTGGGTAATTTCCAAAGAAATTTTTGCCCATAATAGCTAAATATACTTCCCCACAAGCCGCCGATGTAAACTGGGACGACTACGGCGTTTGTATCTTTGAGTATTTTAACAGCCCCAGCCTGGAACGGCTGCAGTACAGCCCATCGGGAAATCCCGCCTTCTGGAAAGATCCCTACATTTTCTCCATCTTGCAGAGCTTTCCTGGCTTCTTTGACCGCATAAAAGGCTTCTCGACCAGGACTTACGGGAATGGCTTTGTAGAGGTCAACTGTCAAATGGTGTAAAAAAGGCCCCTTTGTAAAATCCGACCACATCAGCATGCGGGGAGAGCCAGGCCAAAACATCTCGCCCAGCAAACCGTCCAAAAAGCTGAGATGATTGCAAATGTACAGGATTGGGCGATCTTTGGGAACGTTTTCTTCGCCGACAATTTCGATTTTGTATCGAAGATGGAAATAAATCCAAAAAATCCAATAAACGCACTGTTTTAAATAAGCGAAGAAGAAAAGAATGGCAAAGACCGGCAAGGAGACAATTCCACTCCAAAACCAAACGGAACGCGCCGTCTGACCGGCAAAAACCGTTAGAACGAGAAATATAATCGGCGCCAAAAGCATCGCAGTATTGCTGATAAAGTTGCTTGAGGCGATAATTCGTCCGCGATGTTCCGCCGGCGATCGGTCTTGAATGAACGACATCAAAGGAATGTCGTACATCCCGGCAAAGATGCCTAATAAGGCTAAAAGCCCCAAGGCGCAATAATAGCCGTTCGCGTTCGCGCCGGGCGAAAAACATAATGCTATACAGCAAGCCGCCATTCCCAAAACAGCAAACGTCGGCAATTTCATGGAAATCTTTCCACGCAAAATCACGCCTGCCAGAACGGCGCCAACGGCAATCCCGATTGTCATCAAGCCCATGCAAAGGTTCGCGGCAAAGCGGTTGTCCATTGAAGCAAATTCCGGGAAGATGTATTTGTCTATGTTAAGCTGAAGCAGCGCAGCAATTCCCCAGTAGAACGCGCTGGCAAACGTTACCGCCCAAATCGCTCGCCAGGAATACAAAAACTTCATGTCGGAAGCGACGCCCGCAAAGGGATTGTACGGATATTTGACCTCCGGATTTCCTTTTTTGAGCGGTTTAATAAACAGACTTGCAAGCAGACCTAAAAGAGCCGTTCCCAGCAGCGCGCAGGCGGAAATCCAGACGCGGCTTTGTCCCGGTTGGGCGCAAGTCGGGATCGCTCCTGATTTATCGATGACAGACGTCAATTCAAACAGAATTCCTCCGCAAACGGTTCCAAAAATGCACGCTGCCATGGTCGTCATGGAGACAAGCCCGTTCGCGGTTGGAATCTGTTCCGGATGAACCATTTCTGGAATGCTCCCGTATTTTGCCGGGCTGAACAACGTCGATTGCGTTCCCATAAAAAACAGAACGACAAGCAGAAAAAATACGTTTCCTGACAGGAGAGCCAGAACGCCAAAGCCCATAATCACGATTTCGGCGATCTTCGTTCCGACCATAACCTGATCTTTACGGAACCGGTCGCTCAAAAAACCAGCTGGTCCAACCATCAAAACAAAGGGAATCAAAAACAGTTCCGCTCCGACAAACAAAATCGCTTTTTGAGCCAGCTCCTGCAAAGCCTGAGGGTCTGAACTGGTAATCCCGACATACGCTGCCCAAGACGGAAGTTCTTTCAATTTAAGAAGATAATTCTGCAACGAAAAGACGCCGATGGGGATCATCAAAAAGCGGAACATGTTGTCGTTGAACGCCCCCAAAAACTGAGTCAGAAGCATCGAAAAAAAGCTGACGCTCCAAAGTCCGGGCTTTTGAGTCTCTGGCAGTAAATCCGTATTTTTTATCGAATCGTTATTGATTTCCATAATTTTTGTTGTACAATAGGGAATAGGGAGTGGTGAGTGGTAAGTAGTAAGTGGTTAGTTAGATGAGCGCTTGCGAACTAAGCGCTAACCACTAAAAACTAATTACTGTTCCCAATTCCCTAAGCTTTCCGGCAAACCGGCGCGCAGTATTCAGTAAAATTTTATTTAATATATTTCGGCTGTTTTTTACAGCTTCTTTACAAAAGTTTTACATAACTTTTACATTGAATTATATCCTATTATAACAAAAAATCAAGACGTATACCAGAGAGATTTCTGGAAAATACGCCATATTTTGTTAAAATAGAACAAATTATTAAATTAGATTAACAGCAGCGAATACGCCCAACGACATTTCCTTAGCTTTTTAAATTATTATGAGAATCGCTTGTTCCGGCGGATATTTTTCCGCAAGTCATTTTATCGTTTTTGAAAACGGGGTCTGCGAGCCGCTTCACGGGCACAATTTTCGCGTCGAGGCGGTTCTTGACGCCCCGCTCAACGCGGCAGGGTACGCTGTCGACTTTATAGCGGTCAACCAGGCCCTGGCGAAAATCTTGCAGCCGTGGCGCGAACGCCTTCTTCTCCCAGGAAACAACAGTGATTTCGCCATTGAAAGAAACGGTTCTCAAATCGAGATTTTGTATACTCAGCCAGACGGTTCGCCGCTGTTTTGGTCGATTCCCGCTGACCATTGCGTGATTCTGGACGTTGTCAATACAACGGCGGAATTGATCGCTCAAACGATTGCAACGCGCCTTTGGAAACGTCTTTCTGCCAAAACGAAACTAAATTGGTTAGAGATTCGTCTGGAGGAAACGCAAGGCTGCAGCGCCGTATACAGGATTCCGTCAGACGATTAGGCTTGAACAGACAATGCGTTTCCTGTTTATAATTAGTCGAACTGTCTAATTGACAGACAATCAGGATCGTCCATGGGCAGTTTGGGATGTCGAGTCATGGGGCGAATGTATCCCCAAACGGGTCGGGCGTGAAACGGGAAATCGTGCAGTCCGTAACACCAACTCACGCCTGCAAAGCCGCCGGGAGAGCTTCCGTCCAGCTGATAAATATTGTTCAGACGAAGCGCGCATTTAAACGCCTCTACAGGCTCTCGAGTCCATAACAGCGGCTGTTTTCCCCAATACATTCTCGTATGCGGCGGCAGCCAGCCATTCTTAACCAGTTCCAGCTGAGTCAGGTTCCAATAGCAGTCGGACGTCTTCCCGCTTTTCATTTCGCTGAATGAAAAGATATATTCCCGATCGTCAACGGAACGCAATTCGAGCGTTTTTTGCGCCCAGCGCGGCAAGCCTTCAAACGTATCGTATTGAGGCGTAAACCACACAAAGTTGACGGCTAATTCCCGGCGAGTCAGTATTTCGTCTTCGAATGCGGCTATATTAGACGGAAGAAGCTCCCGTTGTTCGTCAGTGCAGCTAATCAGGTAATCGTCTTTGAGGATTTCGCGTAAACGGATCAATATCTCAACGGGAGAAATACATCCAAAAGACAAATACGGACCAAGGGCAGACGTTACGCCCGCCGCGGGGTTTCGACGCTGATCGTATCGCGCCAGGTCGTATTTAAGAAATCTTCGCCATCGTTTGTCCGCCATGGTTTCGCCGCCGGGAAAATCGGCAGCTGGAGCGACGTCGTATGGAAACGTCAGCTGGTTTTCAATCCGATCGAAGTCCGATAAATCCAGTTTCATCAGGTTGACGTTAAGCGTCGAAACAGGAGGAACGTTTCTGTCTGGAAGAGTCAAAAAGCGATTCAGATTCGCCGCCAGTTTAGGACGAAACGACTTGGCGGAATAATCTGCGTGACTGCTGGCAGTCTCAACAGGGACAACGACGTTGTCTTCAACCTGAATGCAGGCGCACGAAACGTTTCGAGCGATTTCGTTGCGAACAATTCGGTCTTCTCTCAAATAGGCGCAGTCCATAACTAACGCGCATGCGGAAACGCAAAACGACGGCGCCAATTCCTGAGCCGTTCCATACACAACAGCCAACTGAATTCCCCGCGCCGCAAGCGTCTTTTCCAGCTCTCGCAGCGACTCCAGCGCAAATCTCGCCCGTCGACGTGAACTGAGCCGTCCTTTTGTATGGAGGCAATACAAAACAACGACTCCTTTTTTATACTGCATTCCCAACTCAATCGCGTATTCCAACGCGCTGTTGTTTTTCTGACGAATAGAAGCGTCCATCCAGTATAACACATACTTCCCTTTAGGGTTTTCCGGACAAAGGTTTAACAGCTGAATTCTTTCTTCTGGAATATTACTCATAGCTCTTTTTTATGGAAAACAAATCATAATTACCACAATAGTATTATAGGAAGAAGGGAAAGATAGAAAGATAGGAAAGGCACGCAGTATGCACAGTTTGCTGATATCGTATAATTGCTTGTAACAATCGTTATTTTGATAGAAAAGCGATAAGTCGTTGTGGGTAATAATATAGAATTTACACACTTTTTGCTTGCAACTTACCGCGTCAATACTCAGTTATCGGATTTGCCAAAAAGTTCGTATTTTCTCTAATCCATCATTTTAGAATATCCGATAATATCAGTACTGTCAAAATAGTTTATTCAGATCAACGGTTTGGTTTGAAAGACATTTAGATTCAACATAACAAATACCAAAAACATGAAAATTACTCGAACTTATTGTGCTGTAACGCTTGGATTGGCGTTATTGTTTTCTTGCGTTTCAGCGTTTGCTCAGCAGACCGCAGCCGGTCCGAAGGCGGCGCCGGCTCAAACGCAGGCTGCTGGTCAGAAGTACATTCTTAAATCCGGTCGAAAGGCTGGGGCAATGGATAAGGTTTCCTATCAGCAAATTATTCAAGGCAAGCTGATGGTTCCATCTGCAGAAAACAGCGATAAGCTTCCTCCTGGAGCGGCAAAGCCTGAAAAAACGACCGTCAAAGCGGCAAATGGAAGTACTGTTGAAATGGACGTTTACCCGGTTAAAGCGCAGACCAAGCTTCAATATAATGAAAAAACCATTAAATCCGGAGAGGCGGACAACACGTTCAGCATTCAGGCAATTAGAAACTATCAATCCGTAACTGTTCAGAGAACGGTTAACGGAGAAGAGGATAGCCTTGCTCTTCCGGAAGAAAAGATGATGCTCAACGTTGACGTCGTGGGCGCGAATGTGATTTTCTTCCACAAAAAATACTGCATGAATCAGGACGAACTGGACGCTTTGGAGGTTATGGCTCCCAGTCTGACGCTGGAAACCCTTTTGCCAACGGAACCGGTTGCTGTTGGAGACACCTGGTCTATTTCAGAGGATTCGCTCGGAGCGCTGCTTCAATTGGACTTGTTGACTCAGGCTCAGGTTGAACAGGTTTTGTCGGACGTCAAAGGAACAACTGCCATTATCGACGTTCAGGGAAGAGCGGCTGGCGAAATTGACGGCGTATCAACGACTATCAATTTCAAATTGAAGTATTATTTTAGCCTGAAAATCAATCGTATTATTTGGGCTGGCATGGTAACGAATGAAGAACGACAGTCTGGCCCCATTACGCCAGATCTGGCAATTGAGACACAAGTTCAAATGACGATTGTTCCTGCGGCGCCTGCCGATGACGCTAAACTGACAGCTGAACAGTGGACGGAACCGACAAACGAGCTGCTGCTCATTCATTATACATCTTTAGACGGCTCCTGGACCATGTTCCACGATCGAAGATGGTGTATTTTCAGAAATGAACCCAACCAGGTCATTTTCCGATTCATGCATCAGGGGGAATACATTGCTCAATGCGTCATCAACAAGACGAGCAATCCGGAAACAATGAAAAACATGACGCTGGCAGAGTTCAAAAAAGAAGTCGAAGAAGCCGTTTTGGAAGACGGCGAAAAGACGCGTTCAATTGTCGCCGCCAACGAAGAGATGTCGCCATCTAACGTGAACGTTTTCCAGGTCGTTGCTTCCGATTCGGCTGACAACACTCATTGGGGATACTACATGCTCAAGGGACAAAAGGCTTCTCAGCAGTTGGTATTCATGTTTACGCTCGACGGCGAAAACGCCGAATCGGTTGGAGAAACCGATGTGCAAATGATTGGAACGTTGGAATTTAAAAATTAAAGGCTGTATTGAAAAGACAGCAGGCAGTAGACGTTAAGCTATTGCCTGCCGTCTACTCTCTGCCGTCTGCCAACCATGCCGGAATTTCGTATTAATTCGTTTTCCCGTAAATGCGTAATCGTTGCCGGAGAACGGGCAAACAGACCGTTCAGTTCATCTGGCAGCGATAAAACGTTTCATGCTTGTCCATTTTGCAAGGGGAATGAAGAACAAACGCCTTCTCCAACAGACGTTGTTTATTATCCGGGAACGACTCACTGGGCGCTGAGATGCGTTCCCAATCGATACCCGGCAGTAGTCTTTTCCAAACCGTGGGCGGAACTGGAATTTCAGCTTTCTGCCGGAGCGGATTCTAATCCTTACTTTTGGACGCGTCAGGCGGCATGCGGACGGCATGAAGTCATTATCGAATCGCCGCGGCATGACAAACGCTGCGGTTTGCTGGGGGAAGATCAGTGGAAGCGTATGACGCGATTATACGCAAATAAAGTTCGTTCTTTTTATAAAGACGAATCGTGTCAATACGTTCAATTGTTCAAAAATCAGGGAATTGTCGCCGGCGCGTCGCTGGAACACGTTCATAGTCAAATTGTCGGCTTGCCGATGATTCCTCCGATTGTCAAAAACGAGCTTGATGAACTTGAACGGTACGCCAACCAGACAGGGCGTCTGTTTTGGACGGATATTCTCAATAAAGAGCTTCAGCTGGGAAAACGCATTGTCGAATTGACGGAAAACTTTGTCGTTTTCTGCCCGTTTTTATCCCGATTTGCCGGCGAAACCTGGATTATGCCTCGAGAACATCGTCCGGATATGGAAAACGCTCCAGACGTCGTTCTGGACGAATTGGGAGCTTTGCTGTCGCGGTTATTACCGCGTCTGGAAAACGTTCTCATTGCATATAATAACCAATCAGAATCTATTCAAAATGACGAACCCGTTACGCCATCGTACAACATCGTGTTTCGATCCGCTCCTCGAATTGACGGGCGCATTCCAGAGCTGTTCCGCTGGCGAATGGAAATAATCCCCCGAGTGAATTCAATAGCCGGGTTCGAACTCGGAACCGGGTGTTTCATCAACGTTATTCCTCCAGAAGAATTTCGGGAATCGCTGGTAAGAAGCGCTTAAGCTCTATACATCTTAAATCGTCATTAGAAAACTGCTTTTGTAAATATCATGTAATATTATATAAATTTTTAGTTTTGAGTTCTGTTTTTTCTTGTCTTTTTAATATTTCTGCCCGATATTACGAATATACTGAAATGTATTTATATACATGAATTACGTTATTAAACAATTATAACAACCCTCTTTATTCCTTTTTCTGCCGCGTTTGGCTGTCAAATGCGCGAAGGAAGGAAAGATAGCTATTTTATAGACAAGGGAAATAAAAATGAAAAAGACTGCTGTTTTATTGTTAGCAACAATAGGATTTTGCACACTGTTTTTGTCTCCGGCGTTTGGTCAAGGCATTTTTATGCGAGGCGTTGGCGCCGTGAACGAGTCCTTTGGCGGAGCCGCTGTCGGCGCGCCGCTTGACTCCATGGGTGCGCTAACCTGGAACCCTGCAACTATTTCCGCTCTTCCGCAAAGCGAAATGGGGTTCTCCGCCGCGATGATTCTTCCCAATATGAGAGTTAATACGCCGTATGGAGAAGTCAACGGACAGCCGGGCGTCGCGGTTGCACCTAACTTTGGCATCGTTTCAAAAAATCCATGCTCTCGCTGGACGTTTGGTTTGGGATTGTCGACGTTGGGCGGCGCGAAAGCGGCGTATCCTTCTCTGAAGCAAATTGCTGGACCGGATCCAACGGTTTCCGCCCTGGCAACGCTCAATGCGGACATTATGATGCTGCAATTCGCTCCAACGGCTTCGTATCAGCTGACCGAAAATCTGAGTTTTGGTTTCGCGCCCACACTGACGATGGCTCAGATATTGTGCGATCCGCTTTATATTTCTATTCCGCCAGCAGAAGCCGGCGCGTTACAGTTCCCCAGCGGAACGTCGTCCCGATACATGTTCGGCGGCGGGTTCCAGTTTGGTCTGTATTACGACACTCACTGCAACTGGGCGTTCGGGTTCAGCTACAAGTCCCCTCAATGGATGGAACCGTTCCGTTTCCAGACTGAAGAATACGCAGCCGACGGAACCTATCTTGGTCCGAACGTCCGAAAGCTGCACATTACCGTTCCGCAGATTATCAGCATTGGAGCGTCTTACCGCGGATTCCAAAACACGCTTCTTGCCGCTGACTTGCGATACTTCATCTACGACGGCTGCGGCGACGTCAAACTGCTCGGCTGGCACAATATGTTCAGTCTGCATTTGGGAGCTCAAAGAATCCTCAACGAACGCCTCACTGCTCGCATGGGATACGTTTACAACGACAACCCCATTCCGGACTCCTACGCGTATCGCAACCTCGCCAGCCCTATTTGCCATCAGCACATGCTGTATTTTGGCGGATCAATCAAGCTGACGGATCAGATCGAAGCGACGCTCTGTTACGGACACACGTTCAGAAATTCGCTTAATGGAGCCACCCCGATTGGAATGCCCATTTCCGTATCCACCGCCGCTGACATGCTGGCTTTGAGCATGAGAGTTCTATTCTAATCAAAGAAAAGAATCGTTAACGCGATTGGTCAGGCGGGAATTCAATCATTGCCCAAAGCGCGCTGTTAACTCCCCATTGGGGAAAATGGCGAATCGGGCAGTTCCATCCGATCCGGTATGGATAACTTGAACGCCCGCCTGTTCAAACATGGCTCTTCCCTGCTTTTGTGGATAGACCCTCGCCTCGGAAAAGACGGCGTACTTGGCGTGAAGCCATTGAATAAATTCTGGCGTGAGGCTTAAATGCGAGCCGTGGTGCGGCGCCTGAACGACGTCGAAGCCGGGCGACTCTTCCATGGAAATTTCTCTAACGCCATTTCCGACCAGGTCGCCGGTCAACAAAACGTGACGTCCGGCGTATTCCAGGTCGACAACCAGACTGTTGGCGTTTTCGGGGCTGAGCAAGTCCAAAACGCCGCCGGGACCGGGGTGAAGAAATTCTATCTTGTACTGTTTTGAATTCCCCAACTTGTCTCCGCGATATACGACATGCGCTTTGACGTTCGCTTTGTCCAGATAGCGTTTGAATTTCTCAAGCGTTTCGTTGTCGGTATCGTCAAACATCATTTCCGAAACGTAAATCGTGTCGATGGCAAAGCGTTCGGAAAGCGTCGGGAGCATGTTGTAATGGTCGGCGTCTGAATGGGACAAAATAACGCCGTGAATCTTCGTGATTCCCTGTTTCCAGAGATAATCGCATACGGACTCCACGCCCCGTTCGGGACTTGTCATTTTGCCAGCGTCGTAAAGGATGTTTTTGCCGTCCGGCAGACGAATGAGCGTACACAGCCCATGTTCGACGTTGATAAATTCCACGTCCATCTGTTCCGGGCGCGTCAGAGAAGCGTAAATCGGAATGAACGAAATAATCGCCAGCCAAATCGCCAGCGCCGACGCCATAATCATGCTTCGAGCGCGACACCATCGGCTAAACGCCCACGCAAAGAGAATAACGTAAAACGCGATTAACAGCGGTTCGTTCAGACCGGTTACCCAGAATCGCGACCAGCGCCAGGAATGAACGGTTTGAACGATGTAGTCCATTGTCCAGAGCGAACTCTGGCAAATCTTCGCGCTGACATTGGCAATAAAGTCGAACAGGAAAAAGGAATCGAAGGGGCTGAGCAGCATGGCGATCATTCCCGTCATGATGGAAATGAAAATCGGGACGCTTAAAACCAGATTGAGCAGTACGGAAAAGATCGACAGAACGTGAAAGCGGGTTGCAATCAGCGGCGCAATTACGCCCAAAAGCATAAAGCTCAGAATCAGCGTAACAAGAATTCTGTGAACGTTTTTTCGAGCGCTCCCTTGCCGGCGGCGTCCAATTCCAACGTTATTTTCGTTCCCGACGGGAAAAATGTAACAGGCGATTTTCTCCGCCGTCGGCGCCATGGCGATAATCGCGCCAACGGTTAAAAACGACAGCTGAGTTCCAGTCTGAAATACCGACGACGGGTTGAGAATCAAAACGATTATTCCTGACAAAGCAAGGACGTTAAAAGACAGAGGCCGCTGATTGAACGCGAGAGCGGCGGTTGCCGTCAGACACAAAACGCCTGCTCGCACCGCCGGAGGCTGCGCGCCGGTAAGAAGAATGTAAAACAGAATCATCCCGCAGACGATAAAGTATCGAACTTTTCTCGACATCGGCGCAAAACTAAGCGCGAACTGCAGCAGCGTCGTCAAAATCCCAACGTGAAGCCCGGAAACGACCAGCACGTGAATAGTCCCGGTTTCCTGAAACTGTTCAACTACGCCTTCCGGCAGATCGTTTCTGTTTCCCAGCAAAAAGGCAGACGCCAGCCGCGCTTCTCGCGTTATGGAAAACCGCTTTTCCAGAGACTCTTGCGCTTTGCGCTGACATGAGCCAATCCAGCCTTGAATGGACGCTCGACGCTCTTGAGCGCGTCTGGTCGCTCCGTCTGGACTGCGAACCGTCATGACGGTCAGAATGCGGCGGCTGCGAAGAAAATCCCGGTAATTGAATCGACCGGCAGAATCGTTGTTGGGCAAAGAGCACGAGCCGACAAGTTCAATTGCATCCCCAACTTCAAAGCCGGTCAAATGTCCTGTTACAGACACCCGAACGTTCCCGTCTGCCGGAGTCCACGTTTGACCGGAACGGACGCTGTTCGCTCGAACGGTAAAGACGGTTTTGTCGTATTCCGGAATCGGAGAAAAACCTTGCGGGGAACGCGTTCGGCGAGGCGGGTCAAGAATGGTTCCTCGAATGACGCACGAACATGGTTTCTCAGAGCAGCGGGAGAACAGGTCAACTCGGTTATAGGCGTTCCAGAAACAATTGTGCCACAGTCCGCCGACTGAAGCCAGAGCAACAAAGACCAAAACCGACCCGAGAACCTGACGGAAAGCGCGGTTGAGAAACGTCGAACCGAACCAAAACAGCATTGTCAGCAGTCCGACGTTGAGCCAGATTCGCCACGACCAGTTGAGAACGAAATTATCGAGAATCGTCCCTGCCGCCAAAAAAGTCAGAATCAGAGCCGAGGGCATGTAGGCAAACGGTTCCGGCTCTGTCAGCGGCGGCGTCCAGACCCAGTTTTTCGGCGCAGACGGCGGGAGTTCTTCCGGCGGGATGTTAGCAAACGTCCCCTCAGCGAGAGCGTCAAAATCCGTTCCCGTCGATTGAAAACATCGGTCATTACTCGTTTCCCGCACCTGGTTTCTAAAAAATCGTTCCCGTTTCCCTTGTAAATCTATAATATATAACTGTTTTTATTATAACGATTATATCAATTATTGACAATAGGGCGCCTGCGATAAACGATATTTTTTCTGCTTTTATGAATAATATCGTGTATATTATAGAGAACATGGGGGAACTAATTTGAATTGACGACCTCTAAATTAAGAGAATTAATATATATACCGATGTTAGACGCAGTGAAATAGAGCAATTGGCATTTTGACCGCTGATTCTCGGGTTTTAATTTATCAATTACCATCAATATTCGTTATGAAACAGTTTCTTTCCAAATGGGGCAAAATTTTGGGAATGTTGAACCAAAAATCACGCCGAACCGTTAAGCAAGGTCGACGCATTCAGTTTGAAGCGCTTGAGGAACGCGCTTTGCTGGACGCAGCGCCGATTTTGAATTTGTCGGCGCTTGATTACGACAATCAGGCAGGCTGTTATTCGGTTGACATAACTTCAGGCGCGACGTATCAGATTCCCCTTACCGCGACTGACGCCGATGGAGACGAAATCTATTTTCGCGTTACTCCGGACAATACCAATTATCTCAGCGCCGCCGTTTCTGCAGGGAAAAGAACGGATATAACCGCCCAGAGCAATCCGTATTTGAAAATGACGGTTACGTGGAAGAACGCTCAAGGCGTTTCTCAGACTGGAACGATGGTCTTTGAACTGTTCCCCAACGAAGCGCCAGATTCCGTTGCCAGAGCAATCGAAGCAACTAACAGCGGCTTTTACAATCAGACGCTCATTGACTACGTCAAAAATGGAGCTCTGATTTATGGCGGTTCGTTCAACGCGTCCAACGAGTATATTGCAGAGGATTATTCAACCATCGACGACAACTTCAACTCGTCGCTTCAGCATACAACCAAAGGGCTGATTGGATTTCTGCCCGCGTCGACAACTCTTGCCGGGAACGATACGAACACGGCGCAGTTTTATATTACCGACGGAAAGCAGACGAGCTTGAATTCCGATTTGTCCATTTTCGGAAAACTGGTTTCCGGATACGAAGTTCTCGACGCAATCAGCGCCGTTGAAACGGGAACTCACGTTGTAACAATTAACGGTCAGCAGTATCAGTACAGCGATTGGCCGTCTACGCCGATTACGGTTGTCAACGCGGAAATTGTCGAGGGAAACGCCTACGCTGTCGCCAACAACGGGACAACGGCTGTCGGAGCGACCGCTACGCTCAAGTCGAACCTGAAAGTTACAACAGACAGCGCGTATACAACCTATATGACGGTAACCGCCGTCGATTCCCAGGGGAACGAGTCGGAACAGATCCGGGTCAAAGTCAATATTTCCAAGGCGGATTCGACCAACTCTAAACCGTTTATTACCGATTTCAACGCGAAAGAAATCGTTATTCCGCTGTCTCAGTCCGGGCAGTCGGCAGCGTACGTCAACGGGCTGGTTAACGCCAAAGACATCGATTCCGATACCATCTATTACTGGATGGGTCTGTATAAACAGGGATCGTCTGATCTGCTAACCTATTGCTATTCGTTTGATTCGTCTACCGGATACTACGAGATTTACACGCAAAACCAGTCAACTCATGCGTATCTGGAACCCGGCGTTTATAACTGGTATACAGTCGTCGCGGGTGGGACAGAGGATGCCGACTGGAACTATGGAGATTCCCAGATGACGCCGGTTTATATTCTGCCGTCCAAGCCGACGGGGCTGACGCTCGCCCCGTCCAGTTACGGTCCCGGGGAATCCGGTAACGAAACCAGCAATCGATCCGGCTTGCAGTTTAACGTAACCGGCGCGACAAAAGGCATGACAGTCGAAGTTTGGACGACAATCAACGGCGTTGAAACCTGCATCGGGTCGGCGCAGTGCGTCAATACAAATGGAAACGTTACAGTCACGATGAATTCCGACATTACGCTGAACTACGGAATGCACGATTTTTCCGTCAAGCAGGTTTTGACGACAGACGTTTCCGTCGGCAACACTAGAATTACCGGTAAGCGGTTAGAAAGCGACGCTCTGGACGGTTTGACTATATCCATCTTTTCTTCTGACGACGCCAACGCGCCAACGATTCTCGATCCGCTCTTTTCCACCCCCAGCTGGGAAAACGGCAATGCGTGCTTGTTGATTGACGGCGTTGCAGAAGCGTTTGAAAAAGAGCAGCTTACCATTCAGTTTCGCGCTTCAGACCCGGACGAGGGCGACGTTGTAACATGGTCGATTTTATATGCTCCGGAAGCCATCGCCAATCAGCTGACGCTGTCAGATACAGACGCCAACGGCGGCGCCGTTCTGACCTGGACGCCCGGCGAAGAATGCGGCGGCAATCAGTATTCCCTGATTCTGTGCGCCTCGGACGGCAGAGGAAAATTCTCTACAGTCGAGGTTACTATCGACGTCAACGAAACGCAGGACAATCCGATCTTCTATCCAACCAACGCTCAGGCGGGAACTGCCGGGCAATGGATCATGTTCTACGTTCAGGCGTACGACCCTGACCCGACAAACTCTCAGATTGCAATTTATCCAACTAGCGTTCCTTCCGGATTTGACGCGTCCACGCTTCGCGGTCGATCCATGTTGATTTACAACGACGGCGGAACAGAGTATTTGTACACGCAGTACGAGATTGTCATGAAACTGCCTCAAGCCGCCATTGAAGGCGACAGCGCTTCGTTTACCTTTACAGCTATCAAAACGATTACCGGGCAAACTCTGACTGCAACGCAAGACGTAAAGATTTACGTTATCAGCCAGGACGCTTGGGAAGATGCCGTTGCCGGCGCGCCGTCTCTGGAATACACAGCAGGATCCGGTCTGAGCGTTGACGACGTGTATCTTACCAATAACAACAACTCCAATACTGTTACAACGCTGTCGTTCCTCGGTCAAAACCTGACGCCGGGCAAACCCGTCTGTCTGTTTTCCGACAACAACGTAATCGGGATTGAAAGCGACGTCGTTGTCCCCTCTCGCGTTGTTACATCCACCTACGGCTGGACGCTGTCAGACGGCGAACACGCCATTACAATAGCTCAGCCGCAAGAGGCAACTGTTCAGACCGATGACGGCGCGGTTCTGGTCGACGTTATGGGCGCGATGTCCAACGCCTTGACAATCGAAGTCGAAACCGTCGCCCCGGTTCTGGCTGACGAGTTGACTAACAACGTCATAATCGAAGGCGTCCGGTTTACGTCAACGGCAAGCGCGACAGACGAGCACGCAATTCGTTATTCTCTGGTTGACGCGCCAAGCGGAATGACGATTAATTCTACTACGGGCGTTATCAGCTGGAATCCGGACTTTACCGCCGGAGTCCCGGAATCGATTACCGTCAAAGCGACGGACGCCGCTGGCAATGTCGCTCAAAAATCTTACGATGTAATAACGGTAAGCGACACCCCGCCAAGGTTTGTTCGCCCGGTCTCGTCTGAAACGAACGCCGTCTATCCCGGCTCGAAACTGACGGTTTCCTTCAAAGCAGTTGACCCGAACAATTCCGCCGATTCGATTGCGTATACGCTCGTTGACGCGCCGAGGGGCGTCAGTCTTGACGCAACAACCGGGCTTGTCAGTTGGTCGATTCCTTATTCTTACACGTCGGGCGTTTATAACATCACGGTTCGAGCGACAGAAATTACCCATAACAACGGCGCGATTGCCAGCGGTCGGTACACGGACTATACGCTCCGCGTGACAGTTGTTTCCAGTATTCCAGCTCCGTCCATTCCTCTCAGTCCGTACTACCAGGACAGATACGCCATTCTCGAAGAATTGATTGCCGATCTGGCGGCGCAAAATGCACAGAACAACGTTGTTGCGCCTGTCGCCGCTAGCGCCGCTGGCGTGTGCGACTCCAGCGACACAATATTAAGCGTCCAGTTGAGCGGTTCGGCACAGAGTCTGGAAGAAATCAAGCTGGACGCCGAGGCTGTGGCAGAAGAAAAAGAACCGGAAGCTCTCACGCCAGAACCGGTAAAGTATAACATTCCGCTGACTCCGCAGAAGAAAACGCTGCTCAATTCCAAATACACCAATCGCAAAAAGCGACAATAAAATCGTCAGACGATAAAACGTCAAACTCAAACGCAGGACTTGGGGCGTCCATCTGAAAAACGCCCTTTCAGAGTCCTGCGTTTTTTCTTTTCTCTATTTTATTATTTTCTAAAATTGCTCTATTTCAATCTTTTAAAATTTGCTATATAGCAGTTACGGATTTTAAGCACATATTATTACAATTCCCGTTAACATTACTATTATCATGAATAAAAAGTCATACACAATTTCTGTCCGACAGACTATTGCTCGTTTGTTGAGCGCAGTTCTGTTCACTTTGACAGTTCTGACCTTTGTCAATCCTGGAATGGCGCAAAACGCATCTGCGACTCAGAATCCGTTTAACGTTTTTACCAAAGCGTATTCAAACGTCTTCCCAAACGCGGCAGAGCCTAAACAAGCCATCCCTACCGAACTGAAACAGCCCGAGATTCAAATGGGGTCGGTTAACGATGACGATCAAACCGCAGATTCAGAACTGGATGAAGAAAATGTAGAAATTGAGGACGTTTCGGTAGAGGAAATTCCAGAAGACAAAATTCCTCAAGAGGTCTATCCGGCGGAAATCTCAAAGACGTCAGCGTCTGTTGGAAAAGATGCGTCTTCTGAGGTTGAAACGTCTGCTGAATCGGAACAGGCTGAACCTCAAGCGGAATCAACAGCTAACGAAGAACAGTCTAAAACCGATGAAGAACCGCCCACAATCGACGCCAACACTCTGCGCGTCTTTCAGAATATTCAGAACCCTAGAGCGTTGGTACAATTCTTTTTGGAATCGACGTACAATCGGAATTATGACGACGCTTTGTTGAC
Organism: Thermoguttaceae bacterium; assembly: GCA_045586185.1. Lineage (GTDB taxonomy): Bacteria > Planctomycetota > Planctomycetia > Pirellulales > Thermoguttaceae > RUG11551. Next base: position 73,622 of record JAZMZV010000056.1, on the reverse strand, counting down.
CATGGATTTATCCAAACTGCCGTCAGACTCGCAGGACGCAGAAAAATATATGCTGGTCTATCATTTAGAACAGATTCTTATTCGTTTGAAACATTTTTCTCTTAAAAAGATTCCAGAGCAGTGCGAGAAAGACACATATTATCTCTGGCCTGAAAAGGAGCTTGAAGCGATTGTGCTTGTCAAGCAGTCGGATGGAGCCTGGAAATTCTCTTCAGCAACAGTGGCAAATATCGAAAAGAATTATACACTTCTTGAGAATCGTCCGCCCGCCTTTGTTAAAAAAGGATGGATGAAAAATCTTCCTGAAGGCGTTTTTCAAACGTTTTTGGGAATGATGTATATTCAATGGATTATCCTCATTGCGTTTTTCATTATCGGATATTTGGTTTATATAATTGCTCCGTTTTTAATGGTGTATTTGATACTTATTCCGTTACAGTTTGTCAAAGTGGACGAGAGCTATATCGAACTGCTAAAACGAGCGCTGAGTCCGTTGGCAGGTTTGGCGATGTTATATATTTGGTATCGCGGTTTGGTTTTCGTCCATGCTGCGCCAAACGTAATTCAATGGGCAAGGTGGACAATTCATCCCCTTGGAATCGTTTTGGGGATGATCTCCTTGATTCGTTTGTGCGACGTTTTCGCGGAATGGCTTCGAAGGCGCTTTGTCCGCTCTTCCAACAAAACCGGCAACGTTCTGGTAGAACTGGCAAACCGCTCTTTGAAATGCGTGATATTTTTCCTATGCGCGCTCGCAATTGCTCAGGCGTTTGGCTTTTCACCCCTGGCAATCATCTCAGGTATGGGCATCGGCGGTATCGCTGTCGCATTTGCAGCTCAGCAGACCATCGCCAATTTCTTTGGCTCTTTGACGATTCTCCTTGACCGGCCGTTTACCCTCGGAGACTGGATTGCCGCCGATGGCGTAGAAGGATCTGTAGAAACAATCGGCTTGAGATCAACCCGAATTCGCACGTTCAACAATTCGTTAGTTGTTATCCCCAACAGCTCTTTGGCGACCAGTACGATAAACAACATGGGAAAACGTCTGCACCGTCAATTCAAAACGTTTATTGGCGTTGAATACGACACGCCTGTTGAATTAATGGAAGCGTTCTGCGGCGGGATTCGAACTCTGGTTGAATCGAATCCCAATACGCGAAAGGACGACGTCCGCGTTTGCGTCAATGAGTTTGCCGATTCAAGCATTAACATTCTTCTGGTTTGCTTTTTCATAGCGCACAGCGCCGAAGAAGAAAATACAGCGCGTCAGCAGCTTATTCTGGACATCATCCGTCTTGCCAAACGGCTGGGCGTCAACTTCGCTTTCCCAAGCGTTACACAATATCAGATTAAACAGGATGCGCCAACCTATCCGGTTCTGAATGACGTCCAAAACAATTCAGAAGGCACAACGCAATTCGGCGCCAAACTCGCCGCGGAAATTGTCTCGGAACATAAAGAAGAAGACGCGCCGGTTGTTTGAGGCAGTAGGCAGTAGAGGAGGGAATAGGGAATGGGGAATAGGGAATAGTTTGTAAGCTGCTAGCTATCAGCTACTAGCCATTAGCTTGTGCATTTGTAGTTCTCAGTGTTTATATTTAAAGCCTGAAACAATAATAACCAAGCTAAAAGCTAGGAGCTAGAAGCTAAAAGCTTAATCTCCCCACTCCCTACTCCCCACTCCCTAATACTCTCGCAACTCTCAACTCGGCGGCGAGACGCTGTCCCACAATGTGGGATAGTTTCCCACAAATTGAAAATGCCAATTCAAGGCGAATTCGGTATAAATTATCAAAAAAATCCAAAAAATCACCTCTTTTTTATAAAAAAACGCTGTCCCGACCCTTGCAAAGCCAAAATTTTGATGTATACTTAAATTGTTGATTGTGGGAAATCAACCCACCATCAAACAGAAACCGATGTTTTTCGTGGGTTTCAGCCGGTATCTAAAGACGGAGCTTTTTAAGCCGGAAACTGATTGCGACTTTCACTAAAGAACGGAGTATTTAGCTGAAAGTCAATACTCTTTCTCAAAATCGTGTCCGTCAACAATGCCGCTGCTGCCGAAGTTCTCATTAAAGGCGAGTTTACTCGCGCCTTGGATGAACGTTACCGACTGGCGGTTCCCGCCTCATTGATTCAGGCGTTGGAACCTGCAGCAAAAAATAATTCAGTCAGTTGCATTCTCGCCAAGGAACGAACTGGATGTCTGAGTTTATGGAACGCTGTAAACTGGAAAGCAAAACTTTCTCAAGGCGTCGAACTGATTCAGAGAAAACTCCAGATGGGAAAAATGGAAGGACGAATTGACATGGTTCAAAACCTTGGACGACTCCTTTCCACTCGGCACAAAGAACTAAAGCTGGACGCAAAAGGACGAGCGCTCATTCCTGAAGGCTTTCGGGAATTTTTAGGCGTTGGTCAAGGCGACGAAGTTATTATCGTCGGCGCGGCAGTTTGTATAGAAATCTGGAACCCGCAAAACTGGATCGAATTTCTCGACAAGCAAATGCCGGAATTCAATCAGCTCTTTGAACAGCTGGTTGATTGATTGCCGCAGAACGCTGTTACTTTAATTTGGATTCAATCGGCTTGAAGTTTTTCATTTAGACGCGTTGTCTGGTGATTTTTGCAAGCTTAAAAAACGATCGTATATCGTTTGCTTCGAGTCGTTGAGATATAAAAAGCCCGCTAACAAGTTTGTGTCAGCGGGCTTTTTAATTTTAATATGAAACGAGCTCTCAACAATCAACAACGCAAGCGTCTTGCCAACCCCTCTTTCAGACCGCGATAACGCAGCCTTCGATTGCGTTATTTTGACTGGTATTGCGATAACGAAATTCTCGGCTTGCCTTCCTGCTTTTCCAAAACGTCATACAGAGGCAGAAGTTTGGAATCCAACTTGTGAAAAGCTTTGAGAATTCGGCTTTCAAAAAAGTGAGCAAACAACGCAACAGGAATGGCAATTGCCAAACCGGCAGCCGTTGTTACAAGAGCGACGTAAATGCCGCTGGAAAGCTGCTCCGCTCTATTGGCGCCGATTTCCAGACTGGCGACTCTGTGAAACGCCAAAATCATTCCCCAAACCGTTCCTAACAAACCCAGCAGCGGAGCCAGCGAGGATACAAGGGTCAGCCATCCGACATTTCTGTACAAATTGGCAGCTTCATCCTGCTTTGCCGCTTCGACGGCTGAAATAATTTCCGGCAGCGGGCGTCCAATTTTCAAAAGCGCAGCCTGAATCACTCTTGCCGCTGGCGAACGGTATTTTTTACAAATCGCCCAAATCGCCATGGGAGAAAACCTGCTCGGTTCCAAATACGGAGTAATCTGTTTAAAAAGACGGCGAGGCATAATTGCGTTGTAACGCAGCGCAATAAACCTTTCCAGAATAAACATCAAACCCAGAACGGAAAGAGCGCCAAGCGCCCACATCAAATATCCGCCGGATTTGATAAGTTCCAAAATGTCAATTCTGGACGCCTCTTTCTTCTTGGCTTCCAATTCTTCCTGCTCTTTCTCTTTTGCCAATCGCTCGGCTTCCTCCTGCTGAGCGACTTCTTTGTCGCCCTGTGCCAAAGCTTCCTGAGCCATTTGTTCAGGAGTGAGAACGGGAGGCGCATTGGGGTCTGTCTCAGACGCATCAGGGGCAGTCCCAGCGTCAGGCTCTGAAGCGGGCGCGTTCTCGTCTGCCGCCGGAAGCGTTAAAGAGGCGTCGTCATCAGGCAGAGCTGGCGGAGCAGACTCATCCTCTAAAGACGGAACAAAAGGAGCGTCGTCTGCCGTCGAGTTTGGATCGGCTGCAGCGTTGTCAAGTTGTGCATAAACAGGAATCGCTAAAAACAGCGTTACAATCAATGAGGTTAATAATCGTTTCATAATGCGTTAGGGGTTGGTTTGTTTCAATTGTTTAAGTTTGTTCGCAGCTATTGGGGCCTTGGGGCTGTTCGGAAATTTAGTAACAATCATCTGATACATGTTTCGAGCCTGATTCACCTGTTTGATCGCTTCAAAACACCGCGCAGCCTCGTAACAGGCGTCCGCCTGAAGATCAGGGAATTTGTAACCATAGATAACGTTATAATATTTGGGAATTGCATCTCGATAGGCTTCTTTCTGAAACGTCAGTTCGCCCAGATAAAACCAGGATTCCGCAATTGCCAAAAAGGACGTTTCCGGAACGTTAGCCGGGTCGACGTCTTCATTTTGCTTTACAATTTGTTCAAACAGTTTTTCCGCCTTGTCTTTTTGATTGGTCTTAAACCAGATCTTGGCGCGAAGATGCTGCAAAGCCGGCTCCCATTTTTTGGACGTTTGTTCCAATTCAGGAACGATTGCGTTATTCTCATCGAGAACCGAGTCTATCTGACTGGCAGCCAGTTCAAAATCTCCTGTTTCAAGAGAGCATTGCGCTGTACGAAGAGCTTTCATCGCCCGATACTGAATTGGCAATTCCGACAGATCTTTGAATCGCGTCAGCGCCTCGGCGAACTTCTTCTGCCAATACAAGCACTCTGCCGCCATTACTCGAGAATCGAGGACAACGTCGTCAACGCCCGGCAGCGAAACCTCTTTTGACGACGCATCGTAAATCTCCGCTGCGCGAACAAACTGCTTAAACGCCTCTTCGTATGATTTTTCGCCATAGTAAATCCAGCCCATTTTATGAGCCGACTTGATTGCCGCCGCGGCGTCTGAACCGTTGATCGCAAAAGTAAAAAGCTCCTTGGCTTTATCAATGCGCTTTAAGGCAATCGCCGCCTGTCCCAGCGAAAAAGCGCTTTCAAATCGATATGGCGACGTTTTATAATTGTCGAACAAATATTTATACTGTTTGTTGGCGTCGTCTTTTTTACCTGCTTTGTACAGGGCGTTTGCATAAAGATAGATTACAGAATCTTCATTGGCAACTGACTTGTCAAGACGTTTTTTGGCGTCCATGAACGCGTCGAACGCTTTTCGAGTTTCGTCGATTTTGTCGTCCTGCTGTGCCAAAGACGAAACCTCAAGCTGACGCAATAAAAGCTCCCATTTGTCCAACAGTTCCTGTTTTTGGGCTGTTTCCAGACCTTTGCGGCAGTCGTCAACGGCTTCGCCATACATTTTGAGATTGTATTTACACAAAGCGCGAAGCCGATACGCTTCAACGACGTTTTCATTCTGCGGATAATCTTTTATAAACAGGTCGCCGCGTTTCAACGCCTGATCCCACATGTCGTTTTGAACCAAAATAAACATGGAGTCAATTATCGCGCCAGGTCGATACGTTGAATTGACGTCCTGAGCAATAATGCTGTCTGCCTGATCCAAAGCGGCTTTGAAGTTGCCCATGACGCGATAAAGCTGCGTCATGCGAGACGCCGCCCCCTGCCTAACGGTGGATTCAGGATAATCGTCAAGGATTTTCTGGAACGTTTCTAGCGCTTTGCCATTATTGTCTTGTTTTTCATAGACCAATCCCTGAACAAACAGGACTTTATCCATGCCGGAATAATCCGGATATTTTTCCCGACAAAAGCGCAGCGCATTCATTGCGTAGTCCAGCCTGTTGAGTTCGCACGCCGCCTTCCCGGACAGATAAAGCGCTTCAGGACGAAGAACGTTGGATTTGATATTGGGAATTTCTTTGGGAAGTATCTTGTAAATCGTTTCATACTGCTCAAACAAGTCGAGCATTTTACAGGTCGAAACAAGCCACTCGAACCGGCGATTGTCATTGGGGTTGTTTTTATACAACGAATAATACAAGTTGCCAGCTTCTTTATACTGCTGCAATTGAATCAGACAGAGGGCTTCGAGTATCTGGGAATCAAGATGATAAATTGAACCTTTCCACTGGGTCTGAACCTTGCGGCAGTGATCTACGGCTTTCTCAAATTGTTCCAGTTTGTATTCCGCCTGAGCCGCCAGGAACGCCGCCCAGGGAGCGGAAGGATTATCTGACCACTGAGCTGATATGTTGTTACACAGCTTAACGCAGGTTTGAAGACGCTGCGTATCGTTTGACTTAAAGAAAATACTGGCTCGAAGAACGCAGGCTTGACGAACGGCGGTCTGCCGCGCCTCCGGTTCCGTTGGAAGACACTTGAACTGTAATTCCGGCGTCAAATCGATTCGTTTTAACGCCTGTTGATTATCGTTTTCCTTATAGAAAATCTCCGCCAGGAGCAAATTCGCCTTGGCGCTGGTTTTATCATTGTCTGACGCCTTGAGTAAATACTCTTTTGCTTTTTTAACGTCCGAGTTCTTCCAGCAGGCGTCGCCGCAGGCGAGAGTCGCTTCCGGGACATAGTTCGACTTGGGGAATCGGGTCAGCATTTCAGAAAACTGCTCGGCTGCCTTGGCATACTCTCGAAGCAGAACAAGGCAAACCCCGCGATTATACAGGGCGTAGTCCATCTGTTCAAACTTGTCAATTCCCTCTGCCTTCGGATTGCAGGCAAAAGCGTACTGTTTTTCCGCCTCAGCATAATTGCCGGTGATGTACAAGGCATCGCCTGCTAAAACAGCGGCGTTATAAACGTCTGGATGCCGATTATTCCATTTTTGGGAAAACTCCGTTGCCAATTTAATGCACGGCTCGTACGATTTCTGTTTGAAGAGGATGTATCCCGATTTCAAATACGCTTCCGGAGCGAACTCATAGTCAGGCGATTTTTGCCATATCTCGTCGAAGAGTTTTTTTGCCTCGACAAGGTTATTCATTTTTTCGAATAACTTGGCAAGATTGAACTTCGCATAAAGTACGTAATCAGAATCAGGGAATTCTTTGATTAGCGTTTCAAAACAAACCTGGGCGTCTTTCGCCATCGCAGGATTTTTCTCCGTCAGACGCTCGGAACTCAAACCGCAAAACAACAACGCTTCCGCTTTTTTCGACGCTTTATCTCCAGACTTGAGAACCTCATCCAAATCGCGTTTGGCTTCTTCATACTTTTGAAGTTCGTAGAAACACAAACCGCGATTGTACTTTGCCTCAAGAGCCATCGTGGACTTGGGATACTTTTTCAGAAAATCATTCCATTGCTTCAACGCATTGTCGTATAAACCGTCAATTTGCATCTTCTGAGCAACATTGAATTGACGTTCCTGACTATATTGCGACGGCTGACTGTCAGACGTTTTGTCTGCAGCGTATCCAACAGCGGTAAGCGCAAGGAATAAAATTGGGAATAATCTTATATAGTTCATCTGGTTGAAGGTAATTGTCTGCAATGGCTTTTATATAAAAACCTTTTCGTCTGCTGAGCGCTTATGAAAAAATCAAATGCCAACAGCGCGAGTTTGAATCGCTTTATATTTTTTCCTACTAATATATTTTAGCGCTTTTTTATAAAAATGTCCACCCATGGCGCAAAAAAATTTGAAAATTGATAACAATATTATAAAAACAGTTTTCGACGCTCTGGCGTCTGTCAACAGCAAAAAGGTTAAGATTTGATATAGATTCTTTGCGTCTTGCCGCATAACGCATAAAATATGAACCTTTTTTGCTCAGACGCGTAGTTACCTGTTATGTCAATGAACCGTCAAGGCGTAACCCCTCCTGGAATCTGGGGAAAATGACGAATTTAATCAAACTGTCAATTCCACGAAAAGCATCGAGCCGAGGGAAATAATCGACTTTTTTATTATTTTTTTTAAAAAAGTCGTTGCAAGATGGACGCTTTGAGGTACAATAGAGAGAAAGTTTGAAGACGAGAATCGAGTTGACAGGGATTTTCCTGTTAATTTCTCACATTCATTTTCTTTGTACTCACATTCCTTTTTAAACCAACCGTTTTATTATTATCCATGAACAATAACTTTACTGGCGGGTTCAGAAATTACGACGAGTACGACGAAGACTTCGACGATGAATTCGATGAAGATTTCGACGATACTTTTGAAGAAGACTTTGACGAAGACTTCAACAATGCCGACTTCAATCGCGACGACGACGATGACGAAGACTTGGACGAAGCCACTCAGCTGGCGCGTTTCGGACAATTCCTGGTCGATGACGAAGAAGAGGAAAAAGACGAGCCGGAACCGTACGTCCGAGATGAAGAAGACGAAGCCGACCTGCTCAATCCGACTGGCATGAAACTCGACAAAAAACGAGATAAAAAGACCGAAAAGAAATCCGCCAAAAAATCTGATAAAAAATCCGATAAGAAAGCGGACAAAAAAGAAACCAGTATCTTTTCAAGCAGTTCCGTTGAAGATCTTCCTGAAGACGACGAAATGCTCGAAGAAGATTCGTCTGAATTTGACGAAGGGCTTATCGAAGACGACGGCTATTCAGACTACGATTATTAATAGGCAGTAGGCAGTAGGGAGTAGGACGCAAGCGTCTCAAAAATGCAGTTCCTGCTGCCTAATGCCAAATGCCTCAAGCTGCTATCTTAACCCCATATTTTATCCCCAGTTTCATGTTGCACATCAGACAAGAAGTTAAAGAAGCCGTTGATTATATTCGCACTCGCTGGACTGGAACGCCTAAAGTCGGCGTCATTCTCGGCACCGGTTTGGGCGGCGTCGCGGAAAGCATTGACCAGGAAGCCGTCTTCGACTACGAAGACATTCCGCATTTTCCAACGTCAACGGTTGAACAGCACGCCGGCAAACTCATCTGCGGCAAAATCAACGGCATGGACGTCGTCGCCATGGAAGGACGCTTTCATTATTATGAGGGCTATTCCATGCAGCAGATCACGTTCCCTGTTCGCGTTATGAAAGCGCTGGGCGCGGATACGCTTATCGTTTCAGCCGCCGCCGGAGGATTGAATCCCATGCACCGCCGCGGCGACATCATCGTCGTTGACGACCACATTAATCTTATGGGAAGCAATCCGCTTATTGGCGTCAATGACGACCAGCTCGGTCCCCGTTGGCCGGACATGGTGGAACCGTACAATCAGGAACTCGTTTCAGAAGCGTTACAGATTGCTCTGGACGGCGGCATTACCGCTCATCGCGGAGTTTACGTCGCCCTGTCCGGACCGTGTCTGGAAACGCGAGCGGAATATCGATTCCTTAAAGCCATTGGCGCAGACGTCGTCGGCATGTCAACGGTTCCGGAAGTCATTGTCGCGGTACATTCCGGCATGAAGGTTTTGGGGCTGGTTGTCATTACAGACATGGGGCTGGCGGACGCTCTCAAGCCGGTCAATATCGAAGAAATCATCGAAACGGCAAACACCGCCGCTCCTAAACTGGCGCATATTGTCCTGGAAGTTCTTAAACGTCAGGCAAACGCCTAGAAAAGCGGACAACCGACGCAGTCAAACTCTGGCTGCGTCACGCATCTTGATTTGCTCTCCAGCAGGGCGTAATTGCGATTTACACCCTGCGAATTATTCTTCCCCTATCCCCTTGTCTTGATTCAAACGTTGTGTATAATATATAATATAAAGAACAGGGAGCGCGGATTATTCCCTATTCCTTGAACTACTTAAGCATTAACCCACAACTCATTCACCATGTCCGAACGTTATCCTCACCTGAAAGAACAAGACCCCGAGATTTACGCCCTGATTCAGAAACAAGCGGCTTACGAAGCCTCAACGCTTAAAATGATTGCGTCTGAAAACTACGCGTCGTACAGCGTTCTGGAAGCGACCGGTTCATCTCTGACCAACAAATACGCTGAAGGCTATCCCGCTGCCCGTTATTACGAAGGCAACGAAGTTATCGACGAAGTCGAAAACCTCTGCATCAATCGTCTGAAGCAGGTCTTCGGAGCGGAACACGCCAACGTTCAGCCGCTTTCCGGCTCCCCGGCGAACTCGGCTGTCTATCGCGCAGTCATGGCTGGCGCCGAAAAGGTGATGGGCATGCCCGTCAACCTGGGCGGACACCTCACTCACGGCTGGAAAGTCAACTTCTCCGGCATGGATTACACGCAAGTCCCGTTCGGCCCGTCTCCGGAAACCGGCTTGCTGGACTACGACCAGATTCGCGAAATCGCGAAGGCAGAACGTCCGCGAATGATTTGGTGCGGCGCAACGGCGTATCCTCGTCGCATTGACTACGAAAAGTTTGCGGAAATCGCGGCGGAAGTCGACGCCTATCTGGTCGCGGACATCGCGCATATTTCCGGCTTGATCGCCGGCGGCGCCCTGCCCTCCCCGGTTCCGTACTGTGACATCGTTACAAGCACAACGCACAAAATGATGCGCGGTCCTCGAAGCGGGTTCATTCTCTGCAAGGAAGCCGACCGCTATCAGGAAAAGTACTATCCGACCAGCAAGTTCAACCTTGCTAAACGTATTGACCGCGCCGTCTTCCCCGGACTGCAGGGCGGACCTCACGAAAACGTTATCGCCGCCATGGCAGTCGCCTTTGGAGAAGCGCTCAAGCCGGAATTCAAAGACTACGCCGCTCAGGTTATCAAAAACGCCCGCCATTTGGGCGAATGTCTGGTTAAAGAGGGCATCAACCTCGCTACCGGCGGAACGGACACCCACATGCTTCTGCTCGATTTCCGCAAGGAAGAATTCACCGGCAAAGACATGTCCGACGCCCTCGCCAAAGCGGGAATTATCGCCAACTTCAACATGGTTCCCGGCGATCAGCGCAAGCCCGCCGTTACCAGCGGCGTCCGTATGGGAACAGGCGCTCTGACGACCATGGGCATGAAAGAAAAAGACATGGAACAGGTCGCCAGCTGGATCGTCCGAATTGTCCGCGCCATGCCAGACGCCTCCGCCGTTTCAGCGCAGATTCGCGGCGAAGTTGCCGAATACTGCAAGCAGTTCAAGGTTCCTGGACTGTGCGAACAATGATCGCTTTTCCGGGGGGCTAACGCGCCCCGGCTCGCCTAATTCCAGATGTCAGAAACAAACAGTGAAATACAGAAGCCTCAAATCAACATTTTCCTGGATAGTAAAGATTACATTTACCATCCGGGAGATTGTTTGACAGGTTCATACAGAATTCTGGACGCTCAAACCGACCAGATCAATTCTGTTGAGTTGTCTGTTTTATGGCATACGGAAGGCAAAGGCGATGAGGATATGTCAATCATTGATTACCATTCTCTTTCTCGCCAAAGAGAAGATTGGATTAATCCTCACACCCCTGGTAAAATCGAAACGAAGCTGCCTTTGACGCCATTAAGTTACGAAGGAGTAATTATCAAAATTCGTTGGTTGGTTCGCGTTCGCTTGACTCTCGTTTCCGGAGAAGAATTCATTGCAGAGCGCGGCTTTTTCGTGAAAAACAAAAAATAAATCAAACCTTTTTTCATTCGGTTGCGTATAAATGGCAGGTTCTGTAAAAAATGCCGATAAAACCCCAGATGAAGCTTTCAATTATTTAGAAGCTTTAGACGAGGAATTACTTGAAAGATTCAACTTTCAAAAGGATTCTCGCGCTCTTGAGGTTTTAATTCAGCGATACGAATCTCCACTGTTTAATTATCTTTTTAGATATTTAGGCAATCGAGAGGCCGCCGAGGACGTGTTCCAGGCTTCTTTTTTACAGGTCTATTCCAAAAGCGATCAGTTTGACCCCTCCAAAAAGTTCAAGCCGTGGCTGTACACGGTTGCAACCAATCAGGCGATAGATTACCAACGCCGCAACCATCGGAAAACAACTATCAGTCTGGACGTTTCATACGGAGGGGACGACGACGAATCAACAGGATCGCTCCAGGAAATTTTGGAGTCCGCAGAAAAAGACCCGTCTTTTTCCATGGACACTGCAGAACAGGCGCAGCGAGTTCGCGACGCTGTTAATGAACTTCCAGACATCCTTCGAGAAACCGTCAACCTGGTTTATTTTGAAGATTTGAAGTACAAAGACGCCGCCGATATTTTAGGCGTTCCTGTTGGAACGGTCAAAAGTCGTCTCCATGCAGCAATGAAAAAGTTGGCAGAAAAACTGACTGGATCAATTCAGACAGACGATTAACTTAAAACTATTATTTAAACTTGATAAAATATTCCGTTTATACCGATAATATCAATAGACGGTTACAATAGCAATTATTTTGATTATATCAATTAAACTTATATCCCCTTTTTATAGGCGACGATTCCCCACTTAACGGCGCGCCATACGTTTCGCCGTTTAGTAAATTTAAGCGTAGGCTTAATGCCTGAGTACTGTATCATGAATGAAAACGATATCAATGTTTTGTTGGATCATTTTGTTGGCGGTTTAGATTCCACAGAGTCCGCAAGCGTTACTCAAAAAATCAATTCGCTTCCGCTGTGGTCTAAAACGTATAAACAAGTAACTCATGTTTTTGGCAGTCTTCACACGTTAAAAGAACAGGAAAGCCAGCAGACGGCTCCAGAGGGTCTGGCAAACAAAACATTTCAAAGAATTCTTGAACAGCAAAAAACTCAGCACAGCTCTTCTCAATTTTTCGCTCAAAAATCAACCGAGTCCGAACAAACAGTCAGTTCCGCTCGTTCCAAACGTCATTTCTCAGTTAAACCGTCCTTTTTGGCGCTTTCCGCCTGCACCGGATTTTTGTTAGTTTTCGTTATTGCGTCTTTAACGTTCAATTATCGAAACCCCTCTTCAGATCCCAATACATCATTCGTTAAGGACAACGCAGCTGTCAATCATTCAGTTAACGATTCTCACAATTACGCGTTAGCAGGCGCGTCCCAACAATCGTCGTCGCCGCTTATTTTCTGCACGGATTCCAGTTCAGAAGCGTCGACGCCAATTCCGTTTTCCAGCAACTTTGTTATCAATTCTTCTGAACAACTGGTAGACTTAAACCCGTCGTCTGGAGTTACTTTCTCAGAGCCAATGGATCATACGGTTAAAATGAACTGCTCAGACAATTTTGCCGTTTTCGCATCCCAACCGGATGGACGTCCAATTGTTGTGGTTCAGCCGCGACACCTGCCGGACGAGCTGAAAAACATTCAGAACGTCGTTAACCCGCAAAACGTCAACATTGTAACGCCCGTCAACTATCAATGACAGTTTCGTTGGTTGCAGTTGTATTAGTATGCGGTTTCTGTTAACAAGAAACGCCTGTCTTTTCCCGTTCGAGTCTAAACATTAAATGATTAAACTCATTTGTCGACTGACGCTTGGTTTCCTCCTGCTGTTGTCGACAATGACGTTTATTCTGGTTAACGTTCCCGTTGTTCGAGACGTCGCCAAAAGCAAAATGCCGCTGGTTTTCGTTTCCGTCGGGATTTCAGAAACGCTGGCGTTTATTACAATTTGCGGGATGTTGTACGCCTACAACGTTCTCAACATCTGGAAGAATCGCATTGGCGCAGAAGGCGAGTTTTTCGTTCTTCTGCTTACTGGCTTTTCCGCCTGGGCAACGCTCCGTTTTCCTATCTGGACGCGTTGGGGGTTCATAAAGCGTTTCTGCGAACTGCAAGCCACTGACGCCAGTAAATACGAAGATTTGTTCTATCAGCTTGGCGTTGTCGCCGCCGTGATGTGCATTCCGTTTCTGTACGTCGGCTGGCGATGGCTATACGCCAAATTCATGCCGGGGATTGTTCAGTTCTTTAAGAGTTTATCCCGAGCAGAATGGCTGTATTTGAGCATCTTCTGGGGACTGGGAACCGTTGTGCTTGTTACGATTTCGTTTCAGACCTCGGTTTTCACTTTTCCCATGCCGATAGAAAAACCGGACGAAGAATTCCCGATGGGCATTTCCGTCAGCGACTCGGCGCTGCTGATTAACGGAGATACGTTCTGCAACAACACGTCCAGCGCCAACGACGTCCGTCAGCCGCTGTTCGCGATTTTCAGCGCTCCGTTTGCGATGTTTTCTCACATCATGGCGGCAACGCTTTGCCTGACTCTGCCGGGCGTCTTTGAATACAAGTATATTTACGCTATCGCGATTGCGTTTTGGCAAATCGGAGCGTTTGCCGTTGTTGGACTGCTGTTAAGAAGAATTGTCGCTTCGTTTACAGACGAGTCTTTTTCCTGGGCGGTTGTATTCCTGTACAGCGTCAGCTGGTCAACGGTTGTTTTCGCCCTGACGGTAGAGCAATACGCATTCTCTTTGCTGGCGTTGATTATTTTCATCGCCTACAGCGTCCTGGTTCATCAAAAGCGGAACGACGAAGACCAGAAAGAGAATTCACTCAACTTTTCCCTGATAGCCATGGCGGCAATTGGAACGATTACGACATCCCTCATTCCAGTCGTCTATTTTACCATTGCAACTGCAAAGAAATTCAAATCGTTTGTCAACCAAACCATCGAGATTATCGCCGTCGGACTGGGATCTGTTATTGTCTTTAGCAAGTTTGGGCTGCTGTTCAACCTCAATCAACGAGTAGAAGCGCTGTCCGCCTACGCCGACATGGATTCCAGCCAGCTGGGACCTGTAAGCAAGATTCAGCAGTACCTCCATTTCGTCTACTCGACCTTTTTCTCGCCCGCTGTTTTTTACAAACACGGCGTTGTTCTGGAAGTATTGCCTCAAGACATTCCTGTAACAGTTTATATCGGCTCGATACTCATTTCCGCCGCATGCGCGCTGGGATTTATCCTGTTTTTTAAGAATCGATTCGCCCAATGCTGCGCGCTGTGGCTTCTTTTTGGATTCTTCCTCATGGGCGTTATGGGCTGGGGAAGCCGAGAAAACGGCATGGCTTTGTACGCCTCGTATTTCGCCTGGGCGTATATTCCGCTTGCTGTTCTGCCGGTTTTCAAACTGACAGGAAACAACTACGTCCGATTGGGAACGTCAATTGTTACAATTCTGGCAATTATCGTTGCGCTGGAAACGTTCTCCTCAGTTTGGGAAATCGTCGAGCAGTCCAAAGACTTTATGCTTCTGACGCCTGTTGACAGCTACTTATAGACGGCTGCTTATAATGGAACCTGGACGCTTATCAAGGCTCCGTCTTCTTTTCCATCTTCCCAAAGACAAGCCGCCCGGCGCTGGTCTGTAAAACGCTCGTTACAGTAATTCGAATCAGCTTGCCAATTTCAGAACGACCGTTGTCAACCACAACCATTGTACCGTCTGGCAGATAGCCGCAGCCCTGCTGGGGTTCTTCTCCGGCTTTTACAAGCAAAACCTCCAATTGCTCGCCCGGTACAAAAACCTGCTTCAGCGCGTTGGCTAAATCATTCAAATTCAGAGACGGCGTACCGTGAACCTGAGCCACTTTCGACAGGTTGTAATCGCTCGTGATGAGTTTTCCTTCCAATTGCTTGGTCAGAATTACCAGACGCGAATCCTCTGGGTACTGCATTAATTCCGGAGAATCCGAATCCATGACCCGTAAATCAACTTTGGGATCGTTTTGCAATCGGTTAAGAATATCCAGACCGCGGCGACCTCGCGCACGGCGAAGTTTATCAGAACTTTCAGCAAAATTCTGTATCTCGGAAACTACGCTTCGCGGAATAATTAGCGGGCTGTCGAAAATACCAGTCTCTAAAATATCAACAATACGACCGTCAATCACCGCGGACGTATCCAGAACGTACGGACGCGAACTGCGAACGTCTTTCTTGAATTCGACGTATGGCAAAATCATTCGGAAATCGCTGCGCGTCTGCAATAACAAACTGGTTGTTATATAACACGTAATTATTGAAATAAGCAGCTTAACCATCGGCTGCAATTCGTACAAAAACGGATTCGCCTTAATCTTGTCCGCAGGAAACAGCGGCGTAAGAGCCAACGAAAGCATATACGAGATTATCAAACCGACAATCAGTCCGAAATAGACAGCTGTAATCGCGTCAATCTTTTTACGGGGAATAAAAATATCGACCATAATCACAACCGCCGCAATAAACATCAAAAAAGCAAAAACAAGCGGCGGCGTCCAGGCAGACTGTCCCATCAAATCTGGCGAATTGATGATTGTTACGCCCAGACCGCTCATCATTGCTACAAATAAAATGCGAAGTATGATCAATATCATGCTTAGTTCTCCAAATATTATAACTATTATAGTATCATATTATAATCAGCATAATACAACTTTGAATGTTTGTCAAGAGTCTAAACAGAAATTACTCAAAAATATATTATTAAGCTAATTTATAAGCAATAAACAACGAGCCTGAACAAATCAACAGTTTTTTCTGGAACCAATTATAAAAAAACCGAAGACAAAATTAATTGCCTTCGGTTTGATTGTAAATTGCTGCAATGAATTATTCAGCTTCAACAACCGGTTGCTGAGCCTGAACTTTGGTGCGATCGAACGCGCCTTCGTTGCGACCAACGAATTCGAGAATCGCGCGAGCGCCAGCGTCTCCCAAACGCGGGGTAGCCAGCTTCAGAATACGGGTATATCCGCCAGCGCGTTCAACATAGCGCGGAGCAATCTTGTCGAACAGGATGGCAACGGCAATCTTGTCGCGAAGAATGTCGTACGCACGACGACGAGCTGCAACTACCGGAGCAATTGCAGCAACCCATTGAGCGTGCTTCTCGCTGTTGCGCCAGGTTTTCCAGGCGTCAGACTTTCTGTCACCGGTAAAATCGAGAGCGTCAGCCGCTTTCTGATCTTCAATAACGCTTTTCGCCAGGGTAACGAGCTTTTCTACCATCGGACGAACTTCTTTCGCCTTCGGCAGAGTGGTGATAATTCGCCCCTGAATTTTGGCGTCCGGTTTAACGGTGCGGATCTGTTTGCCGGTTTTGCCAACATTGTAATTATACTTATCGTAATCTTCCGCTGTCGCTTCAGTAAGAATTAACGATGTCGCAAGCATACGCTTTAAAGCGCGCTGATGATTCGGATTACGTCCAAGTTTTCGACCAAGATTTCGATGTCGCATTGTACTATTGCTTGTTAAAAAATGTTATTCTCATAAACCCGGCAAGAGTTACGCGCTCACGCCGGGAAAAAGTCTCAACGATTCACATCGTGAAGAAACAAAATATTACTGGAAGGGATTGGCATAAGCCGGCGGCAAGCGCATTCCAAGCTGTAATCCCAACTCTGCCAACTTCTCGCGAACTTCTTTCAAAGTTGTGTCGCCAAAATTACGAACGTCCAACAGAGACTCTTCCGAACGCGAAACCAACTCTCGAACCGTCATAATATGCTCGGCTTCAAGGCAGTTTGTAGCGCGAACTGACAAATGCAAGTCAGCAATCGAACGCGATAACTTCAATTCGACTTCAGGCGGCAACCCGTCTGAACGAGAATTTTTAATTTCCGAATGAATCTGCGAACCCAATTCCGCATACTGAACAAACGGATTGAGGTGCTTGCGAAGAATCTTCGCGGATTCTACCAACGCCATTTCCGGCGTCAAAGAACCGTCTGTCCAAATCTCGAAAATGAGCTTGTCATAATTGGTCTTCTGACCAACGCGAGTTTCTTCAATTGCATAGCGAACGCGAACAACAGGACTAAACGCAGCGTCCACCGGAATGACGCCGATTTCCTGGTTTTGGCTTTTACGTTCCGCTACCGGAACGTATCCGCGTCCCTTTTCAACGACCATTTCCATTACAAACGATACGTCGCCGGTAAGCGTTGCAATGACATGATCCTTGTTGATGATTTCTACCATATCGTCGGTAATGATATCAGCTCCCGTAATGACGCCCTTGCTATGCTTTTCAATACGAAGCGTACGGGGTTGATCCGACATGGACTTGACAATTAACGATTTTACGTTAAGAACAATTTCTGTTACGTCTTCATAAACGCCAGAAATTGTCATGAATTCATGACTGACGCCCTGAATTTTGATTTGTGTAATAGCGCTGCCTTCCAGGCTGGAAAGCATGATTCGACGAAGGCTGTTGCCAATCGTAACGCCGAACCCATGTTCAAAAGGCTCCGCTACAAATTTTCCGTAAGTAGCTCCTTCGCTCTTTTCACATGATACCTGATTGGGAAGTTCCAAACCACGCCATCGAATTCGCATGGATATCTCCAGTTGAGTTAAAGTGCATGCATCTTATCACATGAACCTGAACTGAGAATTTTGTGCACGGGTAAATTCAATTCCTTTGATATGAAAATCAAAGAACAGACAGGTTCAACACGAACTTTGTCGGCGTCAAATCAGACGCGACGGCGTTTCTTGGGACGGCACCCATTGTGCGGCAATGGAGTGGTGTCTTCAATCGATTTGACTACAAGACCAGCTGCCTGAAGAGCTGTGATCGCGCTTTCACGACCGCCTCCCGGTCCCTTGACTTTGACTTCAACTTCTTTCATACCAAACTTGATAGCTTTTTCAGCTGCCTGCTGAGCCGCCATCTGTCCGGCAAAAGGCGTGCTCTTGCGGCTGCCCTTGAAACCGTTCGTTCCAGCGGTCGCCCAACAAAGAATATCGCCTTTCATATCTGCAATACTAACATTCGTATTGTTGAATGTTGCTTTAATGTACGCGATGCCCGACGCTACATTGCGACGAACTTTACGCTTTTTTGCCTTTGCCACTTTATACTCCTGTTCAAATGCAATTCAGAACCAAAAATTCTCCCTGAAGGATTACAATCGCTCTTACAGATGACCTATACTGTTTATAAAAACAATAACGTCAACGTAAAATTAACGTAAGTCCTTAACGCCTTTCTTACCGGCAACGGTCTTCTTCGGACCTTTACGCGTACGAGCGTTGGTCTTGGTGCGCTGACCGCGAACGGGCAGACCGCGACGATGACGAATACCGCGATAGCAGGCAATTTCCTTCAGGCGCTGAATGTCCTGAAGACGCTGACGACGAAGGTGACCTTCAACCGTGTATTCATTGTCCAACAATGACGCCAGCTTTTGAACTTGCTCTTCCGTTACTTCACGCATACGAACCTGAGGGTCAATACCAACTCGGCGGCAAAGTTCGCGCGCAATTTGAGGACCTACTCCATAAAGATACGTCAACGAAATCACCGCTGGACGATCGTTCGGAATGTCAACACCTAAAATACGAGGCATAAAGCTCTCCTGTTTATATTGAAATTAAAAAATGTAAATCGCTTGTTCTCTGCTGGTTGCCAAAATTCGGCTCCAGGATTACAAACTAACCCTGACGCTGCTTATGTCGCGGATTTTCGCAAATTACGCGCACAACGCCTTTACGACGAACAATTTTGCATTTCTCACAAATGCGTTTAACACTGGCTCTAACTTTCATTGTATCACCTATTTTTCATATCTCTTGCAATTACAAGACGTTACGAAACCTTTCAAACGTCCTGATTGTTGCCCTGCATATGATTTTTCGTACTTTTTGACCCCAATTTAATCAAATTTTTTGGAGTTTGAATTATAACGATTTATTCAGATTACTCAAGGGGGGGAAACGATTTTTTTGGAAAAACTTTAAAAATTTCTTGAAATTAGTCTTGACTTTTTCTATTTTTCCATCTCATTTTTAAAATTTGCATTCCAATATTCATCATCTCCAGCTGTCAAAACCCACGGTCCATCTTCCGTTATGGCGATTGTATGCTCGTAGTGAACGCAAAGTTTGTGGTCTTTGGTTACCAGAGTCCAGCCGTCTGAAAGCTGACGAAGATCAATCGTGCCAACGGTGATCATCGGTTCGACGGCAATGACAACGCCCGGTCGAATCGCGAAATCGTACCCGGGACACGGGTAATTCGCCACCTGCGGCGGCTGGTGCATTTCATGACCAATGCCATGACCAACCATATCTTCCACAACATGGAAACCGCAGCTGTGAACGTAGTCAGCCATCTCCTTTGCAATGAGATTCCAGCGGGTTTTAGTCGCTAAAAGCTCAATAGCAAGATTTAACGTGTTCTGACCGCAGTTCATCAGTTTTTTGACTTCCGGACCAACCGTTCCAACGGCGTGAGTCCAGGCGGAATCGCCGCACCATCCGTTGATCTTTGCTCCGGTGTCACAGCTGAGAATGTCGCCTTCAACCAGCTTCCGGTCGTTGGGAATTCCATGAACCAGTTCCGCATTGACCGACATGCATGTGACAGATGGATAAGGCTTTTGACGACGTGACAACTGAACGCCTTTGAAGCATCCGACCGCCTTGTTGGCGTCAAAATACTTTTCAACTTCGGAATCGATTTCTTTCGTTGTCACACCTGGTTTAACCATGCGTTCAACAATTCGATGCGCCTGGTAGACAAGCAGCCCTGCCTGGCGCATTTCACGAATTTCACGACGAGAAAGCAATTCCTGCCGAAAGCTTTGCATGACTATTTATTAACCTTTTCCATCTCTTCGACAACGCGATCAAAAATCTCGTCAATCGTTCCCAAACCGTTAACGCTCTTCAACAGACCGGATTTGCCGTAGTATTCCAGCAACGGAGCAGTCTGATTTCGATAAGCAACCAGACGATTGCGAATCGTGTCAGGATTGTCGTCCGCGCGGCCGCGGCCAGCCAAACGGGTAAAGAGTTCTTCTTCCGGAACCTGAAGTTCCAAAACGATGTCAAGCGGCGTGCCTTTCTTGGCAAGCATTTCATCTAACGCTTCCGCCTGAGCAATCGTTCGGGGGAAACCGTCGAGAAGATAACCGCCGTCACAGTCGCTCTGTCCAAGACGTTCTTCAATGATCGAAACGATGATGTCGTCCGGAACCAAAGCTCCTGAAGACATGTATTCTTCAGCCTTAAGCCCAACTGGAGTCTTTGCGTCTCGAGCTGCGCGGAGCATATCTCCGGTGGAAAGATGAGCCATGTTGTACTTCTTAATCAGACGTTCAGCCTGCGTGCCCTTGCCCGCTCCCGGAGGGCCAATGAAAACCATTCTCATTAGTGCAATCCTTCTGTACAGTTAATGGTGAGGAATTGTTTACTAAAAACTCGTTATTCATAAACGACGAATGAAACTTGTCGTTTTATTTCTTGCAAGAGGAAATCGCGTTAAACGATTTCAAATGTTCTTTCAATGCCGCTGAGGATGCAGCATTGAAAGAACTGAAAGATTTTTATAGCTTATTTCTGAAGCAGACCCGTGTAATTTCTCATTACAAGATGCGAGTCAATCTTCTGAACGAGGTCAAATGCAACGCTGACGGCAATAAGCAATCCCGTACCGCCAAAGAAGCTGGATACGTCATAACTAACGCCCATGTAAGACGAAATAATGGTCGGCAAAATTGCAACGATTGCAAGGAACGCTGCGCCAACGTATGTAATTCTGACCATAACCTTTTCGAGGTAATGAGCAGTTCGCTTTCCAGGACGGTGTCCAGGAATAAACGTGCCGTAATTTTTGAGGTTTTCCGCCATGTCCTGCGGGTTGAACGTAATCGCAGTCCAGAAATAGCAGAAGAAGTAAATCAAAGCGATGTACATCAAATTGTACGACAACGAACTGCCGCGAGCAAAGCAGTCTGCGCAGAAGTTAACGAAGTCTCCCCAGAAGCCGGTAAAGCCATATCTCTGAAGCCAACGGAAAAGCAGCTGCGGGAACATCAACAGTGAGCTGGCGAAAATAATCGGCATAACGCCCGCCTGATTGACTCGAAGCGGAAGATACTGACGGTTGCCGCCGAACTGACGTCGACCGCGAACGTGCTTGGCTGTCTGCGTTGGAATTCGACGCTGTCCGAGCGTTACAAATACAACGCCCGCAATAACGGCAACGAACATGAATCCGAGAACGAGCAGCTTGTCAACGCCGATGCCGCCGCCGTCAGAACTGATCTGCAAACCTTTTTCATAAATAGGACTAAAGATGTCGTAAGCGGCGCGAGGCATACGCGCGACAATACCAGCCATAATTAACAAACTGATGCCGTTGCCAATGCCATATTCGTCAATCTGTTCTCCAATCCACATCAAAAATGCGGTTCCACAGGTCATAGTCAAAATTGACATCAACCACCAGGACGTATAAATATGTCCATTTGGTGAAACAAACGCAGTATTAATCAAGCCTTCAGGTCTGCTGGCAAGATACCCCAAGTACGCTGCTGACTGGAACAAACATATGATGACTGTAGCGTATCGAGTCCATTCGTTAATCTTTTTACGTCCGGTCTCGCCTTCTTTCTGAAGCTTTTTAAGGGGTTCGTAAACGCTGCCCAACAACTGGAAAATAATGGACGCCGAAATGTACGGCATGATTCCCAATCCAAAAATGGTTGCTTGAGAAATTTCACTGGCGCTGAAGATGGCAACTGTATTTAACAATTCACCCAGATTGTCAGAATTCATATTCTCAGCAAATTTTCCCAATTTGCTCTGGTCAATCACCGGCAGTTGAATCCAGGATCCAACGCGGAAAACCATAAGAAACAGAAGCGTCAGCAAAATTTTCTTGCGAAGCTCTGGTATGCTAAAGATTACCCTGATTTTTTCCAACATGTTTAATACGTCCTTGTGGGGTTATAATAACCAGTATGGCGAATTGACTGTCTCGAAATTCAACTTTCATTCGACTGCTTCATCACGCAGTCATGCGAAAAAACGCCGCCCTGAACAGGCTTCAAAAACGAAATTTCAATTTCGTCGCATTCAATCCGCTAACCCAAAAGTATTATCATTCCAGAGGATGTCTCCAATGACGCCTCATTACGGAATTAAACGACTAAAACCTTGTCTAAAGGATAACGATTTTCCTGTTATTTTATCCATCCTGACGTAAATAACGGTAAAAATCGTCATGTCTATCATACGCCAACGCCGACTGGGTTTAAAACACAGTCGGCACGCGTAAAACTAAATAAGCTGTTTTGGAAATACTTATTTAGCTCTCATTTTATTCTTAACGACCGGCTTGCGTTGTTCAGCGGTTTCCATCGTGCAGCCAGCAGCTGTCAGTTTTTCTGCCGCTGTTTTGCTGAACTTGTGAGCCTTGACGGTCAGCTTTTTGGTAATTTCGCCAACGCCGAGAATCTTCAAAACGACAAATTTCTTTGCCAAAGAATTTTTGATGATCCCGAGTTCTTTGAGCGTTTCAACGGAAACGACTTCGCCGTCTTCGAATATTGCGTCAAGATCGCCAACGTTGACAGCGAAAACTTCGTCCGCAAACTGATTGTTGAATCCACGCATCGGAATACGCTGAACGGTCGGAAGCATACCGCCTTCAAACGTTCCTTTATCGTGATGACCAGAACGAGATCCATCGCCTTTGGCGCCGCGGCCAGCATAACGGCCAATGCCGGAACCAGTTCCGCGACCAACGCGTTTGCGGGACTTGTTTTTACTAATGCCTTTATTTACTTCTGTGATATTCATTACAACGATACTCCTCGAAGACGTTCAACTTCTTGCTTGGAACGAACGCTCTGCAAACCGGCAATCGCCGCTTTGACGAGGTTCATTGCGTTACTTGTGCCATAACTCTTGGTAAGAATGTCGTGGATGCCAGCAGCTTCGCAAACCGCGCGGACTGCAGCTCCAGCAATAATACCAGTACCAGGACGGGCGGGAACCATAACGACTTTCGCCGAGCCGAATTCTCCAATTACCTGATGCGGAATGGTCGTTCCGTCAAGGGAGATGTCAACCAGACTGCGGGTTCCGTCTTTGGTCGCCTTGTCTACTGCGGGGGGAACTTCATTGGCTTTGCCGTAACCCCAACCAACTTTACCTTTGCCGTCGCCAACAACTACCATAGCCGCAAAGCTGTAGCGTTTACCGCCTTTGACTACGTTTGAGCACCGACGGACGCAGACTGTTTTTGATTCCAGTTCGTTTTGATGTTCTGAAGACATGCTATTTCGCCTATTTCTAAATGGTTATGATTTCGATTGAGGTTATTTTTTAGCTCCCTTGGCTTTAGCGGCTTTCGCTTCCGCCTTAGCGGCTTTCTTCGCTGCGCCAGACTGGGCGGCAACTTTCTTCGGAGCGTTATCGCCTTTAGCGCCGAGGTTCAGACCAGCGTCGCGAGCTGCGTCTGCCAGAGCCGCCAAACGTCCGTGATATTTGTATCCGCGACGATCAAAAGCAGCTTCTTTAACGCCAGCTGCCAACGCGCGTTCCGCAATCGCCTTGCCAACAAGAGCCGCAGCAGCGCAGTTGCCGCCGTAAACGCCTTCACCGCAAATCGCCTTGTCTTGCGTTGAAGCGCTGGCAATTGTCGTATGCGTATTATCGTCGATAAGTTGTACGTAAATGTGTTTCAAACTGCGATAAACACACAAACGAGGTCGAGAAGAAACCGACTTAATGTGGTTACTGACTCTGAACGTTCGTCGTTTGCGTACAATTCCTTTAGCTTTGCAATGTTCCACAATTATACCTTTTCTTTCAATTCAGGGCAACCCCGAATTATAAACGTTTGATTGGTTCCATACAATCTGTTGTATTTTACCGTCTTTTACGATTTTGGGAATGACCCCCACAAGGGCAAAAGACGATAAATTTATTGTCTTTTTATCGCATCCTGTACCGGATAGCGTTAAAACGCAACGTTATTTACCAACGTTCTTGCGTTCCTTGCGGCGAACCTGTTCGTTTTCGTAACGAATGCCTTTGCCCAGATAGGGTTCCGGCTTGCGAATCGCTCGAACGGAAGCGGCGAAGTTGGTTACGCGCTGCTTGTCAATGCCCTGAATAACAATCGCTTGCTGGTTGGGGCATGTAACCTTCAGATCAGCCGGGATTTCAACGTGAATTTCGTTGGCAAAACCAACGCGAAGCTGAAGCTGAGTTCCCTGAACGGCGGCAATGTAACCGGTTCCGACCAGCTGGAGCTTGCGTTCGTATCCCTTTGAAACGCCAATGACGTTGTTGGCTAACAGAGCGCGGGTCAGACCAAAGAACGCGCGAGTCTGACGATCTTCAGCCGAAATGCTCACTTTGAGAGTATTGTCTTCAAAGACAACGTCAACCTTCGGAGGAACGGTCAACGACAGTTTGCCTTTGGGACCTTCAAGTTCAACAATCCCGTTTTCAATCTTTACCTTAACTCCGGCGGGAATTTCAACGGGCTTTTTTCCAATACGTGACATGGATATAATCCTTTGACATAAAAAATAAACAATATGAGGTTTTCTGCCTATCCCTCAATATCGCGACTTTCGACTGCGGCGCCCAAACGAACGCCGCGATCCGAAAATCAGATTACCAAACTTCACACAAAACTTCGCCGCCAATGTTCTTTTGACGGGCAACGCGATCGCTGACAACGCCGCTTGAGCTGCTGATTACGGTAATTCCCAATCCGTTCAAAACCGGTTTGAGTTCCGATGAAGAGCTGTAAATGCGGCGGCCCGGCTTGCTGAGCCGTTTGATGTGACGAATAACTTTTTCGCCATTCTGGCCATATTTAAGCGTCAGACGAAGTGTATTGCAAGGCTGAGCTTCAATAACTTCCCAGTCCCAAATGTATCCTTCACTCTTGAGGACGTCTGCAATACCTTTTTTAATATTTGAGTACGGCAAATCGACGTGAGATCGTTCTACGCGCACTGCATTGCGGATACGAGTTAACATATCAGCGATGGGGTCGGTCATCATAGTATTTTATCCCTTTACCAGCTTGCCTTTTTAACACCAGGAATCAAACCCTGATCCGCCAACTTGCGGAAACAGATACGACATAATCCAAATTTGCGATAAACCGCGCGCGGACGACCGCAAAGCTTACAGCGACTTTCTTTGCGCGTCATGAACTTCGGCGCGCGATTCGCTTTTGCTATTTTCGACTTACTAGCCATTCTGATGATTCCTTATTTCTTGTTATCTGTTTTATAAGGCATTCCGAACAATTTCAACAGCAAACGAGCTTCTTCGTCGCTGGGAACGTTCGTAACCATGGTGATATTTAAACCTTGCGGACGGACGAATTTGTCAGGATTCAACTCCGGGAATACCAACTGTTCGGTAAGTCCCAGGTTGTAGTTGCCGCGACCGTCAAAACCGCTGGGGTTAAGACCGCGGAAGTCGCGAACTCGAGGAATCGCATAAGAAATCAAACGATCCAAAAATTCGTACATTCTCGCGCCACGAAGCGTAACTTTGCAGCCAATCGCCTGTCCTTCACGAAGATGGAAGTTGGCAATGGACTTTTTCGCACACGTAACAACCGGTTTCTGACCGGTAATGAGGCTCATCGCTTCAACAGCTTCCTCAAGGTGCTTCTTTTCGTTAATCGCGCTTCCAACGCCCATGTTGACTACGATCTTTTCCAATTTCGGAATCGACATCGGGTTTTCGCGCCCCAACTGTTTTTTCAGTTCAGGAACGATTTCCTGCTTGTACTTTGTTAATAAACGGGGTTCCATTTTATTCCTTCGGTTGGAGTTCTATGCCAATCCGGGCGCCGAACGTCGTTAAGCGCCGTATTGTAAACTATTTGCCTGCTTTAGCCTTTTCGCCTTTGACAGTCTGAACTGTCGCAGCGCACTTTTTGCAGAACAATTCTTTGGTTCCTTCATCGTTGAATCGAGCGCCAAGCTTTGTCGCTTTGCCGCACAACGGGCAAACAAACATGATGTTTGAAAGCTGAATAGGCTGCTCAATCTTCAGAATGCCGCCTCGCGGGTTACGCTGACTCGGCTTGACGTGCTTGCTGACCTGATTGATTCCGGCAACAATTGCGCGTCCGCTTTTACGGTCGATACTCATGACCTTGCCGCGCTTGCCTTTGTTTTTGCCGGTGATAACTTCTACAGTATCGTTAACTTTAATTCTCATCACACAACCTCGCTGGCAAGGGAAATAATTTTCATAAAATTGCGTTCGCGCAGTTCACGAGCAACAGCCCCAAAAATACGGGTTCCACGAGGATTATTGTCTTTATCAATAATTACCGCGGCGTTGCTGTCGAAACGAACATAACTGCCATCTGCACGGCGAACCGGAGACTTTGTACGAACGATTACCGCTTTGACAACTGAGCCTTTCTGGATGTTGCTGCCAGGAATAACGCTCTTAACGGAACAAACAATAACTTCGCCCAACTTGGCGCATCGTTTGTGAGTTCCGCCGAGAACCTTGATGCACATCAACTCTTTGGCGCCCGTGTTGTCGGCTACAGTAAGCCGCGTTTGCATCTGAATCATTTTAACACCTTAACATATTGTTAAATTACTTTAATTGTCGTTGACGAATGCCGCCTGTTACAACGACATCGCACCGCCTGACGAATTATTTACCCTGCGCCGCTGCACGAAGAGCCGAAATATCGATAACTTCGCCCTTCTCAACGATGCGAACGAGATTCCAACGCTTCATTTTGGACATAGGACGAGATTCTTCAATTTCGACCATGTCGCCCGTCTTGGACTCGTTGTTTTCGTCATGGGTAATGCAGACCGTCTTGCGTTTGATGTACTTCCCATACTTAGGATGCTTTTCCAGTCGCGAAATTTCAACGCGACGCGTTTTATCCATTTTGTCGGAGGTAACCAGACCAATAAACAACTTCTTCGGCATTTTTATACCTTTGTTTTCTTGTAATTTTCCGCGCCGCCAGAATTACTGACGACGTATAAATTTTGCGAAACAACTATTTGCCCAAACCAAGCTCGCGCTCTCTCTGGACGGTTTTAATCTTTGCGATAAGTTTGCGATTCTTCAGCAATTCGGTCGGAGTGTCCAGACGTTCCATCTGGGACTTGATCCGAAGACGAAACATCGCATTGCGGGCTTCTGCTAAAGTCGCATTGAGCTGTTCGTCGCTCATCTCGCGAAGTTCGGATGTTTTCGTTAATGACATTTTACTTCTCGCTTTTCTTTATTAGGCGTCCAAAAATTTAGGACGATGCTCAAATTACATTACTCGACGCGATACCATTCGAACCGGGACGGGCATTTTGTGCGCCAAACGGGCCAAGCACATGCGCGCTGCTTCTTCAGTTGTACCGCCGATCTCATACAAAATCGTTCCGGTGCGAACTACAGCTGCCCAATATTCGGGTTCGCCTTTTCCTTTTCCCATACGAGTTTCCAACGGAGTGCTGGAAATCGGTTTGGTCGGGAATATTCTTACAAACAGTCTGCCCTCGCCGCGAAGATATTGTTGAGCAGCGATACGGCCGGCTTCGATTGTTGCCGCTGGAATCCATCCAGCCTGCAGCGTTTGCAATCCAAAGTCTCCAAAGACGACGCGGTTGCCGCGAGAGGCATTACCTCTTAGCCGTCTTCTTTGTTCCTTTCGATGCTTTACTCTCTTGGGCATATTTGCCATCGTTATTGTCCTCACTGAAAGCGCCCAGGTTTATCCAGACTTGAATTCCGATATGTCCCTGAGCAATTTTTGCTTCACAAAAACCGTAATCAATATTCGCACGCAACGTCGACAGAGGAATCGAACCCTCAATCGCTTTTTCCGTACGAGCCATATCAGCTCCGCCCAATCGGCCGGACAACTGAATCTTAATTCCTTTGGCGCCGTCCTTTTCCTTCATGGTAAGTTCCATCGCCTTTTTCATGGCGCGGCGGAAACTGGCGCGTTTGATCAACTGTTCGCCAATGTCTTCGGCTACGAGCTGAGCGTTCAATTCAGGTCGTTTAATCTCAGAAATCGTAAGATTGATTCGACGACCAGTAATCTTCTGAAGTTCGTTCTGAAGAGCTTCAACCTTTTCGCCTTTCGGACCGATCAACTGACCGGGACGAGCGGAGAAAAGAATTACCTTGACTTCATCTCGTGTACGTTCAATCTCGATTTTCGAGATCATCGGATACATCGCGCGACCAACGTTGTTCTTACGAGTCTTGATGAACTGACGGATTTTGAAGTCTTCGACCAGCAGATCGGCAAACTCTCGCTTGTTAGCGTACCACCGACTCTTCCAGCCAAGGAAAACTCCCGTGCGATATCCTGTAGGGTTGACTTTCTGTCCCATAATTCAAATCTCTTTTAGACTCTCGTCTGGTATAAACTTTTTGCTATTTACAAGTACTAATCGTTAGCCTCAATTTCGGATTCACTTTCAAGCGTGACGCTCAAATGTGAAATTTCCTTGACAATGACGGAAGCCATTCCACGAGACTTCGGACGCATGCGCTTAATCATGCGAGGTCCACCGTCAACGCGAGCGTCAACAACGACAAGCGCGTCCAGGTCTGTTACATGTCGGTCTTCCGCGTTGGCAATAGCGCTTTTGAGAACCTTTTCCAACATTCGAGCGCCGCGATTTGGGAAAAATTTCAAGGCGTCAACAGCTTCCAAAGCGTATTGACCGCGAATGATATCCGCAAACGGACGAACCTTTTGGGCGCTGATGTGAGCGAATTTGTGAATTGCTTTGTATGACATTATTTTACCTTTGAAACTCTAGTTTGGGTTACGGCAAACTTGAAACAGTTTACTATTTCTTGTTGCCCTTGCCAGCGTGACCGCGGAAAATTCGGGTCATCGAAAATTCGCCCAGCTTGTGTCCAACCATTTCTTCGGTTACGAATACTTTGTGGAAAATCTTTCCGTTGTGAACCATGAAGGTGTGACCAACAAATTCCGGAACGATTGTACAGGCTCGCGCCCACGTTTTAATCGGTTCTTTTGTATTCGTCTGGTTAAGCTTATCAACCTTGGCGAACAGTTTCGGGTCAACAAAGGGACCCTTTTTCAATGATCTGCTCATGTTATATACTCAATCCAAAAAAGGAAACCTCTGTTACTTGACCAACTTCAAAATGCCATAACGACGACTGCGGCGTCGGCGAACAATCGCGCGATTGCTGGCCTTGTGACGACTTCTCGTCGGTCCGCCCTTGGTCGGCTTGCCGGTGGGGGTTACCGGGTTGCGTCCGCCCTTGGTTCGGCCTTCGCCACCGCCGTGCGGGTGGTCGATCGGGTTCATCGCAGTTCCACGAACGTGAGGCTTTTTGCCCAGCCAGCGTTTACGACCGGCTTTGCCGAGAACGATGTTCATGTGGTCGCCGTTGCTGGTAACTCCAATCGTCGCCATGCAGGCAACCGGAATTCGACGAATTTCGCCGGACGGCAGAGTGATCTGCGCCCAACCGGAATCACGAGCGACCAAAGTCGCGTAAGCGCCGGCTGATCGGCAAAGCGCGCCGCCTTTTCCAGGCTGCATTTCAATATTGTGAATGTTCGTTCCAAGAGGAATCTCGGTAAGCGGAAGGCAGTTGCCCAGCGTCGGGGCAGAACCAGGACCGCTGACGACTTTGTCGCCCTTCTTCAAGCCGTTGGGAGCGATGATGTATCGCTTCTCGCCGTCAACGTAGTTAAGCAAAGCAATGCGCGCTGAACGGTTTGGATCGTACTGAATGGAATCGACAACAGCCGGAACGCCAAACTTGTTGCGACGAAAATCAACCAAGCGGTATGCGCGCTTGTGCCCGCCGCCGCGGAAACGACACGTCGTAATTCCCTGGTTGTTGCGTCCACCTGTTTTCTTCGCCGGGATCATAAGGGATTTTTCCGGCTTATAATTCGGGGTCAGGTCCGCGAAATCACTAACCGTGGCTCCTCGTCGCCCCGGGGTAATCGGTTTGTATCTGATAATTCCCATATTAAACTCGCTTTATATATTTGGTTAAATTTATTCCATTCACTGACGACTATTAGTAGTAATCAATGCGATGCTCTTCGTTGAGAATAACAATCGCCTTTTTCCAGTCGCTTGTATAAGTAACGCCGTTACGAGTGCGGCGAGCCTTGCCTTTACGAGTCTGAGTGTTGACTTTATCAACCTTGACGTCAAAAAGCTCTTCAACAGCGTTTTTGATGTCGGTTTTGGTTGCCAGCGGATTGACCTCAAAGCAGTAGGCGTTGGTTCGTTCCGATTTATGATACCCTTTTTCCGTAACCAACGGACGCAGAATGATCTGCTGGGGTTCGAGAACCATTTTTGTCTTTTTTGTTTCTACTGGTGTACGTTTCATTTTTTTACCTGTTCGCCAAAGCGAAAAATTACTCGGTTATATGTTCAGCCAATCGTGAATAACTCAGTTCTTTTCCTGAGCAACCTTGCCGCGGAACGCGTCCAAAGCGGCTTTGGTAATCAACATGCGCTGCGGTTTAAGAATATCGTATGCGTTCAATTCCGCAACCGGCTTAACGCTCGCTCCGGCAATGTTCCGGACGGATTTGTAAATGTTTACATTGTATTCAGCAATGGCGAAGATCGTCGTGAATTCGTCCAGCTTGAGAGCCTTCAGAACAGCGGCAAAATCTTTCGTCTTGGGGGCGTCGATGGTGTAGTCATCCAAAATGACGAGCTCGCCATCGTCGATCTTGCTGCGAAGAGCCATGCGAGTCGCGAGCTTGAGAGCTTTGCGATTCATGCGATACGACCAATCAGGGTTGTCGATAGCAAACGCGCAGCCGCCGCCAACGCGAACGTTGGTTCGCTTCATACCAGCGCGGGCGTTGCCCGTACCCTTCTGACGATACATCTTCTTTTTGCTGCCGGCGACGTCTGAACGTCCCTTCGTCTTGACGCTGCCTTGACGAAGATTGTTGCGGTACATAACTACAGCGTCGTGCAGAAGCTGCTTTGTTACCTTGTCAGCCAGTTCCGTCGTGTCGATTTCGTATTGTCCGACCTCTTTACCGGTCTTGTCAACTATGGGGATATTAGCCATAATTCAACCAACTTTTCCTAGTAGGATTCTAACCGTTTCTGATGCCAGATTCGATTATCATCCGATGTATGTAAAATTAACTTGTTTGTACGATAAATGCCAATCTTTTCTCGTTATACCGCTATCCAGTTATTCTTTTGTGGTGTAATCAATAAGAACTTCCGGGAAGGGCTTGGGAGCGGGGAGATAATTGCTCGGTCTGACTTGAACGTATCCGCCATTGGGACCAGGAACCGCGCCGTAAATGAGAAGAAGATTATTGGCTTTGTCAGCCTTGACGATTTTAATGTTGCGAGTTGTGCAACGAACGTTGCCGTATTGACCAGAACTGCGAAGACCCTTTTGTACGCGAGACGGGTAAGCGCTGCAGCCCGTTGAACCAGCGTGACGGTGGCATTTTTTAACGCCGTGCGTCATACGCTGACCGCCAAAATTATGGCGTTTCATGGTGCCGGCGTAGCCGCGGCCTTTGCTCAGAGCCGTAACGTCTACTGAAGCAACGCCGTTGAAAACGTCAACGTCGAGAACCTGACCAACTTCAAACCCTTCAGGAGAAACGCGAAATTCGCGAACAAAAGCCTGAGGTTCGCAATTGGCTTTCTTGGAAAGTTCCGCGCCAACTTCCTGCGCCTTTTTAGCGCGCTTGGATTCGATATTGGCAACGTGACCACGAACAGACTTCGAAACCGAGTTGCGGGATTTGTCTTTGTAACCAATCTGAACCGCTTCGTAGCTGTCTGTATCTTTCTTTTTAAGCTGCAATACCGGGCACGGACCTAACTGCAGAACCGTTACCGGAACTGCGCGTCCTGATTCCGTATACACTTGAGTCATTCCGACCTTCTGGCCGAGAAGTCCTATACCGTTCATCTTTATTCTCCAGTATTTCTTATCTGTTAGCGGTTTGTCGCTTTAATTTTGATGTCAACTCCAGCGGGAAGGCTGATCTTGTTCAGAGCCTCAATTGTCTTCGCAGTTGCCTGAATGATGTCAATCAGACGTTTGTGAGTGCGAATCTCAAACTGCTGACGAGACTTTTTGTCAATGTGCGGACTGGAAAGAACCGTGTAACGCTCGATGCGGGAAGGAAGAGGAATCGGACCTCTGACTATCGAACCGGTGCGTTTGGCTGTATC
This sequence comes from Thermoguttaceae bacterium, assembly GCA_045586185.1. Taxonomy (GTDB): domain Bacteria; phylum Planctomycetota; class Planctomycetia; order Pirellulales; family Thermoguttaceae; genus RUG11551. The sequence continues at coordinate 41,121 of JAZMZV010000056.1, read as the reverse complement.
CATGATTTCGTTAGCGCTCTGATCCAGAATGCCGCTCTCGTAGGCTTCCATTCTGATCCGAATTACTTCTAAACTTGTACTCACTTTTAATCTCCTATATGTTCTATAGTCGTTTATGCTGTCAATATCTCTATTGACCTGCTTTTGATTCCTCTTGTTTTCAAAGATCCGTTTCTTTTCGGTCGCAGCATTGAAGCTGACGACTTGCCTGAAACTTACAAAGACGGGGCAGATTATACAGTAATTTCTACTCCTGTCAACCGTCTGGAACGCGATTTTTTAAAAATTTTCCAAAAATTTTTATCTCGCTTTTCTTACTGGCTAAATGGCAATCCAAAATTCCGGAGTACTGTCTCCCCTGAGCGGTTGCTAATTGTTCCCGAAGGAACCAGGTAGGAATTTTAACTTTTAACTTACGCTTACCGTTTATTGCAAGATTCAACGGCAGTCCGTCAGCTCAACGATTCCATTTTGGGACTTTTGTCCCGCGCCAATTCAGGCAAGTTTCAAGATAATAACACATCTTTTCGATTTGGCAATGGGGGGGACGTCCCTTTTTAAAATTTTTTTCTCTTTTTTTAAAGATTTCTTTTCATGTCCCCGTATTTTCCCCTTTTTCTCTTGCCAACGCTCCATTTGTTGGATATTATATCAGTAGCCAATAGCGTTAATTGGACGTAATATGGAGTGCGGCGGCTTGACGCCGCTTTCATTACCATAACCGCCGAAAACAACAAAAAATGTAATTCGCGCCAAAAACGCAATGTTAATATTTATATGAACAATACAAAGCGTAATTTGCACGAAATACATTTTGGGAAAATCTCATCGTTACCCTTTAAAAGCGACGTCAAGCCGTCGCAATCCAAAAACACTTATGTCAGAAATTGTTAAAATCGTCATCCTTGCTTTCGTTCAAGGCATTGCAGAGTTCCTTCCAATAAGCTCTTCCGGGCATTTGGAGGTGATTAGCGCAGCGCTGGATGCGTTTGCAAATCTCGAGCTGGAACACGAATTGGATTCGTTGACCGTCAGCGTAATATTGCATTTGGGCACGCTCATGTCGCTGTTGGTCTATTATTGGAAAACGCTGCTTGACATCGTCCTGAAACTACGGTTCAAGCTGGCGTTTTTGCTCATTTTGGCGTCCATTCCCGCCTCAGTCGCCGGCGTTTTATTTCACGACTTTTTTGAGGACAACTTGAGCAACCTTTGGATCATCGGCTGCATGTTTATTTTGACGGCGATTTTACTTATCGCGTCGCAAAAGTTTTCCAGACGCAAAACAGAGAACGACGAGTCTGCGAAAACGCCTCAAACTATCGATTCTAACGGATCGACTGAAACGGTTGTCGAAGAATTGAGCGCGATTTCCTGGGTTCAGGCTCTTGTAATCGGCATTTTCCAGATGTTTGCGATTCTCCCTGGGCTTTCCCGAAGCGGGTCGACCATCGCTGGGGGTCTGTTTTCCGGATTAAAACAGAGCGCAGCGGCGAACTTCTCCTTTTTAATGGCGATTCCGGTTATTGGAGGAGCGGGACTGTTGGAAGCTCTCAAATTGTTCAAACGCCAGCAAGCAATCCCGGTAACAGAGCTGTCGATTGGCTTTTGCGTCAGCTTTGTTGTCGGACTATTTGCTTTATGCTGGGTTATCAACTGGATTAAAAAGGGCAAGCTGAACTGGTTCGCCTACTGGCTTTTCCTCATGGCGGCATTTTCGTTTTACCTGGCGTTGCAATAGGAAGTCGATTCAACCCACATTTACAAGAGCATCTTGATACTTTAATCAAATGAACAAAACTCAGGATTACGAAGCAGTCGCTTTAATTTACTCTGACGAATACGTGCTTATTTACCGCGGTCGGCGCGCTCACACCCTTGCCGGGCAGTCGGAAGAGGTTTTGATTCAGCAGTGGATTAACCCTCATCTGTTTACAGACGATTGCAAACAGCGGGAAGACCTGTACGCCTACGTTTCCAAAACCAGCCCTAACCTGGCGCGTTTGATTGCGTTCGATTTCCAGAGCGGTCGATACGTCTACGAATCTTTTAGCTGCTCTCTGGCGCAGTACAATCGATTCCTGGACGACGGCTCGCCGGTTTGGGAACAGACGTGGCGCGACGCTCTGGCGGCGTTGTCTCAGCTTCATAAATCGTATCTGAATCACGGAAATCTAAACGCCAACAGCTTTTATTTCCGAAAAGACGGTCAGCTGAAAATCGCAGGGATATTCCCCAATTTCAATGACGACTTCAAATACAACGTCGAAGCCCCGCCGGAAGGGCGCTCGTTCCTCGAACTGCAATTCCAAAAGGACATTGCCGCTCTGTGCAGCATTTTCCTTTCGGAACCGTATCGACATCTCATCCCTCAGGCGGATCAGGACGACTGCGCCAAACTGAGCCAAGGAGAAATGTCTCTGGAAACCGCGCTTCAGCATGCGGAAAAAAGATTTGGCGATATCGTTAAAGCGAGAGAAGAAAAAGACGTTAAAGCACGAAAACGCGCTCTGCAGGAGAAAGAAAACCTGGAAAAACAATACCGAAAGGGACCTGGATTCATTTTTATGTCAATTTTTTGCCTCCTGGTTGTTTTGGGCGTAATTGGCGTCAAACACGCTTTGGATCAAGCAAACAGAGAGAACGACTCTGACATAAATCTTCCGAGTAAAGCCAATCCGTCTTCCGTAACAAATTTTACGGACGAACTCCAGCGCGAGGCTGACAACAGAAAACAGCAAGCTTATGGAGACGATGGGATCGTTCATACGCCGAATGTGCTTCCGGGTCGAGAAATCCCGGCGGAACTGGCTCGTCCGCCTGTTCTTTCAGACGAACCGGAGAAGCAGATTTTCGTTGGATATGTTACCAGCAACACCGTGCCTGTTCTTGACGTTTTTAATAAAAACAAGCAGGAAAAAATCAGTTTCTATGTAGATGAAGAAACGAAAATCGTATACGCAGACGGCTCCGCAAGGCGACAAACGGAAATTCGCGTTGGACAGGAAATAGAAGTCGAATACGAACTGGGCAATAAAGACGAAAAAGCCTACGCCCACGTGATACGGCTAAATGACTAAAAAAGCCGCTAGCTGCTAGCTATTAGCTTGAAGATTCGAGGGTCTCAACGTTTAATAATTATCGTTGGGAACTGGTAAAAAAGCTAATGGCTAGAAGCTAAAAGCTAACTCTCACCCTACAGCAAGTACCACTGACCGGAATAGAGAACCCAGATTCCGAGAGCTAAATTCGTTATCGCGTGAGCGCAAATGCAGTCTGACAGCGAGCGGGTTTTCCACGCCAAAAGCGTAATTCCACAAAACCAGACGACGCCCGCCAACGCCTCCGGGTGCGTCAATAACGGATAGATTATCGTAATCGCCCAAACCATTGGGCAAAGCGCCCCGATTGCAACGTCGTACCACGGAATCGGCTCTGCAGACGTCTGTTCTTCTTTTTTAGGTTCAGACCAGAAATATCGCAGGACAAATCCGCGGAGGAAGAATTCCTCAATAAACGGAACGATAACCGCCAGTCCAAGCAGACGAAGAAGAAACAGCGAGGAAATCCTCGAAACTCGAGAACTGAAACCAGACGCAGGTTCTTTTTTGGGCGGATAATACGCTCCACCCGGAAGCGCGTTCTCCCCAGCGTTCTCCCCAGTCTCAATTCCCCAGTCGTAGCCGGGACGCGTTGTCGGAAAGACTTTTTCTAATCCCATGCCAGGCAGAAAGTCCGGAACGCTTCGCTTTTCCATCTGACACAACCCTATCCAAACCGCCGCGCCGAGAATTCCAGCCAAGACGCCATAACGGGAAGGAATTTTCAAAAACTGTTTCCAAACAGGAAAGCAAACCGCGATGGCGATTGCCGTCAAAAGGAGCTTGATGCAATAAAAAAGCGGATACTGACCCGTTGACGGTTCCGGCTCGAAACTCGTACAAATCATGTACACAACAAACGGCGCAATAAACGGAATCGGCGATTTCTCAGACGTTATTGACAGCATATTCTATAAATTTGTTCTAAATTAGCTAAATTTCTTGAGATTTTCACGTCAAAGCCCTTGACGAAAACCTCATTTGAGAATACTATATATGTAATTGGGTATTAAATCGAACGGGGGAATCTTGAGTAATTCCCTAACTTCACATTCCCTAAAAATTATTATTCCCTATCTCCTGGATTTATTATACCACATAAACTGGTTTCAGGAAAGCGTCAGCAATAAAAAATATTTACCTATCATGATCAGATCCCATTCCCTTACTCGTTTAACAGCGTCCGTTGTTTCATTATTATGTCTTTTCTGCATGAGCTCATTGGTTTTTGCTCAGGGAGCCGCTCAAACGCCAGCTGCTTCGCCGGCAAATAAACCCGCTCCTGCCGCCAAACCTGCTCAACCGGCTCCCGCCTCTAAACCGGCAGTAGATAAGCCCTTGAGTTTCCGGTTCACTGAGATCGAAAAGGATTCAGACGAAGACAGAATCCGAAATCAAACTGGTACGATTATCAATAAAGGTAAATTCGAGAAAACTGAAGATAAAGCCATTTTCACCCAGTACTATAAAGAGTACTTCTTCGCTCGTTGGGTCAACAGCGGCAAATACTATCAAATGGATGCTTATCCAGAAACGCTTCGCAAGCAGGCAAGACTCACCAGAAAGCCAACAGATAAAAAGAAGTTGGAAGCCATTGCCAGCCGCTGGACGTATCCCTGCTTTATTGAAGATTTCCGCAAAGACCTCGATCGCAGCCGCGACGACGGCGAACCGCAAAAGATTGCCGTTAAAATTGCCTACGATTTTGCCATGGAAGTTATCGCCAGCAATAACTCTCAATGCACTCCTGCGGTTAAGTACAACTGCACTTTGCTGTTGGGGAATTTGTATTATAAAACTTCAGCGTCTGCAAATGAATTGCCAGTCGTTTATGCGCCAGCTTTTGAAACGCTCGTTAAAATTGCGTCTTCCGCCAAAGCTCCCTGCTATTTGAAAATCGGGGCGTTGATGGGGCTCAATCAAATGATTTCGGAAACCAATCTGACAGATAAACAAAAGACGGACGTATATAACGTTATGTTGGAAATCGCCAAAACAAAAGTTGACCCGGCGACATTTGCTTCTTCCAAAGACGACCCAACCGGAGAAGGCGCAGCCTGGGCAAGAAACCTGTCAATTGAAGGGCTTCGTCTTTTGGCGGACTTCAACTCTAAAATTGATAAAACAAAGGGATTCTATCCGGGAAAAGAAGCTGTTGGAACGCTCTTCCAGATTATTAACGACAAAAAAGCCCCGATGACAACGCGAGTTGCCGCTTTGGAATCGCTGGGAAGCTACAATTTCAATAAGTATCCCGAGCTTAAATCCAGCTCTCCCAAATTATTAAAAGCCGTTGCTTCGCTTGTCATTGAAGCTATTCAAACGGAACTGGATCGTAAAGTTGACAATCTCGTTTGGGGAGACGACGCTGAACGAATAAACCGTCAATACGGTTCTGAAGACTCAGAGAATGAAAACGTTGACAACTCTAACAACGCGATTTTCCTCTTGCAGCGGGCGATGCCTGCCGTCTATGCGGTTAATACCGCTCTCAACGGCGTCAAAAGCGACAAGGGATGGAAAGGATTGTCTTCTCTGGAATCCTCAAGCGATGCCGTAAAACCTTCTGAAATGATTGACGTACTGAAAAACGCCAACGCTTCTCTAAACGCACTGTCAAAAGAAATCATTCCGTCAAACGACGCCGGAGGAGCGGCAGACCTTGATAGCGAAGACAGCTACGCTACAAATAATAAATTGCAGGAAGTTATCTCCGTTCTCAATTCTATCCAGGATGATTTCAGACCGTTTACCGAGTAATGAGCTACTTAGCGCTAGCGCCTAGTAGGCGAGGGAGTAGGGAGTAGGGAGTAGGGAGTAGTAGAGTCTTCCCCATTCCCTATTCCCCATTCCCTATTCCCTATTCCCCATTCCCTAATCCCTACTATGCACCAAACTTTATTTTACATTCCAGAAAAGCTGTTCGGGATTCCGGTTTTTGGCGTTGGACTGCTTTTACTTCTTTGGTTAATAATAACCGGAATTTCGATGTTTCTGGACTATCGTAAATCCGGCTTGAAATCTGTCTGGTCGTTTTTAGTTGTTGTCGGATTAGGCGCGGCTGCGATTATATGGGTCTTGCCCAACATCGTCAAACCAACGGGACTGGCAATTCAAAGCTACGGCGCCATGATGCTTCTGGGAATTATAACCGGGCTTTTCCTGGCTATTTACAGAGCAAAAAAATACGGATACAAGGCAGACCTGATCATCTCGATGGTTCTCTGGATGTGCATTCTGGGAATAATCGGCGCCAGATTATTTTTCTGCATTGAATACTGGTCGGAAATGAAAGCGGACACGTGGGCGCAAACGATTCGCAACTGTCTGAATTTTACCGAAGGCGGGCTTGTCGTTTACGGATCTCTGTTTGGCGGACTGTTGGGCGTTATATGCTTCATTCTCACAACGCCCAATCCCAACGAAGAAACCGAGGGTAAAAAGCGGTTGTCCATTTGGAGAATGTTGGATATAATTGCGCCGTCGATGGTTTTAGGGCTGGCGTTTGGACGCATTGGTTGTTTTCTTAACGGCTGCTGTTTCGGCGGCGTTTGCGACGTCGACAAATATCCGTGGGCGGTAACGTTTCCCGCCGGGTCGCCCCCGTTCATGGCGCAGGTGGAAAATGGGGATATTAAACTCGATAACCAGCCTTTGCAGGGGCTGACGCTGGAAAGAATCTTTCTCCCCAACGAGCGCTGGGGAATTATCGTCAAGACGGTAGAAAAAGACTCCGCGGCAGAGAAAGCCGGAATGAAACCCAACGACCTGATTGTCGCAATTAACGACGTCTCTGTTTTTGACAATCAAAACAATGCGCGCCTGGACTGGGCGTACTATTGCCTCACCGCCGGAGCAAGAACGGAAGGTATGGTCAAAGTCAAAAGACACGATGCGCCGGACGCTGTTTGGAAATACAGTTCAAAAAATGAAATTCGTTCGCTTCCCGTCCATCCGACGCAGCTTTACAGCTCTCTTAACGCATTGCTTTTGCTGGTAATCCTGTTGATTTTCGACAGATTCAAGCATTGGGAAGGCGCAACGTTTCTACTACTCGTTACGCTGTACCCCATTACCCGCTGGATCTTAGAAGCGATTCGAATCGACGAATCCGGCGCCTTCGGGACGTCCATGAGCATTTCCCAGCTTGTCAGTTTGATAATGTTCCCGATTGTTTGCGTCTTGTGGGGATATTTGTGGTTCTCAAACAGGGGGAAGGCAATAGGCAATAGGCAATAGGCAGTAGGCAGTAGGCAGTAGGGAATAGGCAGTAGGGAATAGGGAATAGGGAATAGGGAATAGGAATTCTATACTTACCACTAACCACTTACCACTAACCACTCTTACTCTTTTATAATGCAGCGAAAACCGAAATTGCCGTCTTGATAATCCGGTTCGCTGTATCCGCGAACGGCGCAGCGGCAGTATCGGGCGCTTTCATGCCATCCGCCGCCGCGAAAGAGCTTAAAAGAACCCTTCTGCGGTCCAGTCGGATCGGTTACGCTTTCGGTCGGATAATCTCCGTACCAGTCCGCGCACCATTCCCAAACGTTGCCGGTCATGTCGTACAGTCCCCACTCATTGGGCTTCTTTGTTGCAACTGGATGGGTCTTGCTGCCGCAATTGCCCTCATACCAAGTCGTGTTTTCCAAATCTCCAGGATACGCAGTTGTACCGCCGGCGCGGCATGCGTATTCCCACTGGGCTTCCGTTGGGAGTTCCAGCTTAGAGCCTAACTGCGAGCACTTCTTACAGAACGCCTGACAGTCGTCCCAGGACACGCATTCAATAGGATTGTCATCGCCCTGGAATCTGGCGGGATCGCTCCCCATGACCGCTTTCCACTGTTTTTGGGTTACTTCCGTTTCCATTATCCAAAACCCCTTGGTCAGCGTAACCTGATGGGGGATTTCGTCGTCAAAACGCCCTTCTTCTGTTTTGGGCGCGCCCATTGAAAACGTCCCGGCTGGCGCCCATCGAAAAGCAAACTCGACGCCGTTGATAACAACCGTTTTTCTGTCCCCCGCCTTGTTTGCTGTCTTTTCCGGAGAGCTTTCAGCAGCTTCAAGCGCAGCGCTGCAAAAAGCAACGCCCCAAATTATCGAGACAACAACATTTAGGATATAAATTGTTTGTTTCATAGTCTAATAAATTTAGTCTAAAATTGGCTCTTGGAATTAATCTACATTAAAGTTATTATACACTCTTTTACCAACGTTAAAAGAACCGTTCCGCAAAAATATAAGAATTATATAAAGAAAAAAACAGGGAATGGGAGCTTAAATCGCGTTTTTGCTTCCCATTCCCTGCTTTTGCAGTTACTATCTCTCCGATCAGCTTGCTTTTTTGAGCAGCGCGTTCTGCTGCGTTCTCAGCGAACGCTGGAAGTCCATTTTCTCAATCTGCCAGTTCTGAATGCGCTCCAGAAGCTGGGCTTCCTTGAGCTTAAGCTGGTTTTCCTTCTGTTCCAGGAACTGACGTTTCTGAGCCAGCTGAATGCTCTGCTCGTCGATGGACTGTTCAATCGCCTCTTTCTTAAGCTGGAGGCTGTGAATCTGTCGGGCGATGCTGTCTCGATACGCCGCCAGTTCCGCCTTCTTTTTGTCGAGCTGTTCGCGAATCTTCTGGTACTGATAGGCGAACTTTTCGCGAATGGCGGTAATGGATCGCTTGAGAGCGTCCGGAGCGGCGGAGCGGGACAAGCTAACCCACAGTTCTTCGGTTGACAGGCGAATTTCGAGCGTGTCCTGATTGAGTTTCATCAGGTTCTGACGCGCCTGTTCGTAAGCCATGCGCTGCTGTTCCATCGCTTCAAAGCGTTTCGACATCTGACGGCGAATGTTGACCATTTCCCGGTTCTTGCGCGCCAAATCTTCTTCGCATTTCTGATGGAACGCCGCACATTCCTGTTCCTGACGAGCGTTCGTCTGAATGAGGTTCTGTTTAATCTTTTCCAGTTCCTGACGGGATTCCGCAAGCGACTTTTCGTAGCTGGCAAGAATCTCTTCACGACCGCGAAGCTCTTCCAGACGCTGTTTCAAGGCGTCTTCCTGCTGCAGAACTTTCTGCTGGAACTGATTTTCTCGAACTGACAGGTCAGCCATGATGCTGTCCGCTTTCTTCTGGGCTTCCTTGATAATGGATTCCGCCCGCTGATTGACGTTCTGAATAATCGCGCTGACCCGATTCTGGGCGTCTTTCTTTTGCTGCTGTTCGTACTGACGAATCTGAGCCAGTTCCGCTTCGCGAACTTTTGCGTTCGACGCTTCCAGCTCCTGGGTTCGCTGGCGAATGGAAATGGCAACTTCTTCGTCTCGGGTTTTCAGAGCGCGAAGCATTTCGTTTATGCGATGCTCTTTCATTTCCAGTTCGCTCGTCCAGGATTTGAGCGCAGCAACCTTTGAAACAAAATCTTCTTCCGACAGCGGCGCGGATTCATTTCCGTTGGCGGCATCAGCTCCGTGAAGTTCAATCTGGTTGAGCGACCTGTTAAGCCGGTTTTCTCTTTGAAGCAAAACCTGTTCCCGTTCTGAAAGAACGCTTTCTTTACGCTCGCATTCCGCCAACCGTTCTTTAAGATTCGCTTCGTGCGCTTCGATGCCCTCTCTGAGTCGGGCGAACTTTTCCTTGTCCGATTCCAATTCCTGACGAGAGGAAACAACCGATTCTCTTTGTTTATTGAGGGAGTCTTCGCGTTTGACGAGTTCAATTTCCCGTTCGTCCAGATTGTCCTTAATGGATTGCGCTCTGTCTTGAGCGTCTTTGATTATGCTGTCCGCCTGATCGTTGACGTCCTGTAAAATCGAATTGACGCGATTCTGGGTTTCTTCTTTCTGCTGTTTTTCCAACTGCTCAATTCTCGCCATTTCGCTTTGGCGCATTTTGAGAAAGCTCTGCTCCTGTTCTTTTTGCTTCTTCTTCAAATCGGCATAACCCTTTTCCAGCAAAACAGCCTTGTCGTCCAACTCTTTTTTAATGGACTTCAGTTCCATGACCTTGGTCGCAAATTCGGAGCGGCGCTTGGAGAGCTTGTCATTCTCGTTGAACATGTCCGCTTCGCGCTGCTGCAGCTCTCGGGTTCGATTGGCGATATTGTCAATCGTCTCCTTAACATGCTGTTCGTTTTCCTGAAGAGTCGCAAACCGCTTGGCGTAATCGCGCTCTTTTTCCAAATGCTCTTCTCGCTGCTTGTTAAGGTCGTTTTCGCGCTGCTCGACAACGCTCATCCGTTTAGACAGCGACGCCTCAATTTCGAGCTTTTGATCGTTGAGAGACTTTTCGACCGCTTCTTTTTGACGAATGATTTCCTTGTGAGCTTTCGCTTCCATGCGTTTGCACTCTTCCTCGGCGTCCAAACGCTTTTGAACCAGTTCGTTATTGAATCGCTCGTTTTCTTTGTTTAACTTCTGTTTATTATCTTCCCTGCAGCGCTGAAGCTCCTGTTCAAAAGCCGCGCGCTTTTGAGCAAACTCCTTTTCCAGCGCTTTTTTCTGCTGAGCCTGAGCGGTTTCGAACGCTTCAAGAGCCAGTCTGAGCTTCTTTTCCCGCTTGTCTAGTTCAGCCTGACGAACGTTGAGCTCTTCTTCTTTATTAGCCGCCAGCAAACGAGTTGTTCTGGCGGCGTTATCCAGCTCCGCAGAACGCGCGTTAAGCTGCGCTTCGCGTCTATCCATGTCGTCCTGGCGCTGCTGTACGTACTGAGCTATTCGGCTCGCCTGATCTTGAATATCAGCCGGCTTCCAACTCTGATTGGAATCCGTTTCCCTCGTTGATGACGAAGACCGCTTCTCCAACTTGGGGTTAATGGAGATTGTGTCAAAATCATAATCGGAATCACTGCGAACTACGCCAAAGGTTGCCATGGCTTTTACCTTATATAAAATTGTTAAAAATGTATATCGATATAATGCCTATAATCGATACAGCTTCTACTATTGATACAATCGTCAAAGTTTAACACGCCCTTTAAAGAAAGTTCAATTTTTTAGTTGCGAGTTGCGAGTAACGAGTTGCGAGAGGCAGAATTTCAAATTGGCGAGACGCTTGCGCTCATTCCGCATTCCGAATTCCGCATTTCGAATTAGATTATCCCCTACATTCCGTACAACCAATTCACCGTTTGGAAAGTGTATCGATTATGCCAATTATTCATACAAGAAAAACTGTGAATATTTCTGGCAACGTCCGATTTCTTACGTAGATATACTTAATTTTAGAGGATAATAATGCCCAATCAAAACAAAACGCAAAACTCAACTGTCGCAAAACGCTCTCAGTTGTGCAACAGTCTAATATTAATTAAACGAACGGTCTTTTTTGCCGTTCTGTTGGGCATTGTATTGTCTGGGGCGTCTCAGACGGTTTCGGCGCAATCGCTTCCAGAGAACAGGGAACTCGTTACTCGAAAAGGAGTTAGCGTAAATTCTTCATCAACTTCTCGTTCCTCAGTTATCGCTCCAAACTATCAGACCGTTCCCAAACCGGAACCATCAGAGCTGGAAGATATTATACTCAAAGGAAATGCGTTGGAAATGCCCTCTGAAAATCGTCCAATTGACTGGAACGAGGCGCTCAACTACTGGGAAAGCGCGCTGCGGGATTACCCGTCTGAAGCGCTCCTGTTAAAACGCTATTATCGAGCCAGAATCCAGTACGACGTCAATTACCGTCTGGCGGACAGACGTTATGTGGAACTGGTCAATAACATGTCAACCGAGCTGGGAAGAGAAACGCTTTCAGACATCCTCTATAAAATCAATTTCAGCTATGTAGACAACGCCAACTGGACCGTCATTTCCCATAACGGACTGGTCGGCATATCGCAAGCGCTTCGCAACCCGTCGTTTCGACGTCAATATCTTTCCCGTTTTAACGTAGAGGAAATTGCACGCATGGAGCTGCGCTGGATGCAGAATGCGCGCTCAATTCCGGTCAAAAACGCCAATGACGCCTACTCGCAAGCTGTCAGCGTCGCGTCAATGGTCAAACGCGACTGTCAAATTAACGAAGCGGTAATTATTCTGGAATACCTCTGTGGAATTCTTAACGTTCTTGACCAGTACACCTGTCTTCTCACGCCTACCCAATTTCTCGACATGACCAACCAGATCAACGGGGAATTTGTCGGCATTGGGGTTGAACTGAAAACCGTTAAGGGAGAATTGAAAGTCGTTCGTCCGATTACAGGCTCCCCGGCGCAGAAAGCGGGGCTTCGACCGGGCGACTCGATCGTCGCCGTCAACGGTCAGCGAACGGCGGACTCCACGCCGGAAAAGATTTCCAACCAGCTGCAAGGCGAATCCGGGTCTACGGTTTACCTGGAAATCGCTCGACGGAACAGCCCCAATCAGACGGTTGCCATCGTTCGTCAGCCGGTGAAATCGCCGTGCGTTGAAAACGTTAAAATCATAGACGAAGCAAACCGCGTCGGGTATCTGAAAATTAACCATTTTCAAAAAACGACCGCTGACGAGTTGGACGCCGCTATGCTCTATTTGAACAATCTCAATATGAGAAGTCTGATTATCGACTTGCGCGGCAACCCCGGCGGGCTTTTGACGGCGGCGGTAGAGGCGTCCAACCGATTTATCAGCGCTGGAACAATCGTTTCCACCAAAGGAAAGAACCCGCAAGAAAACCACAATTTCTATGCAACCCGGGAAAAGACGTCAACGATTCCTCTGGTTGTTCTGATAGATAAAAACAGCGCGTCCGCGTCAGAGATTTTTGCCGGAGCGATGAGAGATCACCGTCGCGCCGCCATCGTTGGAACGCAGAGCTACGGCAAAGGCTCCGTTCAGGGAATTTTCCCGCTGCAAAACAGCTCGATGGGCTTACGTATGACAACCGCCAAATTCTATTCTCCGCTGGGCAAACCGTTTGTTCGCATCGGCGTCAGCCCGGATATTGAAGTCCGAAAAGCGTCGCTGCTCAGCGAAGACGTCGACCCGTACGAAGTCATTCCAGAACAGGACGACGCCGTCCTGCAGGCGGGAATCAACGCCGCGCGACAGAGGTCTGTAAGTTACGAGTAACAAGGCGGCGAGAAGAACGTCTTGTTACTACCAATAATACGCTAATTAAATATTTTCTACTTTTTAGAGCATAGTTTCTTGACAACGATTTGTTTTTATTAAAAAAACGCCAGTTAAAATCTTGTTTTTCAATCACAATTCATCTAAGTTATATATTTCAATTAATTACTCAATTTAACCTGATTATAAATATCGATATTTTAAGTTTTTTCCCATAATTTTCTCCAAAATGTTTATCTTTCGCTTGACAAAATAGTTTTGGCAGTTATAATGGCTAATCTGTTGGTATGTACGAAACAAAAACTGCAATAATTCTACTAATCAAGCAATAACCCACATAGCCTGCCTTAATCAGGGTTATTTATAGATTTAAAAATTGTCAACATTGCAGACCTTCGTACCAGGATACGTCTGACGTTTCCTTTGTTACCACAAGTCGTCGCAGAGCGTTATTTTTAGGGGAATTACTACAATCTTAAATTGTATTTGGAAGGATTCCTGCAATTTAGAAAAACGGAGGTTGTATATGTTTATACGCTCAAAATATTGGTTATCATTGATAAATAATACGTTATGCATTTTGATTCTTGCCTGCCTTGTAGTTAATCAAGGGTTTGCGGAAGATTTGGATGGCGACACGACAAAAACAAATCTTGCCGGAGATGAAAATATAGACATAAAAACGTATACGTTAACGCTTGATAATACGGACAATTCTGTTTATTCTGGAATTCTTTCCGGCACAGGTCAAGTTATTGTTACTAAAGGCAATTGGAATTCAACAACTCAATTAACCCTTTCGCCGAATAATGGGTATGCCAATTTCACTGGTTCGGTAATCTTGCAGGAGGGGTATACATCGGAGCATGAATATGCAGAGGGGAAATTAGAATTGGCTGCTGCAAATATATTTAGCAGCGCTTCCAGCATTACCAATGATGGGACGCTTATTGTCAGCGCCAGTCAAGTTCTTCCGAATCTGAGGGGAAGCGGAAAGATTCAAATCAATAGCGATGTTCAAACATTGACATTTAATAATACAAGCGATACCGATTACGCTGGAAGTATTGAAGGGGCAACTAATCTTATCAAAACAGGTATAGGGGAATTAACTCTTTCGCACGATAATGGATTCCCCTCTTTTACTGGTTCGATAACCGTAGATGAGGGATCGTTAATTTTGGAAAAATGGAATATGTTTCGTATTTCACCGCCCACTGTAACTAATAACGCGAAAATTATGGTAGGCGGGGGCGAACAAGTATTTAAGAATCTGAGCGGAAGCGGAGATATTGAAATCGAGACTAACACAGATCTTATTTCCATCTATGAGAACGATTGCATAATTTCAGGAAAAATCATTGGCGGCGCCGACCATACCGAATTTGAAAAGAAAGGTCCAGGTACACTGACGCTCACAGGCGCCAATGAGTTCTCTGGATATATTAAGATTGATGAGGGTAAAATTATCTTTAAGGGAGACGCCATTGAGTGCAATGAAAAAATTGAAGGAAATGTGGTTCCCGGAACAAATCGCGTGGTGGGAGACGTTGAATTTTATACCGAAGGAACAAAATTCATTTGCATTCCAGACGATTCAAAACATATTTTGGTTAAATCTATTGAAAAAACTGGAGATAGCGATAGCATATTACAGATTTACGAGGGCGCCACTGGATGTGTAAGAGCTGAAAGTTTTGTCATTTCATCAGGTCGCCTTGATTATGGCGGATATTTTCAAAGCATCCCGCCAGAGGGGCAAGAGTTGGGTATTTTTGACGTTATAGGGGGAACAACTTTTTCACCGGGACTTACCGTTGACAATAGTGGCGAAGTCGTCGATACCATTGGCAGAATAACTATCTCCAACGAAGCAAGATTGAAAATCGAGGAGAGCGCTCTTGCTCTATTTGAGTTTGACGCTTATAATGAAGAAGGTTTGAAGTTTGACAATGTCGTTTTTCAACATGAGAATAGTACTTTTGTAGCAGCCGACGGAACTATTGATCTTGCGTTTTTGTCTAACGACGTCTGGAAATGGGCGCAAGAAGGCGCTGAACACTGGATTGTTAACGATCATGGCTTTAAAGATAAAGAAGGCAACCCTATACCAGAAGGGGTATCAGTCAATTACGACAATTGGTTGCGTGATACATATAAAGATTATTTCTCTTTAGAGGGAAGATACAACGGTCTTTATCTCGTCGGTAAAGGAGCGCCTGAGCCGCCGGCTATTTTAGTTCCAGAACCGTCCTCATGGGCGCTGTTGATAGGAGGCTTGCTGACGTTTTTACTGTTTCTTAAAAAGAAACAGGGCTGATTAAATATCCCGTCAGCTGACATTGCTTCGATGAATTAAAAAGGCGTCTAAAAAGACGCCTTTTTAACTATTCCCTATTCCCCACTCCCTATTCCCTCTATTTAATCTTCTTATACTTGCTTCGTCGATTGCCGAATCGGCTGGGATCGGATTTCTTGAGCATTTCTTCGTAGTCGGAGAAGTTTCCTTCAAACCAGCGGACTTTGCCGTCGCCCTCGTAGACGAGCAAATGCGTGCAGATTCTGTCGAGGAAGAATCGGTCGTGGCTGATTACCACGGCGCAGCCGGCGAAGTCGAGAAGAGCCTGTTCCAGCGTTCTCATCGTGTTGACGTCCAGGTCGTTGGTCGGTTCGTCCAACAAAAGAACATTCCCGCCGCGGCGCAGCAGTTTCGCCAGATGGACGCGGTTGCGCTCTCCGCCGGAACATTGCCCGACGAGTTTTTGCTGCTGCGTTCCCCGGAAATTGAATCTCGAAACGTAGGCGCGGCTGTTGATTTTGACTTTCCCCATTTCAATAACGTCTTTTCCGTCGGTGATTTCCTCGAAGATAGTTTTGTTGTCGTCCAGCGCGTCGCGATGCTGGTCGACGTACGCCAGCTGGACAGACGACCCGATTTCAATCGTCCCGGAATCCGGCTTTTCCTCCCCGACGATCATGCGGAACATGGTTGTTTTCCCCGTCCCGTTGGGACCGATAACGCCGACAATCGCTCCCGGCGGGATGTCGAACGAGGCGTTGTCGATAAGAGTAATGTCGTTCCCGGCGATGTTGTATCCCTTTGTAACGTTTTTGAACTGAATGACTTTGTCGCCCAGACGTTCGCCCGGCGCGATTTGAATCAGGCAATCCGACTTGTCGTCAATCGTTTGCTGAGCCGCCAGCTGATTGTACGCGTTGATTCTCGCCTCGTTTTTCTGCTTGCGTCCCTGATGGGCTTTTTGAATCCAGTCCAGTTCCCGCTGCAGAATCTTCTGCCGCTGCGTCTCTTTCTTTTCGATAATTCTCAGCAGTTCCGCCTTCTGCGCCAGCCAGGACGAGTAGTTCCCTTCAAAGGGAATCCCGCGGGCGTTGTCGATTTCCAGAATCCATTTGGTAATATTGTCGAGGAAGTAGCGGTCGTGAGTAACGATGATAACCGTGCCGGGATAGTCCCGCAGGGTGCCTTCCAGCCACTGCACCGTTTCGGCGTCGAGATGGTTTGTCGGTTCGTCCAGAAGAAGCAGGTCGGGCTGTTCCAGCAACGCCTTGCACAGCGCGACGCGGCGCCGCTCTCCCCCGGACAGTTTCCGAACAATCGCGTCGTCCGGCGGCAGAACCAGAGCGTCGGCGGCGATGTCGATTCGTCTGTCCAGTTCCCAGCCGTTACAAGCGTCGATTTCTTCCTGAAGCTTGCCCATGCGTTCCATCAGAGCGTCGAAATTATCCGCCTGATCCGGGTCGCCCATATCGATGGAAATCTGATTGAACTCGTCGATTTTCGCCTGAACGTCAGCGACCGATTTGAGCAGATTCTCTCTAACGGTGGAATCAAGGTCAAGCTCCGGCTCCTGCATGACGCAGCAAACCTTCATTCCCTTGGCGATTTCCGCCGTCCCTTCAAAGTCCTTGTCAATTCCCGCCATGATTTTCAGCAGGGTTGACTTGCCCGCGCCGTTTTCGCCAACGATGCCGATTTTCGCGCCGTAATAGAACAACAGACTGATGTTTTCCAGAACCGTCTTTTCGCCGTAACGTTTACAGACGCGGTTCATCTCAAAAATATAATGTGGAGGCATGGGGTTAATGAGTAATTAGTAATGAGTAATTAGTGATTGATGATTGGCGATTCAAAAATTGTTACTCGAATTGATAGACGCGGACGTAGTCGATTTCGAACGTTTGTGGGAAAATGGAATCGTCGATTGGTCCGCCCCAGCCGCCGCCTAACGCCAGATTGAGCTTTAAGTATTGCGGATAGTCAAACGGACGTCCAACGGCGTCAAACTCGTTCAAATCGACAGTGAAGTACATCTGATCGTCCACGAAAAACCAGATTCGGTCGTGAGTCCATTCAATCGCATAGACCGCCATTCGGTCTTCAATATTGGGAATGTGAACGGATCCGCTCTTGGAACAGTAAGGACGCCCGTTCTTTCCCTTGCCGTGAATGGTTCCGTGTACAACCGACGGCTGTTTGCCGACGTATTCCATGATGTCGATTTCGCCAGCCAGCGGGTACGGCGCGCCAGACCCCACCGTCCAAATGGCAGGCCAGACGCCTTTTCCCTTCGGAAGTTTGGCGCGAACTTCAATACGGCCGTACTGCCAATTATGCAACCCTCGAGTTTCGATGCTGCCAGCGGTGTACTCGGCTTTGACGCCGTTTTCTTCATACGCTTCTTTAATAGCCGTGATGATCAGCTTGCCGTCTTTCTGACAGACGTTTTCCGTTCGTTTATCGGTATAGAACTGTTTCTCGTGATTGCGAACAAAACCATGCTCGTATTTCCAGTCAGCGGGATTGACAGCCCCGGTTCCGTTGAACTCGTCGTTCCAAACCAGCTTGAGCGTTTTGCCTTCGTACGATTTAAGCGTCTGAGGAACCGCGTCGTCAGCATACGCCGCCGACAGCGCCATCGCAACAGCAGCCAACGTTCCAAGAGCGCATTGAAACAAATGATTGTTCATAAATGTCCTTTCAAAAGGTATACTAATTATCATCCAAGGCGCAGACGTCCCCGGAAGACAATCAATTCAAACGATTGAACAATTATGATTATACAAGAATCAAAATCAATTGCAAGAGTTGGAGATAATTTTTTGGAGTGCGACGGCTTGACGTCGCTTTTAAACAAAAATGTTGAGAAGTATAGAAAAAGTATTTCGTGCCAGTAACGACCGGGGAATGCGGCGCCCATAGGCGCCGCCTTAACCAGCGACCCGCGCACGTACTTACGACGAGCCGAATATAAATACTACAAAGCGCTCACGACGACACCGTAACTATACAAAATTATTTGTAACACTTAGGTGAAGGCGGCGTCAAGCCGCCGCACTCCCCGCGCAAGCGCTCCCCGAAATTATTTATTGCTCTTTCTTTTCCGCCAGTACAGCAGTCCCGCAGCGCCGAGAATCAGCAGCGCCCAAGTTGACGGTTCCGGAATCTCGTTTGCATTGAAGGTTCTGGCAGTAATGGCGTACACAGGACTGCCTTCATAAGTAATCTGTTCGTAATTCAGATCTGTGAAATCGGACGTTTGAACAAAGTCCAAAATGTTTAAATCAGAAATGTTGTTAGCCGTCAAAATCATGGTAAACGATTCGCCAAAGCCTAAAGTACAGTCGTCCGTCTTAGCCAGCGTGATTATCGCGTTGTTTCCGAGCGTAATGTCTCCATTGACGATTAAAATATCGTTGTCTTCAGGATCAGGACCGCCGATTTCCATCAACAGCGTTGAACCCGGATTGAGCGTAAAAACGCCGTCAATTGTCAACGAGCCGACTGAGTTGCCCGGCGAAAACGTTGCGGTTGTATATCCTTCGTCGAGTTTTTTACCGACTTCAAGCGTTCCTTTGTAGTACTCTTTCATATCCAGACGACCGGACGAGACAAGGAAATGACTGGCGTCAACCTGTCCAGCTGAAGCAGCGTAAATCTGCAGCGTTCCAGCGCCAGTCTTTTCTACTGTGCCGGTACTGACTATCTTGTTAGAATTGTCAATCGTCAGCAATTTCGACTGTCCTTCCGCCAGATTGTATATCAACGTTCCGTTATCCCCTACCGTCACCGGACCGTTAGCGGAAACCGCGTCGCCGGTAAGTTCGAGAACGCCGCCGGAAACGGTTGTTTCGCCAGTATACAGGAACGCGCCAGCAAGGGTCAGCCTTCCGCCGTCTTCCGAGCCGTCGCTAACTTTGTTCAGCTTGACCCAGTTGTAGTATGCGTTATTGGCGATTTCTCCCAAGTCCCCGTTGACGGTTCCAGAACCAACGGTGAGCGTTGCAAAATTACCAGCGCCGGGGCTGGCATGGCTGATTCTGACCTTGGAGCCGGATTCTGTATTGAGTTCTTTAACCGTCAGATTCTTTGTATTGCCGCCGTGAATGGTGGCATAAGAGTCTTCAGCAACATGAAGCGTTGCGTTACCCAAATTGGTGTTTTGATAGAACACGAAGTTGCCTGATACATCAAGCAATCCAGAAAATTCCTGCGGGGAACTGGCGTTGGCGTTGATCGCAAAGAGAACCCAGTTATCCGTATTTCCGACAACTTGAAGCGTTCCAGACCCTTTTAACGCGTTAGAACGATTGAAAAGTTTATTGCCCGATGTATTGTCGTTTACGAACTTGAGAATGCCTCCTTGAATGTTGGTTTCGCCAAAATAATACGGTATACCGCTGAACGTGAACGTGTCATTGCCGACTTTATTCAAGTTGATTTTGTTAACGTAGGCGTACGAACTGCCAGAAGCGTCTTCTCGACCGATTTGCCCGGCAAAAGTTCCGCTGCTGACGGTTAAATTATTGTAAGCCGCATCGCTTGAACTGTCGAGGTTAATAATTCTGCCGTAGTTGTTGCCGTTTAACGTTCCGACGGTTAAAGTTGAACCGCCCTTGAAAAATGTAAGTTCTGAAAACTTGCCAGAAGTATTGCCATTGATCTCAACCGTAGCGTTCGACAGGTCGATGTTTGTTGACGTTGTTCCGTTTGCCCCGGCGAGATAAACGCGGGATTGGGCGGAAATTCCGGTGTCAAAGATCTGAACCGTTCCCGTAAACTCGGATGCGTCGCCAATTTCGAAATACTTTTTGTCGCCGGACAGCTTCAGCGTTCCCGAGCCGGCAAGACTGCTTGAGGACGTGAAATTGTTGTTGACCTCTAGCGTTCCCCCGGAAATGGTTGTCGCGCCGGTGTACGTGTTAGCGCCGGAGAGGGTAACTGTACCAGCTCCGGATTTGATAACAGAGCCTGTTCCAGATATGACATTGCTAAACGATTGGACGCCAGTTTGAGCAAATTCCAAAGTCGCGTTATTAACAATATTGCCTGTTCCCAGCGCGCCGGCGCCTGACAATTTGAGCGTACCGGCAGAAATCGTCGTCGTTCCGGTATACGTATTAGCGCCAGTCAGCTCCATCGTACCAGCGCCGGTTTTGTTAACAGCGCCGGATCCTGAAATAACATTGGCAAACGATTGGGCGCCAGTATGAGCAAATTCCAAAGTTGCGTTATTTGTAACAGATCCTGTTCCCAGCGTACCGGCGCCTGACAATTTGAGCGTACCAGCTGATATCGTTGTCGTTCCGCTATACTTGGGGTTATTCGCCGAAATTTCCAGCGTACCATCGCCAAGCTTGGTAATAGAACAATTGTATTGTGTAGAATTATTATACCATCCCGTAATTTCGCCAGTCAAATTCAACTGCGAATTAGCGGCGGTGTCAATTGGAAGCGTACCGTTATGACGAAGAAGCAGCGTGGGTGAAATCGTTGAAACGGTTGGCGTTTCTGGCGTTGCGCCTGTAAGAGCGTACGAATAAAACTTCACGCCCGCATTCAAAATGTCGAATGTGCTGCCGCTGGTCGCCTGCGCCGTACCGCCGTACATGTGAAGCGTTGTGTTATTGAGCGTTTCGTTATCCACGGAACTGTTCATAGTACCGTAAATATTCATAACAGTATTGGCTGAACCGTATCCGAGCGTATCTTTTGCCGCGCAATCTAACAGAGAGCCTTGAGCAATGGTGATTGTACCGTTGAACCGCTTGCCAGAGCCAAAACCATTGGTCAGCTTCAACGTTCCTTCTTGTACTTCAACCTGACCGCTTATCCATTTATTTGTAGAAAGCGTTCCAGCGCCTGTTTTAATCGTCTTGCCGCCGTTGGTAAGATTGTCAACGTTGTTAGTGATTGAAACTGTTCCCGACTCAATCGCGAATTCAATCAGAGCGTTGTTGTTCATGGTCGTGCCGGTTCCGACAGAGGAGCCCGTAATTAAAAGCTTACCAGCGTTAACAGTAATTCCACCGGAAAAAGTGTTCGTTCCAGACAATTTCAGCGTACCATCGCCGTTTTTGGATATAGAGCCAGAGCCGGAAAGAACGCCGCTCCAGGTAATCGTCTGACCTTCTCCCGGCGAGAACGTGGTCGTATTGGAAAGCGCCGCGTTCAAAGCCGAGGACCAGCTGGCGTTGTTAGTTCCAAGCGTACCGCCAGAAAGATTAATCGCGTAGGCGTTGTCGGACGATGTAATTCCGCCAGATCCAAGGTTAATCGTTCCTGAAGAGAGGTTCAAAACGCCGCTTGTATTGATTTCAATAGCATTGGCTTTCAAAACGCCGTTGCCGCCGGCGTTTTGCGCTGTTTTGGAAACGTTTAGAATACCGGTTTTTCTAACGGTAAACGTACCTGTTGTATTGACTTCCCCGGCATTCAAATTGAAAACGTTTGCCAAAGCGTTATCTCCGGAACTGTTATGCAAACCAATAACAAAGGTATTGAAATTCGCTTGCCCGCCTGTTACATTAAATGTACTAATGCCAGACGAGTTGGCATTCCATAAACCAGCTTCGCCAGTTGTTGTCAGCGTTCCGCCGGAAAGATTATACGTTCCAGAGTTATTGCCCCAACCCAGAATAAGCGCGCCATTAAAGGTTGCTGTTCCGTTGGTTTGCTCAATTGTTCCATTTGTGGACGTGGCAACGTATGTAGGTGTTGAGGACGGCGTAATAAAAGTTCCTCCATTGATTGATAATTTAGCGTTGGCGTTATTTCCTCCAACTCTAAAAGATTTGCCTGACGTAATTTCAAATAAACCGACGGTCAGAGTAATCGTTCCGTTATTAGTGGAATCGGCGGTAGAAGCGGCGCTTAAAGTGTACGATCCGTCGTTGACAGTAATTGATGAGCCGCTATTGACCGTTAGCGCTCCGGTGGTGAGAGTTCCACCGTTCATGGTCAGCGCTGCCGGAACGTTGTTGTTATTTGAAATGGTGAACGCGCCAAAAGTCGCCGATCCGCCTTTGTTGATCGTCAACCTGGTTTTAAGTTCTGCATTGCCGCGAGAAACCGTTGCTGTATTGCCTTCGCCGCCAATGCCGTTGCCGATGGTCAAGGAAGCAACGCCAAAGTCGCTCCAGTCAACATTTACAGTACCGTTTGTTGTAAGAATAAAAGCGTTTTTGGTAAACGATGGGGAAAAAGAATCCAGGAAATAATCATCCCTTGATTCTTCATAGACGCCTTCGTATGGTTGACCGTTGTAGTTCCAGTTAGCTGCGAAATAATAAGTATTATTTCGAGCGCCTGTCCAGTAATAATCCGAATCCTGCGCCCGAACGGAAAGGGTGACGGAAAGTAACGCTGCGAAAACAGCGACGATTGCAAACGTTCGTTTTGCCATTGGGGGTTATCTCCAAATGTATATTGTAGGTTAAGGTAAAATACCGAATTATAATTCTACTTAATATATATTATAACCTGTAATTTGGCTCTTTGAAGAACTTTGGAAAGATTTTTTGAAAATTTTAAGAAAAAATACGACGATTATGCGGGAGAAAACTGTGAAAAACAAGAAGTACAACGCCGAGAACCATCAGCGCCCACGTTGACGGTTCCGGGACGGCGGAGTTTCTTAGCGTGCCCATATAGAACGTATGTACACGTCGGAGACGTAAAATGTATCTGTTGCGCCAAGATCGTAAACTTTTAGCGTCCAGACGCCGGTTGGGTCTTCGCCCCAAAAGGCGTTGGAGGTAAACGACCAGGTTAAATCGTCGATGTTGTCTGGAATGCTCATTTCATCGGAGAACGCCAGACAAAACGGCAAATATAGCGATTACACAAAATCGGCAGAATGTATGGATTATTGACATAGTATTTGCGGGGCAGGAAATATAATATTTCTTCTAATTGGTTATTATACAATATATTATACACGATATTCAGAAAAACGCCCCCAAAAATTGAAGATAAAAGAGGAAAAAGATAAGATAATGAGGGCGAAAACGCCCGCGAACCAGAAGGACAGTGGGGCTTGCTACGTTCTCGTGATTTTTGAAGGCTTCCGCCGCAAGCGATCGTCGATTATTTCTTTGCGTTCTTTGCGATCTTTGCGGCTTAAAAATAACTTTGCGGACTTCGCGAACTTTGCGTGAGGCTTCTTATGCGGCAGGGGACTGCCGAGCGCCGACTCATCCGTGTGCGTGAGCGGTTCAAAGCGTAACTACGTTCGCTACGCGAACTCCGTTACCGCCTTTCATTTCTTTGTGTTCTTTGTGTTCTTTGTGGTTAAAACTACTTCGCGGACTTTGCGTGAGATTTCTTCGGCGCCGCGCTCCCTAGTTATTAATCGATTCAAACGACTTGAGCATCGTTAAGACTTCGTCCTGGACGTCGCGGGAAAATGGGCGGTTGAACATCTGGATTACGACCGTCGCGAAAAAGTCTTCCCCGGAAACGGTCATGCCGACGGTTTCGTAAATCTCGTTGTGAAGCTCGGCAATGTCGTTTCCGTCTTTGTCTTTGGCGGGGTTTTCGTAACGAATTCTCAGCTGAGTCCGAACGCCAATTACAGAAGCGTTTTCCAGTTTCGGCGCGAAGTTGATAGTTATCAGTTCCGGCTTTTCGAGCTTGCCCGCCAGCTGCTGTTTGATGGAATCCGTTAAAATTCCCAACGCCTTTTTGGCGCTTTCCGGGCTGTCGATCGGACCGCCGAAATCCGTAACGGTAATCGCGTATCCCTTTTCTGTATAAACCCTCACAACGCGGGTTGACCCGGAGTTGTCGTCAAACGCCCGAGACGGGAACGGATAAAGAAATTGGAGCGAGTCCATTTTCGCTCTCTGGAACGGAGACTGACGCAATACAAACAACGATTTCCCGTCTGCCGGCGTTTTAACCGGATCAACGCGAGTGGGGCTATTCATTTCCAAATACAGATTCTTGCCGTTATAGTACAGCTCGAACGTATCAGGGGAAAGCTCTGTACCCATTCCATAATCTGGAGATGCCTGTGAGTTAGGAGTGAGGAGTGAGGAGTGAGGAGTTGAAGCTGCAGTCGCCCCGTCTGACGGCTCGTCGGCAAACGACAACGGACATACAAAAAGCGTCATTGCAAGAACGGCAGCCAAAATATTCGCAACTCGCAACTCGCATCTCTGCGAAAGCGTAACTACGCTCCCGCTGGTCGCTCCGTTACCGCCTTTCAACCCTCGGAATCCCCGCCTCGCAACTCGCAACTCGCAACTCGCAACTCTTAAAAAACGTTTCATGGATTTTCTCCTGTTCGCTGGAATCCGACAACGCAGATGTCGTCGGTTTGCTTTGCATTTCCGATATATTCTTTCAAATGGGACATCAAAGACGCCCCGCATTCCGCGACGCTACTGGCAGGCTCGGACGTCTTTTTCATAGCGTTTTCGATACCGAAAAACTCGCCTTTTTCGTTGACGGCGTCGGTCAGCCCGTCTGTATAGAAGAACAGCGTTTCACCCGGCTCAATCGTTCGTTCTAACGCATCATACGGGATTCCCTCTGCAATCCCCAGCGGCAGACCGCCGCCGAGCTGAATCAGTTCCGTTGTTCCGTCCGCCTTGCGGGAAATGGGCGGGTTGTGTCCCGCGTTGACGATTGTAACAGTATTGTTTTTCGAGTCTAGCAGGACCAGAACCAGCGTGATGAACTTCCCGTCGAGGTCTTTGCTGCATACGATTTTGTTCAGCAGCGTTACCGCCTCAATCGGGTCGTGAACCGTCATGAGCGAGAACCGGACGTCGGCACACAGTTTCGCCATTAAAAGTGACGCTGTTACACCTTTTCCGGAAACGTCCGCCTGAATAATCGCCGTCGTACCGTCGGGAAGGGGGAAATAGTCGTAGTAATCCCCGCCCAAATGCCGCGCTGGCAAATAGACGTCGAAGAAGCTGTACCCTTCAACGTCCGGGGCTTTTTCCGGCAGCAGACACTTCTGAATCCGATGCGCCATTTTGAGTTCTTCGTCCAGCGCAACTTCCTTCATCGCCAAAACGTGAAGCTGAGCGTTTCTGACGTACAAAGCCGCCTGAACCGCAACCGACGCCAGCAGCTCCAAATCCTCCGGCTTGAACCGTTTGCCCATCTCGTCGGAATCGAGCTTGATAGCGCCCAGCGCGTTTCCGTCCGCGTCAATTAACGGCGCGCACATCATCGACCGAGTTGACATATTGACAACGCTTTGAGCGTGATTAAACCGCTCGTCATTGAGAACGTCTGCGGAAAGAGCCGCCGTCTTGCCTTTAATAACGTTGCTGAAAACCGTTCGGGAAATGCGAATCGGCGCCGCCGTTGGATGTCGGTGCTTGACCGCCATCGGAATGAGCGTGTCAGCCGATTCTCCCAGAAGCACAATCAAGCCGTCTTCCGCGTTGGGGAAAATAATAAACAGACTGTCGAGAATCTTTTCCATAACCTCGTCGAGGTCAAGGTTCTGCCCCAGATTTTTCATCAGCTGCAAAATCGCCTTGAGCTTGGTTGCAGCATGAATCCCGGAACGAGACGACGTCCCTTCAAACGGAGAAACGCTTATCGACGACAGAACGGAGGACTTATCGTCGTCGACTTCTTCCAGCTGATTAAACGTCTCAAATATTCTTTGACTGCGCGACTTTTGCTTGTTTTCGCCGCCATGACGCTGTGTTGTATTAGCCTGATCCAGATTAAAGTGCAAATTCTCCTGTTTCTGATCTATTTCAGAAGCGTCCATGCCGAACTGACCGTCCATTCTAAACGACGATTCAATGTTCATTTCCGGGACGGAATCGATAATCTTCACAGATTCCGCCTGCGCCTGAGAGGACGTTCCAGTATGAAACGTCATGACGATGTCGCACAGCTGAACCTGATCGCCGTCATGTAATTCTACCGGAACGGTCAAGCGGACGTCGTTGACTGACGTGCCGTTGCGGCTGTTGAGATCTTCCAGCATCGCTCGACCGTTATCCAGATAAAACCGGGCGTGACGCCGGCTGATCGACGGAACGTCGAGCAAGACTTCACATTCAGTTGACCGACCGATTATTTCTGACTTGCCGGACAGGGGAAGAATCGCCCCCGGCGTCGGACCTTTGACTATTGTAAAATATGACATGTTTAGTTGCGAGTTACGAGTTGCGAGTTGCGAGAATTTTCGTGAGGCGCTTTGCGCCAATTCCGCATTCCGAATTCCGCATTCCGAATTATTCCAGCCCCAGCATCATAACGTTGATGCCGGAACCGATTCCAAGCAGCGCGATGCGGTCGCCGGGAGCGACAACGCCTTGCTCAAATCCAATCGACGCGGTCGTGGGCGCCGCGGTGGATCCCGTGTTGCCCAAATACTGCATCGTCGTAAAATCAATTTCCGGGTTCAAGCCGATCGTGTCGAACAAGAGCTTTGTATGCGCCTTTCCGACCTGATGGCAGAACGTCCGGGATATATCCTCTTTTTTCCAACCCACTTCATTGAGAAACAGGGGGAAACATTTCGCCGCCGCGGCAACGCCCTGCTCCAGCAGCTTGACGGAATCCGTATGCATCATGTCGCCTTCCAACGACGTCTCGTCCGACTGGCACAGCTTGCTTCCGGACGAGTCCGTGTAACAGGCGCCGCCCAGCAGACGCAGCCCGGACTTGCTGATCGAATCGTGCGTCAGCACGACCGCCGCCGACCCCGACCCGATTGTCAGCGACGCGAACAGGTTCTTGCAGCTCTGACGGGTGAGCGACATGTCCGTATTGAATCGTTTAATCGTCGTTTCCATCAGCGACCGGCTGTTTTCCGTCCCAACGACGACGCCGGCTTTAATCTGTCCCAGTTCGATCATGTTCGCCAGAAGAAACATACCGTCTAAAATGCCCAGACAGGCGTTGGAGACGTCAAAAATCAGGCAGCTTGACGGCATCTGAGCGCGGAAATGCGTACCCGCCGCCGTCGCCGGTTCCATAAAATCCCGGCAGACCGACGCATGAATCAGCGCGCCGAACAGGCTTTTATCGATTCCGGACTGTTCAATCGCCTTGGAAACGGTTTGGGCGCTGACTTCGCCGATGCCGGAACCTTCGCGCCAAAGACGACGTTGAGCAATGCCGGTCATCAGTTCAAGCCGCCCCGCCGGCAGCCGCAAACGTTCGTACGCCGGCGCCAGACGTTTTTCTATTTCGTCTGACGTTACAACTTCCGGCGGCAGGATATGCGTAAAACATTCTACGCAAACGTGGGAGTATCGCATGTGGGAAATTGGGGAAAAGGGGATGTTAGATTAGGCAGTAGGCAGTAGGCAGTAGGCAGTAGTTTAATATACTATTCCCTGCTCCCAATTCCCTACTCCCTATATTATACACAAAATCGTATTTTATAAAAGACCTGTTTTCCGCTTGCGCTTCGGAGGGTCGGCGTCCGCGCCGACCGCAGGCGTCCCCGCCTGCCAATGGAATTAAGACCCGGAGACAAACTCTGTTCAGCCCGGTTCGCGGGCGTATCGCCCGCCGAAGAAATTTTTAGCCGCAAAGAACGCAAAGGACGCATAGATTCTAAAACTTCGCGAACATCCTCCGCTCCTCCGCGTCTCCGCGTGAGGTTATTACCGGGCGTCTCGCCCGCATTATTATTTAACCACAAAGAACACAAAGAACGCATAGATTTTTAAAACTTTGCGTACTTTGCGAACTTCGCGTGAGGTTTTTACGGGCGCTCCGTTACCCTCGAGTTTATTTCGGCTTATTGAAGTTGTTGTCGGCAAACGGACTCGTTACGCCGGGAATGGCAATGTTGTAGAGTTCGTACTTCCCGTTTCGCAGTTCTTCGATTGCCTGTTGCAGGAACTTCTCTTTCTCTTCCGGGTTGTTGTAGTCGAATTTCGGCTGAACCGGGGCGGGAGAATCCAGCGTCAGTTTTTCGTGATTCTCGTAGATCATCAACGCAGGGCCTTTGTTGACGGCATCGTCCCATTTAACCACCTGTCCGGAATAGGACGCCATGCGTCCCATGATCGCGGTCATGCAGGAATGAGCGGCGTACCAGCCTTCGTTATACGGTTTGCCTTCGCGAATCGCCTTGCACAGATCCTGATGTTCCTGGTCGAACGGGTTACATTTGGGAGCTTTGCGAGCGACAACGTCTCCGCCGCCTTTGGTTCCGCGAACGTTTTCGTAAACCGCGCCCCACGCTCCAGCAGTGTGACGGCATTGCGAGAACATCTTTCTGCCGTCAGCGTAGGTGTATTCAACGCGGTGATGGTCAAAGATTTGCCCATAGTCGACGCTGTTCTTGCGAACCTCGCGCCCGGCGATGGAGTTGGCGGAAACCGGGTGGAACATCGGATCGCCTTTGCCGAGGAACCAGTTGCCGATATCCAGGTTGTGAACGTGCTGTTCGCAAATGTGGTCGCCGCAGAGCCAGTTGAAGTAATACCAGTTTCTTATCTGATACGCCATTTCAGACTCGTTTTCAACGCGATTGCGAACCCGGGCGCCGGCGCTGTTCCAACAAACAATAGCGTAGATCAGTTCGCCGTACTTCTCGTCAACACAGATTTCCTTGAACCCCTGTAAGTATTTGTAGTCGTGATGCCTCTGAAGCCCCACGCCGACAGCCAGCCCTTTTTCGTCTGCAATCTTGTTGACTTCCATGAGCATTCTGTACCCGGGCGCGTCAACGCAGCACGGCTTTTCCATAAAGACGTTGTACCCTTTTTCAATCGCGTACTTGTAGTGAATCGGACGGAATCCAGGCGGCGTAGCGAGAATGGCGTATCGGGCGCCGTTTTCATAGCCGTAGTCCAACGCCTTGATAAACCCGTCGAACCCCCAGAACATGGCGTCTTCCGACAATTTCCAGCCGGCGCCCGCCTGTCTGGCGTTCTCTTCGTGCATGTCCGCGCAAGCGATAAGTTGAGTATTAGGCGCAGTCAAGAAATTGGCGACAGCGCCGCGGCCTCGATTACCGCACCCGACGACAACGGCTTTGATGGTTTCATCGGTTCCCGCTCCGTGCGCCAGCTGAGCTGTACTCAAAGTCATAGCCGCGGCGGAAGCCGATAGTATGGACGACGTCCTGAGAAAATCTCGACGGGTTGGTTTCATTGCAAACTCCTTCATCTAACGGGTGGGGGAAATAAAAAATGAATGAACAGCGCGCTTGCTGAGATTCGTCTTGTACAGAAAGCGCCGCCCTCAGTCCGAGAGCGTTCATTCATTACGGTTTTGACTCTACTTTGTTTTTAACACAATCAAAAACGGATTGCAAGAGGGACAGGGGATATTAGGGGATTTTTTCAGACGAGCGGGAAATAGTTAGGAATGAGGAGTGAGGAGTGAGGAGTTTCGCAAAGCGGCGGCGAGGCGCCGCTCCCGATCCGCGCTGCCGCGCGCCTGCCAATAACAGCTGCCGTTGGTCGCTTGCTCTTTCCTTGCTAATGTTTTTAAGCCGCAAAGAACGCATAGTATCTAAAACTTCGCGAACCGCCTCCGCAGCTCCGCATCTCCGCGTGAGATTTTCCGTGGGCTTACGCACCCCGGCTCGCCAGCGCGAAGCGTAATTCCGCATTCCGAATTCCTAATTCCGAATTAATCAGTCCTCTTGCATTCGTTATCGCAATCATGTATAATAACGTCTATTGGAGAAATCGAAACTCGGGTTTCGATGTAAACAAACGTTTATTCATTTATTAAAAGACCTATGAAAAGAGTAATTAAATCGACTGTACTGCTTGCAATCGCCGTCGTTGCGGCTGCGGCAATGGCAGAAATTGGAAGAGCAGACGACGCTCCCAACGCGAAACAGCCCATTCCCTCGTTCATCTTCGGGCAGAACCTTGAACATACGAGGTCAGCCGTTCAGGGTGGGATTTCCGCTCAGTTGGTTAAGAACCGCAAGTTCGCCGGCAAACCCTCCCGCGATGGCGTTTCGATGATGTGGGAGCCGTACGGATCGAAAGCCTTTTATCACAATGCTGCGTTTGGCTGCACCCGGCATGCGGCGCGCAGCGCCATGCCCCGCCGAAACGAAATCGCCTGTCAGATTGTTGGCTCTCTGGATCCCAACGGCGAAGCGGGTATAACCCAGGGCAAAATCGGAATACGCGGCGGCGTTGCTCACACGTTCAAAGCAGTCGTCAGTACGCTTCATCCGGAAGACGCTGTCATGACTCTGCGTGTAACAGACGCTGACGGCAAAGTTCTGGCGGAAAAAGATTTCTCCGTCAACACAGCCAACTCCCGCGCGTGGACTCGCATCGCGTTTGACTTCACAATCGAAAAGAACACGATCGCAAAGATTTTCGTCGGCGTTAAGGGACGCAAATACTGCGCTATCGGGGCGGTGTCAATCCTGCCGGCAGACAACTTCCACGGAATGCGCGCGGACGTTGTTGAGAACCTGCGCGACATCGGCGCTACCATTATCCGATGGCCCGGCGGCAACTTTGCGGGAGAATACCGCTGGCGCGATGGGCTGATCGAAGATCCCGACGAACGCGCTCCGCTGGACTCGTATACCGAAATCGAAACGCAGCCCCATTTTCTCGGCTACGATTCCAACGACATCGGCATGGAAGACGTCATTGCCCTGTGCGAAAAGATCGGCGCTGAGCCATTCTTTACGATTAACGCCGCCTGGGAGTCTCCGCAGGACTCCGCAGACTGGGTCAAAGCGTGCAAAGGACGCGTAAAGATGTGGTCGCTGGGCAACGAAATGGGGTTCTCTCACATGGAAGGTCCGAAAGGACCGAAGGGATATGCGGACATGGTTCGTCCGCACGCGGAGGCGATGCTCAAGGTCGATCCGGAACTGACGATTGTCGCGTCCGGACCGTATCCAAACAAGACCTGGATCGAAGAATCCGCTAAGGTTCTGGCGGACGTCGCGCCGATAGTTTCCTATCATCGTTACGATCACTGGAACGCCTTCTACGACTATTCCACGCCGGAAACGACCGCCGCGCTGTTTAACGAGGTTTCCCGCGACGCTGACAACGCGCTTGCCGCGCTGAAACGGTGCCGCGAGCAAGTCCCCGCCAACATCGGCATTTCGTACGACGAATGGAACCTGTGGTACGCCTGGTATCGAACCGAGGGCATTGTCGAAGGTCTGTACGCAGCCAAGATGATCAACGGCTTTATGAGGAACTGGGAGGCGTGCGGATTAAAGTTCGTCTGTTACTTCCAGGCGGTAAACGAACAGGCGATTAACGTAACCCCGTTCGAAAGCCATCTGACGTCGGTCGGCGAGGCGATGCGCCTTTGGAAAGGACACGTCGGCGGCGTTCCAGTAGACGTTTCCGATTTACCCGCCGACGCGTTTGTAACAGACGCCCAGGACGGCTCGCGGTACATGACGTTCTATAACTTCTCGACAACGGAAAGCAAGACGTTCCGCATTCCTGCCGGCGGACGAAACAAAGTCGTCGCGGCGGAAGCGCTCCTTCCCAACGGGTTAGAGACGGGCTGCCGATACGAGAGAAAGCCCTGCGAGGTCAAGTTCGACGGCGACTTCTGCGAAATCGTCCTCGCGCCGGCGGCACAAGCGGGAGTAAGAGTGGCAAAGTAACTTCTTCTTTTTCCTTCCTACTTAAAGTTTTTTGGAAAGGGGAGTTTGAGGGGAAGAACCTTTTTTTCAAAAAAGGTTTTCCCCTCATATTATTTCCCTTGAAAAAACTTCCCTAAAAAGGGAGCCAGCTTGCTGGCGACCGAAAGTTTTTTTAAGGGCGGCGAGGCGCCGCTCCCGATCCGCGCTGCCGCGCGCTTGCCTATACCCGCTCCCGTTGGTCGCTTGCTCTTTCCTTGTTAAATTTTTTTAAGCCGCAAAGAACGCAAAGATCGCATAGATTTTCAAACTTTGAGAACATCCTCCGCTCCTCCGCGCCTCCGCGTGAGTTTTTCCGGGGGCGTCTCGCTCCTAATCGTTTCAGTTCCTTTTCCTCCCGCCCTCCTTGCAGGAGGACAGAAGGAAAAGGTTATTTGACGATATTCTTTTTTGCGTGTTCTTTGTTCCGTGGGTTAAAACCCACGGCTAGAAACATTGAACCGCTACGCGGTTCTAATTGAAGCGTAACTACGCTCGCTAACACTCGCTCCGTTACCGCCTTTCATTAATCAATCCGTGCATATCCGTTTAATCCGTCAAATCCGTGAACGGACTGACCCGCACACAACCATAGATGAGCGCGAAGCGTCAACTCCTCACTCCTCACTCCTAATTCCTAACTATCTCCGTCCCCTTGCAACCTCTGATTAAAACGGTATAATAGCGTTCATGGAAGAGAACTCGCCTTTACTGTCGGATCCGACGCCGTGGCAGCGATTTCGTCGAAATCGGGTTGCAATGGGGTCTTTGTATACGATAATCGCCATCTGCGTTTTGGCGTTTATCACGCCGGCTCTGCCGCTGCAGGCCCCGCGGATGATTCAAACGGAAAACCAGTTTCAGGGACCGAAATTCTATCCGCTGTTTGTCGAGACGATTAAACTGCCCGGCGACGAAGGAGTCGATCCGAACTCCGACCCGCTTGAAGTGGGGTTCGGCAAGCTGGGCGCGGTTTCCAGAGCGATGCTGGATTTCCGCGTCGCGGTCTTCGGCAGATGGTCGATTAACAGCATTTGCGGCACAGACGCCCTTGGGCGGGATCTGTTGAGCCGAATTTTCTGGGGCGCGCGCGTGTCGCTCATTGTCGCGCTGGTTGCGACGGCAGTCTCGTTGATTATCGGCGTTTCCTACGGCACGTTTTCCGGCTACGTCGGCGGGCAGGTCGACAACCTCATGATGAGATTCGTTGACGTTCTGTACTCCATACCGTTTATTTTCATCGTGATTTTTATTGTTACAATTCTCGGCGCTGAACAGAACCGGGACTGGCTGGAATCGCATGGAATCAACCGAATCACGATTTTTTATCTCGTAACCGGGGCGATTTACTGGCTGACCATGGCGCGAGTCGTGCGCGGTCAAACCCTGTCGCTGAAAAACGAGCCGTTTGTCGAAGCGGCGCGAAGTCTGGGCGCCGGCACGTGGCGAATTCTCACCGTTCACCTCATTCCCAACCTGACAAGCGTCATTATCGTTTATTTGACGCTGACCATTCCCCGCGTTATTTTGTTTGAAGCGTTCCTGTCGTTTCTCGGACTTGGCGTCGAACAGCCGGACGTCTCCTGGGGACTGCTGGCGCGCGACGGCGTCAACGCTGTCAACTCCGTGAAAATATACTGGTGGCTGGTCGTTTACCCGTCGATGGCTCTCGGCTTGACCCTTTTCGCGCTCAACTTCCTCGGCGACGGACTCCGCGACGCCTTCGACCCGAAGCTGAAGAATAATTGAGGGAGTAGGGAGTAGGGAGTAGGGAATAGAACTTCGCCTACGGCGAATTAAACCCCTATTCCCTATTCCCTATTCCCCATTCCCTATTCCCTATTCCCTAACCCACACCCCGCCATGAAGAAAACAATCCCCCTTATCGCGCTCACCCTCCTGAGCTTTTCTCTGGTTCTGGCAGACGACGCTGTCGTCATGCCGAAATGCGGCGTTTGCGCCCATCGCGGCGACAAACAGTATTATCCGGAAAACACAATACCAGCATTCGAATCCGCCGTCCGAAAAGGCGCGCAGATGATTGAACTGGACGTCAAGCTGACTAAAGACGGTAAAATGGTTATCATGCACGATCCAACCGTTAACCGGACGACAAACGGAACCGGGGCGGTCGCTGACTTGACGTTTGACGAAATTCGGAGTCTGGACGCCGGCGTTAAATTCGACCCGAAATTCGCCGGAACGAAAGTCCCGACGCTGGAAGAAGCGCTGGACTGCATTCCTAACAACATCTGGATTAACGTTCACTGCGCCGCCTCGAACGCCGCCATGCCCGCCGCCAAACTCATAGCGGAAAAAGGCAGACTGCATCAGGCGTTTCTGGCGACGTCGCTCAAGGCGGGTCTGCAGGCGCGAGAAGCCGTCCCAGGCATTCAGATTTGCAACATGTCCCGATACCCCGACGTGTCCCGATACGCCCGAGAAACGATTGAGAACAAATGCCAGTTCATTCAGCTGACAATCCCCTGCTCCGCCGCGGACGCCAAAGCCATGCACGATGCCGGCGTGAAAATCAACTACTTCTACGCCAACACGCCGGAAGCGTTCAAAAAGCAGCGCAGCGAAGGCGTCGACTTCCCCCTGACAGACAAACTCGACATGATGCTGGAACTGTTTAGAAACGAGAAGTAAACCGAAGAAAGAAAAAGCTTGTAATAAAGGGGTGGATTATGAAAAAATGTTTGCGTGTAATAGCAGTTCTTGCAATCGTAATTATAATCGCTTTGATTATAATTCAGAGTTGCTCATCGTCTGCCAGCGCTCCTGTTGCGTATGTCAAAACGCCCGGCGCTTCGGCGGCTTTTGTCTATACTGCTGGGGTCGATCCAGAATGTAAAGTTCTAAATCCTGAAACTCGCGAATTGGAACCGTTTGTCAATACGGGCGATGCTCCGTATCCGATTCGTCATTACGTAGAAATCTATCCAAAAGAAATCTACTACGGCGATACGATATACGTAGTTTCAGCAGATGAGAATGTTTCCAGCGAAACTTTAAAATCAATTCAGGATGAAAGCAGAAATCACATTGCCATAAATTATTGTAAACTGATTTCTATCCCAGAAAACATAGAAGCATACGATTGGCTGCCGGAATATCAAACGACAGCTCGTAAAAAGCTTCGTACGTTCTATCGAGATTTGGCGCCGGGCGAGAAATGGCTTCAAAACCGTTATTTTATTGAATTTCCCCCCTTGGAAGATAAAGAAAAACCGTATTGGAAAGAACTGGAAAAAAGCATTCCACCAACAGGAGTCCGCATTCCTCTGCGCATTACAACAGGATTCGATTATATACAGCATAAAGGAGAGGGAATTATTGTAATAACAGACGTCGAGATTCTTGTCAAACCGCGCCCAGCGTCAGAAATGGCGCTGTTGGATAAATGGTATAACAATACGCCGGAGAAAACGTTTCCTAAAGTCGTTGGAAATCGTAAAGATCCGCATGAAACGGACTTGCGGGCAAGCTGGGCAAGCAGAATTAAGATTGGCTGGTTTAGTTACGATCCGTGGCTGTTTGTACGGCTGGGCAATCGAAAACCCTGCGATCCCAATAACCCGACAACTCTTAACGGCTGGCGGAAACTGGAAGCGTCTTTGACGCCTTCAACGATGCGCGACGAGGTTCGTTTAGTTCGGCTGCAGTTGGAATATTACTGCGCGAAACCGGGTGTAAAATCCGACCTCGCAAAACAGGAATTAGATCAATGGCTAAAGAGTTTGCCAACTCCCCAGCAGGCGGTGTACCTCTCGTTTCTTAAAAGCAAACAAAGTTCTTTTAAAAATCGCGCACCCCTCCTTGCTAAAAAGAATATGGAGCTAATTGGCTATTTATCGCGATAAAGAGCGTTTGGGCGTGTTTTTACCTCCCCCGGCGTCAATGCGCCGGAGGAGGAAGAAAAGTGTATTTGTCGATTTCTTTTTTCGTTATTTTTTAAGTCCGTGGGTTAAAACCCACGGCTAGAAACATTGAACCGCTAACGCGGTTCGATGCGGGCGATACGCCCGCGAATCGGTCTCAACAGAGTGCAATTGCAGGAACAATTTGCGGCGTTCCCTTTGCTTTCTGACCGCAAAGCGCTAAAACCTTTCCCTCTGTTACAATTCAGTTCTCTTTGACGCATTTGAGCCACTGTTTGTACAGCAGCCAATGTCCGGCGGTGGTGGGATGAACTCTGTCCCAAAGCCAGTATTCAGGCTTCGGAACGGACTGGAACGCCTCGTTGTACATCTGTTGAGTCGGTACGAAAACAGCGTTGTATTTCTTCGCCAGGTCGGCGGCGGCTTTCTGGAACGGCGCGTACCGTTTGAGAGTTTCTGCGTCCGAGCGATAAAACGGCTCGATGATTATCAGCTTGACGTTGGGCAGCTTTTCAACCGTTTCTTTGAGAAGCGCGTCGTAACGCTGCGTATAATCTTCTACCGATACGCCGTGATAGAAATCGTTGCAGCCAACCATAATGCTCAGAACGTCCGGCTTGACGGCGATCGTATCTTTTTCCCAGCGTTTTTGAAGTCGATCCACCGTGTCGCCGGAAACGCCGCGATTGACAAACGTCCAGTTCTTTCCCGGATGGTTCGCGCCTAAATCGGACGCGATAAGGTACACGTACCCGTGCCCGTGAATGTGGTTCGGGTCTGCCGATCGTCCCCGGTTCCCGTCGGTAATGGAATCTCCCTGAAAGAGAATCACCGCATTGTCCGGAAACAGATTTTCACAGCCCGGCTCCTGAGCGAAGGCGAACGAGCAGAGGAGTAACGACAGGAGGATTGTGGGTAGTGGTTTCATCATTGGTTTGTTAGTTAGGAGTTGAATGAATTAGCAATTGTCAATTAGCAATTACGCAAGCGTAGACCCAACCGAGTCAGAGGGGCAATGTTTTAGTCGTTTAATCTGGTTCTATCCCACGTCTTTAGACGTGGGAAATAATTAAACAAAAATCGTAGCCCCCAGATTTATCTGGGGGACAAAACAAACAATCACCTCCCAACCCCTCCCCCACCCCTTCTCCGCCCCCGCCCCCGTCCGGGGGCGGGGTCGGAGAAGTGGATTTTACGCGAAAAATTATTGTGACATATCGTTATCCCACGCCTAAAGGCGTGGGCTACGATTTTAAATGTTTTATTATCCTCACAGCTAAAGCAGTGAGGATAAATTGCTAATTGCTAATTGCTAATTGCTCCGCCAATTGCCCGAAATGTTCCAGCTGAATGTAATGGTACTTTTCGGAAATTTCCGGGTCGACGGCTTCGTGTTCCCACGTGTAATGGTGCGGAATATAGACGCCTGTTCCGCCCAGCTCGATTACCGGCAGGACGTCTGACTTGAGCGAGTTGCCGACCATAATAAAGTCCTCCGGGGCGATTCGCAGCAGGTCAATCAGACGTCGATAATCGTCAACGCGTTTGTTCGACATGACGTGCATGAACTCTACGTACGGCTTTAGCCCTGACCGTTCCAGCTTCTGTTCCTGTTCCAGCAGTTCCCCCTTGGTTGCGACGATAAGACGATAGCTCTTCGCCAGAATCGGAACGGTCTTTTCGACTCCCGGCAGCAGATGAACCGGATGACGCAAAATATCGCGTCCTAAATCGTGTATCTTTAACACAACGCTCGACGGCAGGCGCCCGTCTGTTAAATCTATCGCCAGTTCAACCATCGACAGGACAAACGACTTCGTCCCGTACCCGTACAGGGGCACGTTTTGCGACTCTTTCGCAAACAGCTTCGACTCCACCTCCGACGCGGAAACGTAGTCCTTGAGCAGTTCGCACAGCCCGGATTGCGCCTTGAGAAAAAAGTCGATGTTTTCCCAAAGTGTGTCGTCAGCATCGAGAGCTAAGACTTTCATTGTGTAGTCGATTGTTATGTGTTTAGTTGCGAGTAGCGAGTTGCGAGAAGAGTTCGCAAAGCGCTCCTCGGTGGTTGTTTACGGGGGGCGGGTATTACCCGCCATTTTATCGAGGCCAATGTCCGCGCCCCGGAGACGTATTCCCTATTCCCTATTCCCTACTCCCTACTCCCTCTTGCCTACTGCCTACTGCCTACTCCCTGCCACCCTCATCGCTTCGCAAAGCTGCAAGTGGGTTTCCAGGGGGAGAGCTTCCGCCCGGGCGGTTTCTCCCAAGCCGAGCTGAGCCATAATCGCGTCGACGTCCTGTTTGCTGACGCGGTCTTTGAAAGCGGAAATCAGTTCGCTTCGCAGGAACTTGCGGCGATGGAGGAACAGCGCTTTGGCGTACTGATGGAAAAACTCGAGATCCGGGATGGCGCTGCGCTTTTCCGGGTTGGTCTGCATGTGAACGATAGCGGAATAAACTTTCGGTCGCGGCCAGAACACGGACGGCGGGATAATGCGGGTCATTTCGACGTCGCACTGCGCCTGCATCCAGAGCGACAAAGCGCAGAAATCTTTGCTGCCCGGCGCGGCGATAATGCGGTCGCCCATCTCCTTTTGAATTGTAACAGTCATGGAATACGGCGCGCCGCAGGACAGCGCGCCCGGCCGCATGAGATTGGAAATAATCGGGGTGGCGACAGCGTACGGCAGGTTCGCCGCCAGCTTGAGCCGACAGCCGGGGTTGTCCGCCATCGCCTTGTCAATCGCCTCTAAAACAACCGGATTGAGCGCGTTTTTGTTTTTGAGAATATCGACGTTGAACTGCTCGATGTTCTCCAGGTCGCCCAGGTCTTCCTGCGACAGGGCAAAGAGCTTCTCGTCCAGCTCGACCGTAATGAGCTTTCGGCACAGCGGCGCCATCTGAACGCTCATCGACCCGGTTCCCGTCCCGACTTCCAGAACAATGTCGTTCTCGTCCAGCGCCGCCCGACGAATCAGCAGACGCTGAATGTTGAGGTCAATGAGGAAGTTCTGCCCAAGCTGATGGACGGGCGAAATCCCGACTTCCTTAAATCGACGAAGTAAGAACGCAAGCGTCTGATTCGAGCTGCTGCCCGTATCGCGAGTCGGTTTTTGAGGCGAAAAATGGGACATGGTTTGTTAGGGGTTATGGAATCGGGGGCGTGGGGACAAAAAAACGAATTAAACGTTATTATCCTTTTGTTTTATCTATTTTACTCTTTCGGGGATTCGTTGAGCAAATCGTTATTCAAAGGATTGTTTTTGACAATCTTGCTGGTAAAATCCAGTTTGTGAAGCGGCTGAACAATCGACGAAGCAATGTTGCGGACGTGCGACGCGTACCGTTTGAAATACCGAAACGCCAGGGCGTAGGCGACGTCAATGCGTTCGTTGTCCGTTTTTTCCGCCAGGAACCAGCGAATCTGTTCGTCGCAGGTGTCTTCAATCGCCGCCGCCTGACAGATAAGCTCGGTCGCCATTTTCTCGTCCTGAGAGTCGAAAATGTGCCGGCAATGGTCAATCAAAGCCAGAATTGCGTTCTTTACCATTTCCAGCTTCCCTTTGGTAATCCCTTCCGGAACGTCGGGAGCGGAAACCGCCAGATCGTAAACGTTTTTGGCGATGTCGCCCAGCCGTTCGCCGTCTTTGACGATGCTCATCATAATGAGGCATTGATCGAAATCCGCTGTGCCGCGTACAGACGTATGAATTACCAGCTCTTTGCGAATCGTGCGCTCTGATTTGTTAATCGACTTGTCCAGAGCGAAGAGTTCCTCACGAACTTCTTGAGCGTCGGCGTAACGCAAATAGGCGTCAGCCGCCAGCTGGAACGCGCGGCGGGAAGCGTCAAGCATTTGACAGAACTGATTGCGAATGTTCTTCATACCAGCGTTCATGGACGAGGCAGACGCCGAGCCGGAATACAACCATTTGAACATTTTCGTTACCTCTATTTTTATATATTCTAATTTCTAAAAAGCAGGAATCCCAAGCCGGGTAAAATAAAGTACAACATCGCAATCCAACCGACAATGTACCAGCGGCTGCGCGTTAAAATCAGGCTCAATCGTTGCGTTAAAAAAACGGGCAATCGCATTTGCGGAATCGGGTAGAACAGCAGTACGCCGGTTACGTTAAACAGCGTATGAGCAAACGCCAGCGCCAAGCCTAATTGACCGGTTGGAGAATCCATAAACGCCATTGCCGCCAGAATAGCGGTTATGGTCGTCCCAATATTCGTTCCTAAAACGATAGGATAAATCGACCTAATCGAAAGCGTTCCAGCAGCTACGAGGGGAACTAACAGCGACGTCGTAATTCCGGACGATTGAATCGTCATCGTTACAATAATGCCGACCAGAAGACCAATGTATCCGTTTTTGGAAAGGGCGCGGTTGAGCC
This sequence comes from Thermoguttaceae bacterium, assembly GCA_045586185.1. Taxonomy (GTDB): domain Bacteria; phylum Planctomycetota; class Planctomycetia; order Pirellulales; family Thermoguttaceae; genus RUG11551. The sequence goes on along the minus strand of JAZMZV010000056.1, from coordinate 821 downwards.
AGTCTTCAATCCGGTCTGCCATGAGCGTTTTCATGTTTTTGGTTATATACACCAACGAAATAAACAGGATAATCAATCCGAGTACTGCCATCAAAGCCGCTGTAACTATCGGGCTTAAGCCCAGCAGAAAGAAATCTCGAAGTCCCTTTGCCGGCGCATCAATTGCGTACGCCAGCGGGTTGAATCCGACATTGCCGCTTCCCGCCGCCGATAGTGGAACCAACTTCGCTAAAAAAACTGCGGTTTTGGACAGATAGCCAAAGCAAAATTCCAGAATAAAGCATATCAAAACCGTCAGGATATTGAATAATTCGCCAGTCAACGTAGAGGAAAAAGCGCGAGTAAACGTTTGCCTCGAGTTGCCAATATACGTCATCGAAACAAGTGAACACGTCAACGTCGACCCGATGTTTGCTCCCATAACAATCGAAATCGCCCCCTCAAGCGGGATAACGCTTGAAGCAACCATCGCGACCGCCAAACTGGTCGTTGCGGAAGAGCTTTGCATCATCGCCGTTAAAACGATTCCCAGGCACAATCCCGCAAACGGATTTTTTAGCTGAGTGGCAAGCGTTTGCAGAAAGCCTTCATTATAGCTTGTGTAAACCGTTGCCGCCGTGCCAAACAACTTAACTGCAACGAGAAATAAATAAACAAGAAAGACAAACAGCGCCAGGCGGGCAATCAGCCCGGCGTACTTGAAAATGGCGTCATATTGAGATGAATTCATAATCGGCGCTCTGGTTTTAGGATAAATTCGGGGAGAATTCCTTAAAAATCTCTCCAATAAATCTTTTTATATTATCGATATTTACCGCTTT
>JAZMZV010000055.1:0-7321 GCA_045586185.1 Thermoguttaceae bacterium | reverse complement strand
GCCTGAGCCATGGCAACGGCGCGCCATCGGCGGGCGGAGCGGGAAATCTCGTCTTCCACCTGAGCAAGCGTCTGCTGGTCTGAACGCTGTCTGTCCGCCTGTGACGCAGAGTTTGCCTGTCGGCGAAGCTGTTCGATTTGCGATTCCAACTCCCGTTTGGTTTGCTGATATTTCTCGACGTTTTGAGAAAGCGTTCTCTTTTGATTTGTAACAGACGCGACGTCCGGATACGGCTTGACTATTCCCATCAGGTCGCTGGCGCTGGCAAACGGACGTTCCAGAACAGACTGAATCTTTTGGAACAGATCCGACTTGCGCTGCTGCGTCTGAAGAGCCTGATTCTGACGGGAAAACAGGTCTTTCAGAGCGGTTAAAGACGTCAATCCAAACCCGTCGAGAATATAGCTGAGCTTTCCTTCCGCCAGACGCAGCTTTTCTGTTTCCCGTGTTACATTTCCCTGAAGCTCAACCCGGCGGGGATTGGGCTGGGACTTGACAACGGCAACCGGCTGAACCACGGTCTCCTGCTGAGCATAGAGTTCTGTCAAGCGGTCAATCTGATCCAAATCCGAACCGGAGGAATACGAAACGGCAGACTTCTGCAAGAGCGAATTGAGCTTTTGCCGCAGCGTCGACAGCGACTGGAAATCAATCTGACGCTGTCGTTCCAAAGACGCCTTTTTCGTAAACAGGTCTGAAATCCAGTTGTACTTCTTCCGGAGGTTTTTGACCTGTTCAATCGACCAGTCAGACGGCGCGCCCGCCTGACGGAGAGAAGTTGACCAAAGGGAATTGAACTGTTCAGGCGTATAGACGTTGACCGTCCGGGTTTTCTGGACAGTTCTGGTAGATTTTTGCGGCTTTAAGAGCGATTCGTCCGACTCCTCCGCCGCCAGCGCGCCCAGTTTTTTCGCCTGAGCGACCAGCTGAGCAATAGCGCTTTTCGTATCGGCGTAATCGTCTCTCGATTCTCCCTGATGAACAATCGGGACGTCTAATGAACTGGACGTTTCGCGAAGCCGTTCTTCCAGTTCCGGCTGTAACGCCAGATGTTCATCGAGCTGCTGTTTTACAGCTACCCAATGCTTTTGGCACGCCTTGAGTTTGTCTTCCGCGCCCTTTTCCAACATGTATCGCATAATCGCGACGCCCGCCAAACCGCAAAAGCAAAGCGCAACGCCGAACGACCCCATCGTCCCCAAAAGCCCGTCTTTCGACACCCAGCCAAGCAGATGGAACAGCCACAACGCAACGCCCAGTATCGCCAGCGCGATGATGACTCTAAACGTGTAACGCGTTGTTGTCGAGATAACCGGGGTGGAGTTGAGAATGGTCAGCTGATTTCTCAAGTGGTTTTCGCCCCATTCCAGATCGTTGCGGCGTTCGATCCAGTGCAGCTTTTCCCGCAAATCCGTTAACCGCTGATTTATCGCCGCCAATTTCTGACGATTGCGCGACGAGACGGGAACTGTCGGCGTTACCATAACCTGTTCCTCGACGTCTTCTGTAATCTGATGCGTTTCGTCCTTTTTATTCCAGACGGAAACGAGGCGGTCAAGCGAGTCCTGCGTCGGCAGGGAATTCAACCGACATTCGCCCGGCAAATCCAGCGTCTTCCAAACCGTGTTGAGCCGATCGTTGACCTGTTCCAGCTGACTGTCCAGCTTCGCCAGATTTTGGAAGTCTGACCGTCGAGACTGCAAGAGCTGCAAGTCCTCCGGAATCGTCTTTTTAACCGGCGCCGGCGCGGTCGTCTGAACGGGAGCGTCCGCGGGCAGGCGTGACAGTTCAGAGTTGAGCGACTGAATTTTCGATTTCAGACCGGCAATTTCCGATTCCAGCTTTTCCGCCTGCTGGACGTCGTACTGACTGACCTGTCGTTTACTGGACGAAACGTCCGCCGCAACGCCGAGCGATTGATACTGATTGTACAGCGGGACGGCTTTTTCCATTCGTTCCAGTTCCGCAATCTTCGCTTTGCTCTGACGAATCTGCTCGTCCAGCTTTTCGACCTGGGCTTGCAAGTCCGGAATGCGGCTCAAAGCCTGACGGTTCTCGTTTTGAAGCGTCTGAGCGCTTTCCAGCCGGCTGAGAAGCGTTTGCCGCTGACTGATGAGTTCTTTAATGCGCCCCTCGGTTGGGTGAGCGTCGTCGATAATGTTGTTAATCAAATCCCGGCGCATGGATTCCAGACGCTGGGCGATTTGTGACATCGACGTCTGCGGCTGCGCCAGCGAGATGTCGTAAAGAGCTTCTGACGCCGCATCTGAGGACAGCAGCGAGAACGAGTTCAAATCGTCCTGAAAGACCGCAAAAATCTGGCTGTACAAATCCGCCGAGACGTCGCCCAGAGCGGAATCCAGCAGAGAAATCGACTGCAATCGCTTTTGACTGTCGACCAGCTCGACGCGTTCCGCCTGAGACGCTGCGCCGTCTGTCGGCAAACTGGCGGTGCGGAGAATTCGGGAAATCGTCAGCCGCTTCGACGGGTTACCGGCAGAAAACGTCAGCCGCCCGCTCATACGCTGCTCTTCGCCCGCATACGCTCGACCCGCGTACAGACCGTAAAGCATACACCGAACAAACTGTATAAAAGTCGTCTTCCCGGATTCGTTGGGGGCGTAAATGACCTCTACGTCCGGACGGAAATCTTCCAGACGCTTATCGCGCAGCGCGCCAAAACGTTCGATATATAAACTTTCGATCTTCATGATAAAAATATATTTGATAACCAACAATAATAAATATAGTATAAAACAACATCGCGCTTTTGTCAATATCGGATTATGGCGTAATTTAGAGAAATTTTGCGGGTTATTACTATTTCTTAGAGTTGATAATTTGGGCTCGAGCGGTTTTGTTTTTTGACCGCAGAGTGCGCAGACTCCTCGCTGAGAGCGCAGAAGCAAGCAGCGCGAAGCCGCGCGGGCAGAAGGACAAGGTTATGTCTCCGAAAAAGCTGATTTCGGCGCTCCCCACGTCCAATCGGGAACCGACCCTGTCGGTGTGTCATCTACGCCCGTCTTTGCCGGGCTATGACACGATGTCCGCTTGCGTTTTTAAAAATTCTTTCGATGTTAAAACAAATATTCAAAATATAAAAATAATCGGGCGGGAATCGTGGCGTAGCTAACGTAGTTAGCGTCGTCGCCACATTCCCAGCCCGTCTGCGTATTCTGCGAGTAGTCTGCGGTCTCTGCGTTCCCTTTCTAACTTTTGTGCACCAGAATTAATCGACTCTAAAAAAATTCCCGTCCTATTTGACATTCTTTTGGATTTCTGTTATAATAAGAATATACAAATATTTTACAATCGAGAAATATTATGATAACCTTTATTAACCCCTGGGCGTTTATTTGGCTTTTACTGGCGATTCCGATACTGATTCTGTACGCGTTTCGTCAGCGTCGATACATTCATAAAACCGGAGCGGGAGAGCTGTGGAAAGATTCCATCTCGTTTCTCGATCCCCGGTTTTGGTGGAATCCATGGCGGCGGCTGGTCTCGCTGCTGGTTCAGCTGGCGATTTTGCTGACGTTCGTCGTCGCCATGGCGGAACCGTGTTTTCGACCTCCGCAGCGCTTGGCGGTTATTATCGACTGCACCGAGAGCATGCGCGACGCCCTGTCGGCTGACGGTCAGTCCGCAGTTGGGTCAGAAGTCCGGGAAAAGCTTGCTCAGATGGTTGAAAATCTGGGGTATCACGACAGAATCGCTTTAATCGCGGCGGAAAGCCCGGCAAAGATTTTGTGTCGAACGACGTCCGACAAGGAGAAGATTCTTTCTGCTCTGGACGAGTACCTCAAAGAGCCGCAGCTGACGCAAAACGCTCAAGCCATGAACCAGGCGATTGACGTCGCCCGGGCGCTGGTCGCCAAAAAGGCGGGAGAGAAAGAGCTTGACCCGCGAACGCAAAACATCGTTTTAATCAGCGACGGCCGGTTCCCGGAATTTGAACAGACAGCTCAAACGCCGGGCGTTCACTGGCTGCCCGTCGGTAAGTCCTTTGACAACTTCGCGCTCCTGTCCGTCGGAGCCCGCTGTTCGGCTGAGAACAAAATCGCCGTTTTATGTACCTTGGCAAACTATTCCGCTAAAAGTCAGACGGGTACAATTACCGTAGCGGGAACCGAGCAGGAAATCGTCGGTCAGCCGGACGAAAAGCTCTCGACGGTTATCGAAATTGACGCGTCCGCTGTTACAGACGCCGGGCAGATAGACGTCCTTTGGAAACCGTCTGTCGGCAAAGAGCGGAAACTCGCTCTGCCGGCTATTTGTTCTGTAAACTTCAATGCGTATCTCGTCAGCCGCGGCAACCCCGCTCTGGAAGACGCGCTTAAAGCCGTGCCCGCGATTGAAAAAGTAGAATCGCTGAAAAAAATCCCGACCGATTTCCCGCCCAACGCGATTGTCGTTTTCGACGAGGCGTCGCCTGCGGAACTGCCCAACGCGTATACGATTTGCATCGCGCCGAAAAAGACGTCTAACCTCTGGACGGCGACCGAAACGCCCGTCGACGCGGTTGTCGAGTCCGTCAACGTGGATCTCTTCCCCGGCTTGTGGACGAGCTGCAATCTGATCGGTCAGCAGTTCAGAGCCGCCGCGTCTATTGAACCGACGTCGCCGGCTGTTACACTCGCGTCCGATAAAAACGGAACCGCGCTGGCGTGGGCGATTGACGGCGAGAAAAAATCGCAGCATTTCGTTTTCGCCTGTCAGCAATGGCAGACGGTTCCCGGCTTTGGAATCGTTGTGAAGAACATCGTCGACTTCTGGTCTAACGGAGAATTCGACCCGTATGTCACAGAAGAATTCCTGGACGAAGACGGGCGCATGCCGACCAGTTCCGTTGACGCGTTTTCCCTGCCAGGCGAAGACGTCATTCCGCTCTGGACGATTTTAGGCGTGATTTTACTCATCGCCGTTTGCGTCGAGTGGTGCCTGTACCAGCGCCGCTGGCTGGAATAAAAACAAAACCGCGTTTGATATTAATATTTTTTTTGAACGCAGAATACGTTTCCGGGGAGCGGACATTGTCCGCGAAATCTAAGGTTGTTTGTTGGCGGGTAATACCCGCCCCCCGTTAGCAATACCCTTCCCCAGTTCGCGTACACTCTGAAATCTTATCCATTTTATCAAATCGGGACGGCTCCATAGTATTATTTTAAAAATTTTAAGAAATTTGTTCAAAAAACGATTAAAATGCTTTGACAAGAATAAAAATGCTTGTATAATATTATAGGAATATTGAGATCAGAAAAATTTTTCACTTTTTTCGGTTATTTTGGAAATTTTTTAATATCTCAAACACTCAATAGCAGTGTGGAAGTTTAAACAGAAATAATCTAAACGCGTAACTCGTATAGTTAGCGACATACATTCATTCATTTTATTGTTTAGGAGAACGTAAACATGAAACGCCTCAACTCTAAGGGTTTTACCCTTGTCGAATTGCTGGTCGTTATCGCCATTTTGGCGATTTTGATCGGCTTGATGCTTCCGGCTATTCAAGTTGTCCGTGAAGCAGCTCGACGTTCACAGTGCAGCAACCAGCTGCGCCAATTGGGAGTCGCTTCCCACACCTATCACGACAACCAGAAAAAGCTCCCGCCGTCCTGCCACAAGGTTTCCTCTGGCGATGGTTCCGGACAAGCCGAAGACAAACTTCAGCCCATCGGATACAGCTGGATGGTTGACATTCTTCCGTTTATGGAAGAATCCGCTCTGTACGATCAGTTTGACGCCAAACAGGGTTCTCCTGACGACGCAGACTCTGATGAAGAAGTTCGCGAAGGCATCAGCCGTCGTATGAAGGGCTTCATTTGCCCCAGCTCCAGCCACCAGCCAACTGGCGTTATGGACAGCGACGAAGAAAATAAACAGGGTATTACCAACTACGTTGTTTTGAGCGCTACCCATGCGGAATCGTTAGAGCTGTCAGTCGAGCAAAACGCCAAGGGCTGCAACTACGACACCACCGCCACCAAACCGGACGGAGCCGTTTATCCTGGTTCTAAAACCACGTTGGAAGGTATTAAAGACGGTACCGCCAACACCATCTACACGACAGAAACAACTGACGAATATCGTCGTTGGGCTGTCGGCGCAGACGCCTCCGTTGTCGCTCTGCCGACCAGCAAATCCGGCGCTTCCAAGACCATCTCCTTCATCAACAAGGGCGAAGGACAGAACTTCAAGTACGCTGCCATCACCGGTTGGGAAATTGGTAAATTCAATGACGAAACCACCATTAAGAAGGACAACCGTCTGAGCTACCTCAGCTGGAAATATGACGATACCCAATGGTCCAGCTCCAATGGTTACGTTGACGTTGTTTCCGAAAAGGCGACCGGCAACATTACTAAGACTCCGAGCGAAGCCCAGGACCAGGTCCGCAAGGGCGTCAGCTCCTATCACAACGGCGTTATCGTTCACGGTCTGTGCGACGCTTCCGTTACCAACATCAGCACCGAAACCGACCCGCAGATTTACATGTTCATGACGACCGCCAACGCTGGCGACCCGTCTGAAAAACCAGAGTAATGTGAATAACATCTGTTGGGGCGTTAACGCTGAACCCGACCGTTTAGCGTAACGTCCAACCGGAAAGCCCTTGAATGCAACCCGCGTTCAAGGGCTTTCTTTTTAATTAGTAATTCGTAATGCGGAATGCGTAATTACGCAAGCGAGGTTTTCGACTTTTTCGATTAAAAAGCGCTTGCGCTTTTTAGAACTTTGTGTTCTTTATGGTTCAAATTATTCTTCGGCGACAGGGGACTGCCGCGATCCGGGCATATCCATGTGCGTGCACGAGTCAAAGCGTAACTACGTTCGCTTCGCGAACTCCGTTACCGCCTTTCATTACTTTGCGTTCTTTGTGGTAAAAATAATATTGCGAGCGACACTTCCGGCGGTTGAAAACCGCCGGTTATAGAGATGTCGTCCCTTCGGGACCTTAGTGGACTAACGACCGCTGTCGCTATCGCGGCATATCAACTCCACCGGTTAGTTCTCAGATTATAACAATTCCTGCGTTGCTGGCACGAATCGCGTTTACGTAGTTCTCAACTTGATTTTTGAAAAAGCGGCGTCCAGCCGCGCACTCCAAACGGGTGCGTTAAATTATGGGTTGCGAATATAGATAAGATTAACAATTGAACATAGTCAACGCCTTTAAGCGTTTGTTCCCCACAGCTTCAGCTGTGGGAACAATTAATAATTTAAATATCGTAGCCCACGCCTTTAGGCGTGGGAAAAGGGATAAGGGAAAATCATAAATTAACGCAAAAATCCCTTACCCCTCCCGCGCCATTTTGGGGCG
>JAZMZV010000054.1:0-4980 GCA_045586185.1 Thermoguttaceae bacterium | reverse complement strand
CCAGCGGTTGACGTTGTTCTGTAATTGCGTGTCGGAGTCAAAGTATTTGCCCGTAAAGCCGCAAAGGACGGGGGATTCTATATCATTGCCGTTAGCGTCTTTGCAGCTCAAGACGTTGCCGTAGGCGTCGTAGATGATATGGGCTTTTTGGATTATGCCGGTTGAGGTTTGCTGGATTATGTCACGGATAGTGCCGAGGTGGTCGGTTAAAGCCCAGAGGATGCCTTCTGATGTAATATCGGCTAAGAGTTTGTCCTGCTGTTCCGGCGTCCAGAGGTAACGGTGCGAAATGGTTTCGTATGTTGAATCGCTTAAATCGGCGTCGTCTAATTGAATAGCGGTTTGATAATTTTCCGGCAGGAATAACGTCTTTGAATCCGCCATTCCGTCGCCGTTGGCGTCTAAAACTTTACGAATCAATACGTTGTTGTAATCGTAAGCGTATTCAACGATCTGAACGTCTTCCCATGTTTCCGAAACGGAATCATACGTTTGTTTGGTAACGCTTTCTAATCGGTTTCGATAATCCCATTCGTAGAGTTCTCTTTCCGTTCCCGCAGCGTTGGTTTTAGAAATTCTATTTCCTTCGGCATCGTAGGCGTAGGTATATACACCGTCACTGGTCAGCTCGTTATTCGTTCCCGTTGAATAAACGACTAAATCGCCGTTGGCGTTGGTTACAAGTTCCCGGTTCCCGTTGAGGTCGTACTGATACGATTCGTCGGTAATATCCAAATTGGAATAGTCCGCGCCGGTGAGTTGACCTAAGAAATCGTAATCGTACAGAACGGAACCGTCAATAGAATTTGTATACTGTGTAATGTTCCCGTCAGCGTTGTATAAATAACCATGAGAAACGATATTGTTATTGTTTGAATCTTGATGGTTAATAGACGTAATCTGATTTCTGGCGTTGTACTGGTACTGCGATTGAGCGATCAGATTATACAATTCGTCTGTATCGTCCCATTCAAAGCGTCGAATGTCAGTTAAAGCTCCTACAGAGTTATAGTCAAACTCCGCTAAAATATCGTTTAACGCGTTCCCGGTCAGTTCGGCAGAAATAGCGCGTCCTAAATAATCGTATTCGATATTAATTGTTCTGTCAGCTACGTTATTTAACGTCAAGGCGGACTGCGTCTGTCGTCCTACTAAATCGTAGGCGTAATCAAACAGAGCCGTTTGACCGTCAAACGTAAACGACATCGTATCAAGACGATACATTGTATCGTACGTATTGTTATAATTTCCTTGCCGCATTTTCGGTTTTAATCAACAATTCATAGTATTATACATCAGTCCAGAATTGGGGCAATTGCCTATCAAATTATTGCGTTTCTAAAATCGGAAATCTAAAATGCAAATATTCAGGCGATCTCCACGGACCAATTGCAAAATCGAATTGTATATATAATGTAACAACCCCGTTTTTGAATTGATCGAGTAGTTGGTTGGTAAATTGTGGATGATGGAAACGTAAGATGATAACGTCTGTACTGGTAACGTTTTTAACGTTTGAACAGGGAATATTACCTTCTTGAAAATTTTTAAGGTAAAGTTCAAAGATATCATCAGTCGCATTCTTCCTCAAGGCGCGATCTATTTCAGTATGTTCATTGATTCGTGGTTTTAAAAGCAACCCTTCTTCGTACTTAACCCCCTGTTGATCATACGTTTCATAAACTGATTCTAAAAGTATTTTTTGTGATATTTCAGACAGAATATTTGCTTCATTCTCGTTATCATTTTCAGTATAGAGAAGTATTCTAGCTCCCTTTAATGATGATATCTCTCTATAAGCCGCAAAAAAACAATAAGGATTAGAACCAAGATGACGCATGCGAAACTCAAAATAGAAATGTTGCTGATCTCTTTTTACAATATAGGCGTCTATTTGAACTATAATTCCATCATAAAATGAACACTCCTCTCGGAAATTCCGGCGATGGTACCAAATAGCATCTCTATAATAATCATATTCATTTATATCATACTTTAATTCTGTTCTATATATTCGCGTTAACATGTCGATTGAACGACCAAGAAAAATTGAACTTTCGGTTACACTGTGTTCATCAGATAAAGCATTCCTTTCCTGTTCCAAACCATTTGACGTTCTTTGAAACGTTTGACTTTCAGCAGAAGAATTGCAATTCTGTCCCGCAATTTCTTGGTTATCATTACAACCAGTTTGAGATATTAAAAATAATATCGTAAAAATAGCATATACGAATCTAAATGAAACATTATTTAACACTCTTTTTACCTCCCCTGACGTTTTTTCGAGGTCGAATTTCAATCTCTGGTATAGATGGGGGAGGATATATACCATTGATATAATAAGACCCTGTTGTAATATAAATGGTTTTTGATTTCTCGTCATAATCACCTTCTGCTTCTCTGGGTCTGAAACGTATTTCAGAATATTTTTCAGATTGATTGCATGTTGCAAGAATGAACAAGCCATGTTTCTCACCTTTGTTTATTGCATCTTGAATTCTTTCCTTTAGGTTTGATGTTAAAACAAATGTTGAATCCTCGTTATTAAATGGAGCAAAGTAAACGTCAGCAATTTGTTCCATCCCTCCCTTATAATTATCATCTTTATTTGGGAATATGGTATAATCTTGATTGTTACTATGAATAACTAACGCATAAATATCTACTTTATTTTTCATAATCTCATAATCGTTTAAAAATTGTGTATCAAACATTTTATTCATAATATTTGTATAATTTATTTCAATGTTATTAATATCTCCATTTTTGAGGTACTTAATAAACGACTTTTTTTCATGATTGATCAATTTAATAACTTCTTTCCTGCTTAATTTTCTTTTTTTATATTCCTCTCCATTAAGAACAACTTTTATGTTACACCAGTCCTCGTCGGAAATCTTCTCAATCTTTTTTAACAACATATTCATATTTTTGTCGTTCACTTCTTTGATATCAAGTAATTCAGGACCCGGTTTGTTATTAATTAAGTCAATTACAAAAAAAGCATGTCCATTTGAATCTATATATAATAAACTATTATTTCCAACATATCTGTATAAATTAGCATCTCCGCCATTGAATCCTATCGGATCAACAGATAACCATTTACCAATAGTGTTGTCGTACCAGCGGTTGATGTTGTTTTGCAAGCCGGTAGAATCGTCGTAGAATTTGCCGGTGTAACGGTATTTTAGAAGCGGGGAGATGGAGGCAGGATTGCTTGAGTTGCCGTCGGTTGAGGAAACGAGAATGCCGAAGGCGTTATAGATGAGATGGTTGACGACTGTTGCGGTTTGGGTGATAGTGTCGTACAAGACGACGTCGCGGATGGAGTTTAAGTGGTCGCTGTACGTCCAGAGAATAACGTTGTTATCGTTGACGGATTGAGCAATCTTTTCAACTGCGACAAGTTCGTCTATGTTGGCTCCCCAGAGGTTGACGGATTTTACAGCGTCTACGCTGGAAGTCTTATCGTATTCTAAAACAACTTGACCGTTAGAGTACAGATTGTATTCAGACGATTGTAAAATAGACGTTGCCGCGTCTGTTAATGTGCGCTCTATCATCAGATTGAGATAGTCGTACAGATAATCCATAACCTCTTTTGCGATTCCGTTTTCGTAATTGGTTACGCTTTCTAATCTGTTCCTATAGTCCCAATTATACGTCTGAACTAACGTCTTTTCTGAAGCGTCAATTATGCCGTCGTTGTTCGTATCCGTCCAGAGGAATTTCTCAACTCGGTTGCCTTCGGCGTCGTATGAATATCTATACGTACCGTCAGATAGCGTTTCGTTGTTCTCTCCCGTTACGTATCCGGCGTTTGTTCGGTTGCCGTTATCGTCGTAGGTATATAGTTCGTCTGTAATATAATCGTAGTCAGCGCCGGTGAGCTGTCCGGTCTTGTCATACGTATATTCCGCCGTTCCGTCCACGGTTTCAAATTCCGTTATTCGATTTCCTGCGTCCCAGGTAAAATTGTATTCCGCAAAAACGGCGTCCAAGGCGGTTTTATGCTGAATGGACGAAACTTTTCCTGCTACGTCGTAAACCCAGGCGGATTCTGAAACGGTACCGCCGTTTTGCTTATAGGTTGCCCCCGTTCTCTGACCTAATTGATTATAAAAATACTCAACCGATTTGGCGGTTAATCCCGTTCCGGTTTGCGTGATATTCTCCAAACGTCCGAAAACGTCGAATTGATAAACGTTTTGATAATACGGAGCAACAACGCCGTTAATTAAACCCGTCAGCGTTTCCGTAACCGTCAGATCAGAAGAATTATAAGCGTACGTAAATTCCACCGGCGAGTTTAACTCGTCTGAATCCACTTTTGTATAAACACAGCGGTTTAAAGCGTCGTAGCGGTATTCGTAGTCCGTCCCGGAAATGGAATCCGTAACCGTTAGGAGGTTATTATTCCCGTCGAAAGTATACAGAATTGACCCAATAACGGCGTTGTTTGAATCCAGCCATTTTTCCGCTGTCTGACGTCCTAAATAGTCGTACTCGTACTGAATAACTCTGCCGTTTCTATCGGTTGTTTGAATCAGTCTGCCTAAATCGTCGTACTGATAATATCTTACCGCGTTCTTCTCGTTCGTTTCGGAAACGACGTGCCCCATGGAATCGTACGTCCAAGACGTTGCGTTCCCTTCCGGGTCGGTTAATGACGTCATCTGTCCGAGCAGATTATACGTATAGCTCGTAACGTTGCTCTCTGCGTCAGTTACGGTTAAAACCTTTCCGTATGAATTGTACGTATACGACGTGGTATTATTCAAAGCGTCCGTTTGAGATACCGGCTGACCGTTGGCGACCGACAGGGTCGGCTCCCAGTCCGCCCCGACGAGGTCGGTTCCTGATTGGAAGTGGGTATCTTCGAATCTGGCATTTTCGGAAGTATAACCTCTTCCACTCCCCTGTGCGGGTACGCACCCGTGCGATTGCCAATAACCGCTCCCGTTGGTCGCTTGCGTT
>JAZMZV010000053.1:0-9487 GCA_045586185.1 Thermoguttaceae bacterium | reverse complement strand
GAACCGCTCTACGGTTCTATGCGGGCGAGAGGCCCGCGAACCGGACTCAACCATGTGCAATTTTGCGTACTCCCGGGCGCCGCTAATTGCTAATTATTTCGCGCCATGCTCTTTGAGCCATTCGACGATTTCAGGACATTCGTTTTCTTCAGCGTGAAGCAGAAGCGACTGACCGTCATTGCTTTTTGCGTTAATGTCTGCGCCATGTTCCACAAGCCATTGAACCATTTTCTGTTGATTCCCGCGAACAGCATTAAACAACGGCGTCTGCCCATCGTTGTCTTTTGCGTTGACGTCCAATCCTTTGTCAACCAGCCACTCAACCAGCTCTAAACAATCGCCAGAAGCGGCAATGAACAAGATCGTCTGCCCGTCATTGTCTTTTGCGTTGACGTCTGCGCCTTTTTCAACCAGCCACTCAACCAGCTCTAAATTATCGCCCAAAGCGGCAATGAACAAGATCGTCTGCCCAGCATTGTCAATTACATTGATGTCTGCGCCATTTTCTGCCAGCCACTGAATCAGCGACAAATTATCGATATATGCAGCATTGAACAACGGCGTTCGTCCTCTATCATTCTTTGCATTAACGTCAAGACCTTTTTCTACCAGCCATTGAACCAATTCCAAATTATCGCTAAACGCAGCATTGAACAACGGAGTTCGTCCATCATTGTCTTTTACGTTGACGTCTGCGCCTTGTTTCACCAGCCATTGGACGGTTTCCAAATTGTCGCTATATGCAGCATTGAACAACGACGTCTGACCATTATTGTCCTTGGCGTTGACGTCCAATCCTTGTTCTACCAGCCATTGGACGATTTCCAAATTGTCTGATCGGATGGCATTGAACAACAGCGTCTGTCCGTCATTGTCTTTTACGTTAACGTCTGCGCCCTGTTCCACCAGCCATTGGACGGTTTCCAAATTGCAAAATAGCACGGTATTAAACAACGGCGTCTGACCGTTATTGTCCTTGGCGTTGACGTCCAAACCTTGTTCTACCAGCCATTTGACGGTTTCCAAATTGTCTGATCGAACGGCATTGAACAACGGCGTCTGCCCGTCATTGTCTTTTGCATTGACGTCAGATCCTTGTTCCACCAGCCATTGAATCAGCGACAATTTATTATGATATGACATATTAAACAACGGCGTTTCTCCACGGTCATTTTTGGCGTTAACGTCGAGTCCTTGTTCAACCAACCATTGAACGGTTTCCAAATTGCCAAATTGCACAGCATTGAACAACAGAGTTTCTTCTCGGTCATTTTTTGCGTTATGGTCAGCGCCTTGTTTCACCAGCCATTGCGTCAACGCCAAATTCTCGCCAGAAACGGCATTGAACAACGGCGTCTGCCCGTCATTGTCTTTTGCATTGACGTCAGATCCTTGTTCCACCAGCCATTGGACGGTTTCCCAATTGCCATATTGCACAGCATTGAACAACGGCGTTTCTTCCCGGTCATTTTTTGCGTTAACGTCAACGCCTTGTTTTACCAGCCATTGCGTCAACGCCAAATTCTTGCCAGAAACGGCATTAAACAACGGAGTTTCATCATGTTTATTTTTTGCATTAACGTCCAGTCCTTGTTCAACCAGCCATTGGATGGTTTCCAAATAGCCAAAACGCGCAGCATCGAACAAAGGCGTTTCTTCCCATTCGTTTTTTGCTTTAATGTCTACGCCATGATCCACCAGCCACTGAACCATTTCTAAACCGTCGTCAGATCGAGCGGCTTCGAATAACGGCGTTTCACCATTATTAGCAATTACGTTGACGTCAGCGCCTTGTTCCGCCAGCCATTGGACGGTTTCCATATTGCCAGAATACGCGGCATTGAACAACGGCGTTTGTCCATCATTGTCCTTTGCGTTAACGTCCAATCCTCGTTCAACAAGCCATTGAACCAGAGCTAAACTGTCATCAGATTGAGCGGCTTCGAATAACAGCGTTTTGCCATTATTGTCAATTACGTTGACGTCAGCGCCTTGTTCCACCAGCCATTGAACCAATTCCAAATTTCCACGTTGCGCGGCATTGAACAACGGCGTTTCTTTCCACTCATTTTTTGCGTTAACGTCCAGACCTTGTTTCACCAGCCATTGCACTGTTTCCAAATTGTCAGAACTCACTGCGCTGAACAAGACCGTTGAATCACGTTTATCTTTTGCGTTAACGTCCAGACCTTGTTCAACAAGCCACTGAAGCATTTCTAAATTGCCAGAACGCGCGGCATAGAACAACGGCGTTTCGTTCCACTCATTTTTTGCGTTAACGTCTGCGCCTTGTTCCACCAGCCATTGTACCAGAGCCAAATTCTCGCCAGAAGCGGCATAGAACAAAGGCGTTTCGTTCCACTCTTTTATTGCGTTAACGTCCAGACCTTGTTCCGCCAGCCATTGCGCCAGCGCCAAATTCTCGCTGTCTGCTGCTTCAAACATAAGCGTATTCCCGCTATCGTCCTTTGCGTTGACGTCCAATCCTTGTTCAGCCAGCCACTGAACCATTTCCAGATTGCCGCTTTGAGCGGAAAAATGAATCGCCGTTCTTCCGTTCCAGTTTTTATCAAGAAGGTTTGCCCCAAGCTCCTGAAGCTGTTTCATTTTGTCCAGATCGCCGATAAACGCCGTGTAATGAACCACCGTTCCGGGCGATTTGTCAGGAACGAGGGAAAAGTCAAAATTGCCCGTTTGGAACATCTGTTCAAAACATTTAACGCCTTCCTCGCCAAAAAGTTTTTCTGCTTTCTGCTCCAGTGTAAGGGCGTTAGAGTCGTTGGTTTGGGGATTTTCCTGATTTTTGTCGTTTCTCATAAATAAACCTCTGGAAAATGTTGGAGTATTGATTTTCAGGCAGCTATGAACAAGCTTTTCGATTACCTTGATCGAACTATACCATGTATTTTTACTTGTTCAATACAGGTATGACAGCGGCTGTCATACCTAATGGCGTTTTTTTTGAAAAAAATTGGATTCATCCCCTCAAACTCCCCTTTCCAAAAAACTTTAGCAAGGGGAGAAAACATAGTAAATGACGACGAATAATCAATCGGCGAAAATCCGTTTTTTCCCGGGGGCTTACGCACCCCGGCTCGCCAAAATCCGTGTACGGGCTGACCCGCACATAACCAATCTAACCCGCCGCCGCTCCCTATTCCCTACTCCCTAAAATGCGGTATAATCATCTTTATGAAGATAATAATCATAGGCGCGGGGCCGGCTGGTATGGCTGCCGCGATTGCTGCCGCTGAAAATCCTGGTAACGACGTTGTCGTTCTGGAAAAAAACGACATTCCCGGTAAGAAACTGCTCGTTTCTGGTTCCGGTCGGTGCAACGTTACCAACGGGATTCATATAGAGGAATTCCTCTCCCGATACGGCGGGCGGGATCGGTTTGTCAAGCCGGCTCTGCTGTCGTTTACCAACCGGGATTTAATGCAGTTCTTTAACGCCCGGCGCGTGCCCATGACGACGATGGAAAACGGCAAAGTCTTTCCTCGAACCGAACGAAGCCGAGACGTTCAGCAGGCTCTTATCGACGAAATGCTGCGTCGGGGCGTTAAGCTTGTAACGCAAGCGGCTGTTCGAGACGTCAAATACCAGCCGGAAAGCGATTTTCCGTTTGCCGTCGTAACGACAGACAAAACGTATCAGGCGAATCGGGTCGTTATCGCCACCGGCGGGAAATCCTATCCGTCAACCGGGTCGACGGGCGACGCCTACGCCTGGGCGGAATCGCTCGGACATACGGTCTCTACGCCCGTTCCCGCTCTCACGCCGGTGAAAATTGAGGGCGACTTTGTACTCAAATCCTGCGCCGGAATTGCGATGCCGTGTCTGTCCATGACGCTGCGCCGCGGAGGGCGAAAAGTAACGGACTTCTCCGGCGACATCATTATTACTCATACGGGCTTTTCCGGACCCGGCATTCTCGACAACAGCCGGTTCATGTCCCCCGGCGACGAGCTGTCAATTTGTTGGGTTGACCCGTACACCGCCGTCAAGCTGGACAAGGTGATTATTGAGACGCTGGAACAGGCGGGGAAAAAGACGATTAAAAACGCACTGAGCGTTCTCGGTCTGCCGGACAGGTTGCTGGAAACGTTCCTGACGCTTGCCGGTATTGAACTTGACCCGCGCCCGAAACTGGGCGACCCGCCGTCGAAACGGGTGATGGCGTCGCATCAGTTTTTCCCCTGTCGGATTTACGGCGACTCGCCCGGTATGACAAAAGCGCAGCGCAAAGAGTTTGTCAAATACTTGAGAGAATCCCGCTGGATAATCGACTCGCTGGGCGACTTCAACGACGCGATGGTAACCGCCGGCGGCGTGATTACAACGGAAGTCAACCGACAGACGATGGAATCCAGAATCGTTCCCGGCTTGTATTTCGCCGGAGAAGTTTTAGACGTCGACGCCGACACCGGCGGATTCAATTTGCAATGGGCGTTCTCGTCCGGCGTCATGGCGGGGAAGGCGTGTGGAGAAGGCATTAGGCAGTAGGCAGTAGGGAATAGGGAATAGGAAATAGGGAGTAGGAAATTGGGAAATAAAAAAGGCAATAGGCAATAGTAAGATGAAAACTTACTACTGCCTACTGCCTGTTGCCTAATGCCTATAACTTATTTAGCAGCAAGCTTTGGAGTCTTCTTTAGAGGCGGACGAGCAAGCGCAGGCTGGTTTTTTGACCTCGAACGTACGGCGTTCCTTGAACTCTTCTTTTTTGCCTTTGTTCCAATTGGAAACCGGACGAAAATAACCGCATACTCTTGAATAGACCTCTGTTTTTTCTCCACAAACTGACATTGAAATCTCCTTGCTTAGGTGAATGGTAAATGTTGTAGTTTTGACTCTGTTTTTGTTGAAGGTCAAAACCAGAAAATTAACCTTTAGAACGTTTGGCGAACCTCTCGCTCCTTTGGAATCCGTTCCAAACGGGTGGTAATATACCACAATATTCGGCATTGTCAACCCCAAAGATAACAACATCTAGTATTTTTCTTAAAATTTTTTCGGGAGTGATGGAAAATGGTTAAATTGAACAAAATGCGGTTTCAGAGATCTTTCTTATTTACGCAAAACATAATTGATAGCGCTTTTTCAGATTATATTTTTCCCCGATAGGGCTTGTCAAAAGGAACGAGACGTTATATAATCGTTGACGCTATGAAAAACAACAAACTTCAAAAACGAATGGACCAAATCGCTCAGGTTTTGGGTGAACTGTATCCCAATCCAAGCTGCGCTCTGAACTTCTCCTGTCCGCTGGAACTGCTCATCGCTACGATCCTTTCGGCGCAATGCACCGACAAACGGGTCAACGAGGTCTCTCAAACCTTGTTCAAAAAGTATCGAACCGTTGAAGACTACGCCAACGCGTCCCAGGAAGAGTTTGAAGAAGACATCCGCTCGACCGGGTTCTATCATAACAAGGCGAAAAACATTCGCGCCTGCTGCGCCGAGATTATCAGCCGGTTCGGCGGGGAAGTCCCCGACAACCTCGAAGACCTGGAATCTCTGCCGGGCGTCGGGCATAAAACCGCCAACGTTGTCCTGACCAACGCCTTTGGAATTTCGTCAGGAATTCCTGTCGATACTCACGTTATCCGGCTGACCAACCGCTGGGAACTGGTCGACACCAAAGACCCGCTAAAAATCGAAGCTGTTCTGAAAGAGCTTATCCCGCAGGAGAACTGGACGGACGTTGGACATCAAATCATCTTGCACGGTCGAGCAGTCTGCTCCGCCCGAAAGCCCGACTGCGAAAACTGCCCGATGAGCGGTTTTTGTCCAAGTTGGCGAGCCGGGGTGCGTTAGCCCCCGGGAGGCGACGGCAAGCCGTCGCCTTTAAATTATAGGGGGTAGGGAATGGGGAGTAGGGAGTAGTTTTTTGTTCGCCTTCGGCGAACTGCGTAATTCCGCTCCCGTTGGTCGCTTCATTACCGCCTTTCATCCTCTTGCAAATCTAAGTTGTTCAAAATTCCCTAAATTCTTCAACCGCTATAACTGGCGTAATTCTTTTTCAACGGAAAAAAATAAAAATAACTACTAAAGTTTTAATGCCTAAAATTACGATTCCTTAAAAGACAAGTTAAGAGCTTCCAATTTTTTGATAAAAACGGATTGCTCGGGACTTGTCGGGGAATTGAAAAATGCGGTTTTTGACAAAAGTATAAATAAATTCAATAATTTTGATTTTCCTCTTTTGTTAAAAAACAAAAATGCCGATTCCTTGTAATAAGGCAAAAGAAAGCGCCTGTTGTTTTAGTTCCTATAATTATCAAGGAATAAAACGCCAGAAGATTTCTGTTGTTTTATTAAAAGTTTTTTAGCGAAATGTTTCCGGTTCTCTTGACCCAGCTTTTTTCGCATCGTACATGTGAAAAAATTGAGAAGCGGACTCCTGTCAGACAGTATGACAGGACGGTAAACAAAGGCGAGTAGAAAATAATAATTACGGAGCGCCTAGATATGAAGGTCTTCACAACTGGTCAGGTCGCAAAGATTTGTAAAGTGGCCCCGCGTACAGTCAGTAAATGGTTCGATTCCGGTCGACTCAAGGGTTATCGAATCCCCGGTTCACAGGATCGTCGTATTCCTCGCGAATATCTGATTAAGTTCCTGAAAGAACATGGGATGCCGCTCGGCGAACTCGTAGACGACGTAATGGCGAAAGTTCTGGTTGTTGCACAGGATCACGTCCTGATCGAAAACCTGAAACGGGAACTGCCTCAAGATCAACAGTTCAAAGTTGCAGTCGCCGCCAGCGGTTTCGATGCGGGAATTCAGGCTGAGTCTTTCCATCCGGATTGCATTATCGTCGATTTCTCGATTGGACGTCCAGAAGCTCTGCAAATCTGTCAGAACCTGAGAAGAAACCCCGAATTCAGCGAAATTGTCGTCATCGCGCTCTTGCCGGACGACGGATGCACCACGCCTTTCGATCGTTCAAGCATCAACGAAACGTTCAAGAAACCCTTTGACGTTTCTCTGCTGGCTGAACGGCTTCAGGTTTTGGTTGGATCCAAAAAACAACTGGTTTGATTACCCGTTAGATAAAAACAGCGTCTGATATTAAAATCAGATAAGAATATAAAAGCTCTCTTTCCGAAATGGGAAGAGAGTTTTTTTATTGAGTTGCGAGTTGCGAGTTGCGAGTTGCGAGAGGATTTTATGAAGCGCTTGCGTTTCTCGCAACTCGTAACTCGCAACTTTCTTCCAGCTTTTCCTAATATTTTTTCTCGATTTTGCCGAAAAAATCGATAGAACCGTCCCTATTGCTACAGGTTGACAAAATGGGATTTTATGTTATACTTAATCAACCTATATTGTCTATTTTATCAAAAAGGACATGAGTACCACGTTCAAAACCTCTGAACGTCCAGCTGACGAAATGGTCGGCGAACGTTATATGGTTGACAATTCAGAACCGTTTTACGATAAGCCCACAATCCGGACGTGGCGAATTGACCCCGGCGTTGATCCTGTTATAAATCAAAAATCCATGGAATACCTTGCCCGCCTTGAAGAAGTTCGTAGTTTGATTGGCAATACGCCGCTGTTGCAGATTGATTTCTCGTATCGCGGCAAGCGGAGAACTCTTTTCGCCAAAGCGGAATACTATAACCTCAGCGGGTCAATCAAAGACCGCATGGCGTTTCATATTCTTAAAAAGGCGTACCTCAGCGGAGCTCTTAAACCTGGAGCCATGATTGCAGAAGCGACCAGTGGCAATGCCGGCATCGCGTTTGCCGCCCTGGGAAGCATGCTTAGACATCCGGTTACGATTTTTCTGCCGGACTGGATGTCGGAAGAGCGCAAAAACCTGCTGCGATCTTACGGCGCCAATCTGCGGCTGGTAAGCCATGAAGAAGGCGGTTTCCTCGGCTCTATCGCGTTGGCGGAACAGATGCACAAAGACAATCCTGAAGTCTTCCTGCCGCGTCAGTTTGACAACACCGACAACTGCGAGGCGCATTATCTGTTTACCGGACCTGAAATCATCGCTCAGATGCAGCGGCTTAACCGCGTTCCAACAACGTTCGTTGCCGGCGTCGGGACGGGCGGAACCGTTATGGGAATCGGGCGCGCGATAAGAAACGTCAACCCGCAGGCGACCATTCATCCCATGGAACCGTCGAATTCGCCGACGCTGTCGACGGGATACAAAACCGGAGCGCACCGAATTCAGGGCATTTCAGACGAATTCATTCCGTCGATTGTCCATTTGAACGAACTTAACAGCATTGTTCAGGTCGACGACGGAGATGCGATTATCATGGCGCAAAAGCTGTCTCGCAATTTGGGGCTGGGCGTTGGAATTTCCTCCGGCGCCAACTTTATTGCCGCGTTAAAGCTACTGGAAAATATGCCAGACCAGCAAGCCGCCAGCGCCAACGTTGTTACGATTTTTGTTGACGATAATAAAAAATACCTCAGCGCGGACTACGCCAAAGTTGAACCGGTCAAGCCGGGATACCTGTCTCCGGACGTCGAACTGACAAACGTCCTGTCGATTCGTTAAGAAGGCTCAATTGACGTATAATAACAAGCGGGGGGACAATTCGGTGAATCGTCCCCCTTATTTTGTCAAAAATTTTCTCTCCCCCCTCTTGCAGAAAAATAAAAATGGTGTATTATACGTCTAACAATTTGAAACGAGGACAATAGTTCTGTTTCTTATGCCGAAGTGGCGGAATTGGCAGACGCGCTAGGTTCAGGTCCTAGTGGGAGTAACATCCCGTGGAGATTCGAGTTCTCTCTTCGGCACTTTTAACCGTTTGAAAAAGTCAAGCGGTTTTTTTATTTTAAATCCCTGAATTTCTTTTTTCCCCTATTGCAAAAAAGAATTCTTTCTGTTATTCTAAATATAAAGAATTAGTATTTAATATCAGTTGAAGAATGAGAATTATTACTCGCATAGTTTTTTTCATTCATACGCTTCTATCCCTAATCCTAAAGGAGATTTTACCATGGCTGACCAAGGGCTTCCGATGACCCCTAAATGGGATCCGGAAAAATTAAAGCAAGATGTTCAACAACTGGAAGAGTTGCAGAGTAAACCTTTGATTCCCAAAACATTGGGGTATATCAAACGGTGCGGACCTGGGCTGCTTCAATCCGCTATGACCTTGGGGGCTGGCTCCGCCGCTGCCAGCGTCGCAGCCGGCGCCGCTTTCGGATACAAACTGCTCTGGGTCCAGCCGCTGGCGATGTTCTTTGGCGTCTGCATGTTGGCGGCGCTTTCCAACGTCGTTTTAACAAAGCAGGAACGCCCCTATAAAGCGTTCGGACGCGAAACGAGTAAAATCCTCGTCTTTCTCTGGGCGCTGGGCACGATCATGGCGTCGATCATCTGGCATTTCCCCCAGTACGCTCTTTGCTCCGGAGCGATTCGAGATCTCTATGAGTTTTCAACCAACACGCAGCTAAGTCGGAGGCCAAGCGGTCTTAGGAAGACAACTTAGTAATTCAACTCCTTGGC
>JAZMZV010000052.1:0-28180 GCA_045586185.1 Thermoguttaceae bacterium | reverse complement strand
ACAGATACAACGCCAAATAATATAACGCACGAATTCCTCTTCCTTCCCCGCTCCGAACGGAGCGGGGAAGGAAGGGGAAGGGAAGCGTTTGGAGGAGGATAGCTTTGTTTAGTCCCCCAGATAAATCTGGGGGCTACGTTTTTTTGATTTGTTATTATTACCCACGTCTAAAGACGTGGGGATAGGAACATATAAATCTGGACGCTACAAAAAGGGTTCAAGACTCTTTCCTTTTTTCATTTCCCCAATTTTGAACGCACCCCCTGAATATTAGTGGACGTACCCCCACTTGTGTAAAAATCGTTTTTCAATATCATACTCAAGATATTTATCGACAATTTCAATACATACCATAACACGTTATACTATAAAAGTGTTTACCCTAACTTTAACCCAAATCAAGGGATAAAACCTAAAGCGAAAAGATTAGTCTGTTTTGGCGGCGAGAAGCTTTGCCAGCTTAACAGAAAAAGCCCTGCGCCGTCAATAACGCACTGTTTTATCCTTGAAGGAGTGAATAATGAACAATTTACAATTCAACGATGCTTGTTTCCCCGTTGCTTTAACTCGGATTAACGTTTCACGGTTTGCAATCGTTCTCTTTGTCGCCCTGCTTGCCCATTGGCAAGGCGTTGGCTTCGGAAACGTTCCTGATGGCTGGACTTCCGGACCATCAACGTACACTGCTAACGTTGCTGAAGGTACAACCGAAACAACCTCTAATTTAATGATCACGGGAGGCGTTAATGAAATTATCAAAACAGGCGGCGGTACATGGAAATTAACTCGCGCGCTTGTTATGAATAACCCGTCTATTTACCTTCAGGAAGGGACGATTGATTTCAACGGTAACATTCAGTTTTCAGGCTATCTTGTCATGACGGAAGGCTCTACATTCATTTCTAACATAAATGAACATGGTTTGGACAAAGAAACTACGGCAAATGATGTAATGTATAATTTTCAAGGATCTGGAACCGTTGTTATCAATTCTGGGAAATCTTTTGGCGCCAGTATGACTGATGGTCAGCATACTGAATTCTCTGGCGTAGTACAAGGAGAAGGAAATGTTTTTGCTGTGTATAGTTCCAGTAAAACGTCAGGTCTAAGTTCACTAACGTTATCCGGCAACAACACGTTTACCGGCAAATACGCAGTCCGGTTCGGGACGCGTCTTATTTTAACAGACGATGCCATTAATGCAAACGGAGATATATACATTGATGACCACAACTCTGTGGTGGAATATAATGTCAAGAGTGGAACTAAAAGCCTCGACCTTTCCAATGGAAAAGTGATTACGGGTTACCAATCAGGTTCCCCTGTTACAACCGAAGGCTTCAATGGAAAGATTGAGAAATCTGGTCCTGGAACGTTACAAATCTATACCGAGGCGTACGGATCTGTCAAAGCCGAAAGCTTTGTTATTTCCTCAGGAAGAATTGACTTTCAAGGCTATTTCAGCGCAGCCACGGGAAATGGAATATTCGTTGAAGACGGAGCCGTCTTCTCGCCGGGGTTATCAGACACCGGTACGATTGGGAGTATGATTATTTCATCGGCGTTAAATCTGGAAGAAGGATCAACTACTTTGTTTGAATTTGGCTCTTATTCTGAAAATCCGGATTCCCGCAGTTACGATACCATCGAATTTGACAGCTCAGTATATTACGAAAAGATTAAATTTAACACTCAGGAAGGCGCATTAATTAAACTGGCTTTTTTGAGCGGCGCTGCCGAAGACTGGGCTGAAAAAGGCGCTAAGTATCTTATTATTGCTGATAGAAGAGATCCCTCCCGTCAGGACGGTTCAAATATTATAGATGACGACTACACATTCCTGTTGGGCAACTATACGAATTTGTTTGAACTCCAGGGCGTAGCGGGAGAAGGCATATACCTTGTTGGATTAGGCAAGCCTCTTCCTGAACCGTCGACCTGGGCGCTGCTGATTCTCGGCGCTGCCGGACTGCTGTACGTTCGGATGCGAAAATAAACGCTATTTTAAGTGTGACATTTCGGAGTGCGAGAGCAAAGCTCTCGCTTTTATACGCGAGCGTTAGTTCGCGTTTCTCGTTAAAAGTCTCTAACTTTTTCGGCGGTGAACTGCTTTTTTCATCGTTCTCGTCGTTTACGAAAAAGCGGGAGCTATGCTCCCGCACTCCAAGACATTTTTTCTCGATTCCTCTCTTTTCGGGGTTGTAAATAACTCGCGAGTGGTTATAATTATATTCAGTATGATAAAAATATACTCGAATAATATAACTCAATCAGGAGGAATAACAATGAAACGTTTTATTACAGCGCTTGCCGCGATGGTTCTCGTTGGCGTTTGCTCGAGCGCCTACGCTGCGGGATTTATCCCGTTTGAAAAGCTGTCGCCCAAAGGGCAAAACGACCTGATTTACGACTGGTCGTTCCAGGCGGACTTCAAATTTGACGCTGTCAAAGTCGCCAACGAAATCAAATGGGCGAAAGAGGCGGCTGAACGTATTGCCGACTTGGCGGAAGACCTCGATTTCTCCGCTCAAATCGCCAAGCTGGACGAATTGCAGAAGAAGCTCGACGCCGAGGGCGAGAAGGATTATAGAACGCTGTATTTGGAAGTTCGAAAAGTCAAGCGGGAAATCATGTTCGCCAACCCGTTGCTGGACTTCGATACGATATTGATGGTTCAGAACCCGTATCCGAAAGGAAAGGCGGGCGACACGACCAACGAATGGGCGCACGAAGCCCGGCACCGCAACGGTTTTATGGCTTCCGACGGCGGAAAGATGCTCCTTATCGGCTTGAACCCCCGCGACGTCAAGCTGGACGTCGTCCCGGATCTCAAAGGCGCGTTCTGGAAACCGGACTTGTCGTTTGACGGGAAAGAGATTCTCTTCTGTTACAAACCCGTCGGGGAGAAGTCGTTCCACCTGTACAAGGTCAACGCGGACGGAACGAATCTGCGTCAGCTGACCCGGGGCGACAACGACGACCTCGACCCGGTTTACACGCCCGACGGGCATATCGTCTTCGCGTCGTCCCGACAGGGCAGCTACGTTCGCTGCATGCCCATGACGCATGCGTTTGCGATGTCCCGCTGCGATTCGGACGGGAAGAACATCTACGTCATTTCCGCCAACGGCGAGCCGGAATACAATCCCTGCATGCTGCCCGACGGCCGCGTTATTTTCACCCGTTGGGAATACACCGACAAAGGGTTATGGCGCGTTCAGTCTCTTTGGACGATGAACCCGGACGGCACGAATCCGCAAACGTTCTGGGGCAACCAGTCCATCTGGCCGGACGTCCTGACCGAAGCCCGCGCCATTCCAGATTCCAAGAAGATCATCTTTACTGCGGTCGGGCATCACCACTGGTTTGACGGCACGATTGGGTACATTGACCCCACCAAAGGCATGAACTACCCGGACGGCTTGGAATGGATTACTCGCGAGTCCCCGTTCCCGGAATGCGGCAGAGGCCCCAACGACCCGGCCCCGTCTTACGACTACCATGCGGCGGGCGCGTATCACGCCTATAAGTCGCCGTATCCGCTCAGCGAAGAATACATGCTCGTTTCCGCTCGTCACGGAAAGGCGACGCGCGGGTTCACCAACGAGGACAACGGCTGGTTCTTCAAGCTGTACCTGCAAGACGTCTACGGCAACAAGGAGCTGATTTACTCGGCGGACAACGCCAACGCCTGGTACGCTGTTCCGTTCAAGGCGCAGCCCGTTCCGACGGAAATTCCCGATAAAGTCGACTGGCCCAAAATCGGATCGGGCGAACAGCCCAAGCCGGGGTACTTGTACTCCAACAACGTCTTTGACAACGCTCCGGAAATTTTGAAAGAGAAAGGCAAGGCGATTCGCGTTGTTCAGATGGATCCGAAAACCTATACGACGTGGCACAAAACCGTTCAGCACGACGGCCCCGCCGTTTCCGTATTTCAGGCGGAAGGCGTAAAGCGTATTCTCGGAACCGTTCCAATTGAGCCGGACGGAAGCGTTTACTTTGAACTCCCCGCCGGGAAATCCGTCTACTTTGAAATGCTGGACGAAAACGGGATGGCGATTCACGTCATGCGATCGTTCGCCAACGTCATGCCCGGCTAAACCCGCGGCTGTTTTGGTTGTCATGATTCTAACTTGAATACCATGGGCAACTCGCCCAGCAAGGGTATGAACATGGCGATGAAGAAAGGTCCGCAAAAACTCACGCCGCCCAGCTGGGGAACGGAAGAGACGATTTCCTATATGCGGTTCGTTCAGCCCGTTCTGGACAAGTACTGCGGCAAATGCCATCAAGACCCGAAAAACGACGCGTACAAAAAGCTCAACATGGTTTGCCGCCCGTCGACGCACCCGTGGCGGGACAACGTCTTGACGAGGCCGGGAGAAACCAGCCCGTTCTGTGAGCCGTACCTGACTCTCGTCAACGGACAGTGCAAATGGAGCAAAAACATCCCGAAGAACGCGAAGGGCGTCCCGGAAAACCTCGCTGGGTTGTTTATCGTTGAAGGCTACGACCGCAACGACCCGGAACCCCTCAAGACGCTTCCGCCCTACACCGCCTATAGCCCGATCAGCCGGCTGATTCACAACGCCTGTTCTGGAGAACATCACGACGTCAAAGTTACCGGTGTCGACCGGGAACGCCTTATCGCCTGGGTGGACTGCAACGGCCCGTATCTGGGAGACGAGGAGATTCGCGCCATGTACGACCCGGAATCCTACAGCATAGATAACATTCCGCCGGTGCGCCCGCGCGTCGCCACCGCCCCGGTTATCAACCGCTTCGACATTCGTCAGGACGGCGACTCCGAAAAGGTAGCCGGCGTCCCGCTGAAACTGTATTCTCAGCAACCCTTTGACGGCGAAATCCTCAGCGCTCTGTACGGCGCCAACGGACAGTACATCGACGTTACCGACCAGCTCAAAAAGCTTATCGGCGACAAACGCGTTGTAACAATTGGGAAATACAACGACGTTTTCGGCGACCCGATTAAGGATACAAAAAAGACGCTCAAGGTTGCCGTTCGATTCAAAGACGGTCGAGGCATGTACTACGAGTTCGAAGAGAACGTTCCGATTGCTCTGACGGCGAAATAGTTAATGGAAGGCGGTAATGAAGCGACCATCGGGAGCGGAATTACGCAGCGGGCGTTTAGCCCGCGTTACTCTGAACGCAATTTGCACACGTTTCGGTTCGCCTCCGGCGAACTGCGTAATTCCGTTCGCTCCGCGAACTCCATTACCGCCTTTCATTTTTCTTACCACTTTCCCCTAACCCCCCTCCCCATCTCCCATGAACTACAGAAAATCATTCGTATTATTTATCGCTCTGCTGGTGGCAAGCCCGCTGTTTGCTCAGGAAACGGTTCGCGTCATGTCGTATAACGTTCGAAACTGCGTCGGCATGGACGGTTCCCGATTTGACGTTGACCGCGTTGCGAAAGTCGTAACCGGCGCGAATCCGGATATTGCCGGAATTCAGGAACTGGACTGCAAGACGGAACGCAGCGGCGGTCGTGATATTTTAACGGAATTGTCTGCCGGAACGAAGCTTCACGGCGCGTTTTCCGCTGCGATCGAGTTCCAGGGCGGGCAGTACGGCATCGGCTCGCTGACCAAACAGAAGCCGATCAGCGTCCGAACCGTCCCCCTGCCGGGCGAAGAAGAACGCCGCGCGATTCACATTCTCGAGTTTGAGAAATACGTCTTTTTCGTTACCCATTTATCGCTCACGCCGGCAAGTCGGGCGGAATCCGTCCCGATTATCAACGCCGAACGCGATAAGTACTCCAAGCCGGTTATTCTCGTCGGCGACTTCAACGCCATGCCGGACTCTGCCGTTATGAAAGAATTCTTCAAGACTTGGCAGGACGTCGGCCCGAAAGCGTTCACGTTCCCGGCGAACCAACCGAAAATCCGCATTGACTACGTCCTCGTCAGCGTTCCGGGCAACAAACCCGTCCGAGTCGTCGACGCGAAAGTTTTAGACGAACCGGTCGCGTCCGACCACCGCCCGATTATTTCGGTAATCGAATTGCCTAATTAAATTTTCTGTCGTACAGCAGCGCCGCGTTGAGAATAACCAGTACCGACCCGGCGTTGTGAACCAGCGCGCCGCTGATGGGTCCCATGATTCCCAGCATCGACAGGATAATCGCAACGAAGTTGATTCCCATCGCCAGGGAGATGTTGACGGTAATCGACTGAATCACCGCGTTGGACAGCTTCTTCAAATAGCCAATTCGCCCCAGGTCTTCTGTCATGAGGACAATGTCCGCCGCCTCGACGGCAACATCGCTGCCGACCTCGCCCATCGCAACGCCGATATCGGCGGTTTTCAGCGCGGGCGCGTCGTTGACCCCGTCGCCGATCATGCAAACGCGGCGCCCTTCCGCTTGCAGCGTCTCAATCGCCTTTGCCTTTTCGCCGGGCAGAAGTTCCGCCTCAAAGCGCGTCAAGCCGTTCTGACGGGCGAAATACTCAGCCGTCTGTCTGTTGTCGCCGGTTAGCAGAACCGTATCGACGTTGAGCGATTCAAGCTGTTCGACCATGTTGTGGACGCCTTCACGGGGCGTGTCGGACAGAGCAATCAGCCCAACGAGCTTCCCGTCCGCCGCCGTTAAAATGACAGCGCTGCCCGTCGACCGCAGAGCTTGTAACGCGTCCCGGTCGGACTGTAACAGATCGACGTCCTTTTCCGTAATCCACTTTTCAGAACCGCACAGAACGCTGCGTCCGCGGATGTTGGCTTGAATTCCCTTTCCAGACTGCATCGCGAACTGTTCCGGGTCGTACAGAGCGAGGTTTTCCACCTTCGCCTGCTTGACAATCGCCTTTCCCAGCGGGTGTTCAGAGCGCTGTTCTGCTGATGCCGCCATCGACAAAACGTCCTCGCGGGTCAAGCTCCCGTCAAGCGTTACAACGTCGCTGACGCGCAGCGCGCCGTAGGTCAGCGTCCCGGTTTTGTCGAACGCAACAGCGTCGACCTTCCCCATCTTTTCCAGCGCTTCGCCGTTTTTGATGAGAATTCCGTGACGCGTCGCCTGACCGATAGCCGCCATGATAGCAGTGGGCGTTGCCAGCGCCAGCGCGCACGGGCAGAACACGACCAAAATCGTAATCCCGCGTCGGAGAGCATCAGTCCATTCAGCAGTCGTCAGACCTGTTACAAGGAACGTTGCAATCGCGAGCAGAACGGCAATCGGAACGAGCCATTGCGCCCAGACATCGACGATTTTTTGAGTGGGCGCCTTGCTCTTTTCAGCCTGCTCTACCAGGTTGATGAGCTTATGTAGAGCGGAATCGCGAACGACCTTTTCCGCCCGAATTTCGATCGCTCCGTTGAGGTTGATAATCCCGCTGACAAGCGCGTCGCCTGCGGTCTTTTCGACCGGCAGCGATTCCCCCGTCATGGCGGACTGGTCAACGGTCGTGTCGCCTGAAAGAATTACGCTGTCGACGGGAATCGTTTCGCCCGGCAGAACGCGAAGGACGTCTCCGATTTGAATCTCCTCCGCCGGAATCGTCTCTTCCTGACCGTCGACGACCCGCCGACCCTGAACCGGAGCCAGCGCGACGAGCTTCTGTAAGCCCTTGCGAGCGCGATTAATCGTCATCTCTTCCAGCGTCTCGCCGAGTATCATAATAAAGGCAACTTCGCCGGCGGCAAAGAACTCCCCTAGCGCGACGCAGGCAGCCATCGCGATTGTAACAAGCAGTTCAGACGACAGGCGCCGCTTTTCGAATAGCGTCTCGAACGCCTCGTATGCGAGGGGAAATCCGGAAATGAGCGTTGTCAGCAGCGCGGGATCGTAAACCGTCTTGACGCCGTACGCCATCATCACCAGACTAACAAGCAGAAGACAGCCGGAGACGACTGTCATTTTAAAGGACTCGCAAAATTCAGCTAATTCGTGAAGCATGGTTGAATATACATATACCTGTATAGGTATAATGACATGAAATAGTTATTTGACGTTCTATCGATTGGTTGTTAGTGGTTAGTGGTAAGTGGTTAGTGGTAAGTAAAATCAATTTATGGCGCTTTGCGTCCTTACCACTAAATACTAACCACTTACCACTCAAAAACTACTCTCACGACAAGCGCGAGAACCGTTCCAGGGCTTCGGAAAAGTTGGCGATGGTTTCTTCGGCGTCGCCGGCTTCGATGCCTTCCCGGACGCAGTGCGACAGGTGCCCTTGCAGGATAATCAGCCCGATGCGGTGCATTGCGCCCTTGACGGCGTTGATTTGGACGAGAACCTGCTCGCAGGGAGCGTTTTCGTCAATCATCTTTTGAATCGCGTTGAGCTGCCCGATCGCCTTGTTGATTCGTACGTGCAGTTTGTCGGAATCGATACATTTATGCATGGTAAAGCCCTCCAAGTGGAAAGAGGTTGACGTTTTCAATCGAAAGAGAACATTTAGATTCTCTCTCGACTTTCCATACCTGTATTATACCCATACGGGTATAGGTTGTCAAGAGGGGTTAAGAAGTTTTTTTCGAAAATTCTCTAAAACCTCATTCTAGTTCTTTGAATAGAACTTTGCGCCGGGCAGAGGTTCCAAATAAGCGTCGCAAAAATCTTTTTGGCATGTGATGACGGTATATGGGGTTTCTTTTAAAGCTGATGACAGTTCTAAGACGGTTTCGCTCATTGAGTGTTTAGTAAAAGTAAAGGTATTAACACTGCCCTCCAGAACTATATATCCCTGTCCAATTGCCGTCTTGTCGTTATAGAGACGAATTACATAATACGCTCGCTGGACAATGCCGAATTTTTTCTTAAAAACGTCTATGAGAGAATTCATCAGTTCATTCGGCAAAGTTCCCGCCATAAGAATGTCGGTTTCATCGAGTTTCGGTTTTTTACGAGATTCCATCTGTCGTTGTCGAGCAGTCTTCAGATTAAGATAGGTTTGAATCTTTTCCACGTCCCCGGAATCCATGTAATACTTTAAGAGGAAATTATTCACGTCAAGCTGATACAGTTCAGGCGCATGAGCGATGCAGTATTCCAGCTCCGCGGCGGCGCCGTCCGGGTCGTCTTTGACATGTTCCAAAGCGAACATGGCTCGGAATTGCAGAAAGTTGGGGTAAACGTCAACGCACTTTTGAAGCAGCGCCAAACGTTCAGCCTTTTGTCCGGAAAATTCAAGGCAATCCAAAGCGTTGACCAGTTGAATTTCATTCATGTTCTCGATAGAGGGAGGATTCTCTGCCAGCAAAATTCGAGAAGTCTCTGCTCTTTCACGGAGTTCCTCCGCACGCTCTTTAAAAAGCGTATGAAAATGAGCGTTTAGTTCAGAGTTAAACTCGTCGTCATGCCCGACGAGTTCGTCCAGCGCGTCGGCGTTGAATTGGGCGAAGTTCATCGGATAGCGGCAGTCCGCCAGTTCCAATCTCTGAGCGAAAGACGGGTGCTCGTCAAAGACGTTAGGGACGGACTTCAGCGCGCGAGAAATCACCTGTTCGTCGCGGTCTTCCGGCAGGTCTTCGTGAAGACCCTCTCGAATCAGCTTGACGATGTCGCACTGTTCCCAGGAATCGCTTCGCATTTGCGCCAGCAGTTCGTCGACAACGTCAGAATTCTGCTCTTCTTTTAGCAGCATTTCCACCTGACATGCGGCTAAATAGTCTTCTCCAAACGTTTTGACGATGTATTTATCCGCTTCAATTTCATGTTGACGATACAGCGGAATTGTCGCTTTATTAAAAGTTGGAAGCCAGTAACGAAGCCACGGCACAAAAATATACGTTAGAATGCCGAGATGAATATTGGACCAGAATGCATTGGTCATCATAATCCATG
This sequence comes from Thermoguttaceae bacterium, assembly GCA_045586185.1. GTDB lineage: Bacteria > Planctomycetota > Planctomycetia > Pirellulales > Thermoguttaceae > RUG11551. The sequence goes on along the minus strand of JAZMZV010000052.1, from coordinate 18,366 downwards.
CGCTTCCTGACATGTGTTTGTGTTTGATGTGCCCGATCTCGTGAGCCAGACAGCCGACCAAACCGCGATAGCTCAAAGCCGCCAAAAGCGGATATCCCAAAATGAGAATGTTGCGCTTAAACGGCGTAAACAGGAAACGATTGGTCGCAGCGGCGTTGAATTGATGAAAGATGTAAATTCTGTGAATTTTGGGTCCTTTGATCTTGCGGGAGATTTCATTGACTTTATTGTATATTTGAGGGTATTTTCGATTATTTACCAAAAACATGCCTTTGCAGGGATTGCTCATAATGGAAGAAAAATACCCTATCGCCCAGCTTATCAAACAGATTATCGTGAAGATCGCAATGCTGGATTCTTTGTAGTTGATTGATGCAACGAACAAAAAAACTACAATAATTACAAGAATGGCAAACGCGAGAAGAGACTGGAACATTAGCCACAGCAAATACAAATAATACAGGAAGCGATGTTGATTGTACAGGTCGATCATTCGTTGAGCAAACTGCCAGTCTTTCCAGGTAAAATTCATTGGTGGGCTCCGTTTGGTAAAATATGTTATTTTCTGTTATTTACTGTATCATATTGGAAGCAATAATGCAATGGGGGGAGCGGAGGCAAAACGCGTTTTTTGGGTGCGTTCAAAAATGGGTGGCATGAAAAAAGGAAATGGGCTTGAAAACTTTTTGTAGCGTCCAGATTTATCTGTTCTTATTCCCACGTCTTTAGACGTGGGAGAAAAAAACATTCAAAATAATCGTAGCCCCCAGATTTATCTGGGGGAATAGGGCGAAAAACTTTCCTAAACGCTTCACCTCCTTACCTCTCCCGCGCCCCAAAATGGCGCGGGAGGGGTAAGGGATTTTTGCGTTAATTTATGATTTTCCCTTATCCCTTTTCCCACGCCTAAAGGCGTGGGCTACGATATTTTAATTATTAATTGTTCCCACAGCTGAAGCTGTGGGGAACAAACGCCTAAAGGCGTTGACTATGTTCAATTGTTAATCTTATCTATATTCGCAACCCCAAATTTAACGTACCCCGCTTTTTAATTTTGCGCCCTGCTCTATTTTTATTTGACGCCTGCTTGCAATTGATTTTCGGTTATGGTATATTAGAAGAAAATCCAGACTTGGTTTACAGAGAGATAACAAAAGATTTCAAACTCAACGGGTTTTGTAAACGTCATGAACGACTTAAAAGACAAATTTAAAGGAATGTTTTGGGGACTGGTCGTCGGGGACTGTCTCGGCTCGCCGATTCAGTTTACCTCAAAAGACGACCACGAATTTATAACGAAAATGGTTCCGTGCCGTCATTTTAACACGCCGCCGGGGTACTGGACGGACGACTCGTCGATGGCGTTTTGCATTGCGGAGAGTTACGTTCGGCTGAAGCGTTACGATTTGAAGGATGTCGCCAACAACTTCTGCCGCTGGCTGTTTGAAGGGTTCTGGTCAAGCAAAGATCATGCTTTTGACGTCGGCGGGGCAACGAGCAACGCGGTGAACGCCATCCATTACAAGGGCAGCCTGAAAAACGGAACGGACGACACGCAGGGCAACGGCAGCATAATGCGTTTCGCCCCCTCGTATATTATGAACTATGGTGCGCCGGACAACGTTATGCTTCACGAAATCAGCGACTTGACGCATTGCAGTCAGACGGTTCGAGACGTCGTCGACCTCATGGCAGCGATTCTTACCGAGCACGTTGAGGGCAAGAGAACCCAGCAGCAGTCAATATACAAATCCCGGGAGGACGTCAACGTCAGCGGCTGGTCTGTTTCGACGCTTCAGGCTGCGTTATGGGCGTTCAACGCGACGAACGATTTTGAATCCGGCATGATTCAGGCGGTCAACCTCGGCGGCGATTCCGACTCTATTGGCGCGGTTTACGGTCAGATTGCCGGGGCGTACTACGGATTCGACGCCATTCCCTCTAGCTGGGTCAAAGCGGTCAAGGATTACGAAAAGGTCAACGAACTGATCGAATCGACCATTGCTGTCAAAATGGAGAGCGGGAAGGAATAGAGAAATCTGGCTCTTCCGGTAATTGACGCCTGATGTTTCCGCAGGTCAGTCCGTTCACGGATTTGACGGATTAAGCGGAAGCGCCCAATAATCTTCTGAACATGGAAAGCCCGCTTGCCCTGCTGGTTCGCGGGCGTCTTCGCCCCCCCCGATGGCGGGGGAGCCAGTCCGCGCTGAGGCGCGTTTGCCAAAAACCGCTCCCGTTGGTCGCTTTGTCCTGCTGAAACCCTTCGCTGCAGTCGAAAACCTTCTCGGATCGCGGACGAAGTCCGCCGAAGAAATTTTAGCCGCAAAGTTCGCAAAGTCCGCAAAGAAAGAATCGGCTGACGCTTTGCGGTGGAAGCTTCCAATAATCTCCAGAACGTGGAAAGCCCGCTTGCCCCGCTGGTTCGCGGACATCCTGTCCGCCGAATAATTCTTATAACGTTGATCAGTGTTGTAACAATTATTGACGGTTTAGAACTATGTAACAGGTTGCAAGTTGCTTCTTCTATAATCGGCTATCTTTTCAAATAACGTCACATCTACTGAAAGCGCGTCAACGATGTGCGTTTAATCTTGTTTTTCTTTCTTTAACAAGACAAGTCTTATTTTTATGGTATAAGGCGCAATAAAAAGGATTTTAAAATTTTTAATTTTTTCAAAAATGGCGTAACCTTTTCATTGCGACAGGTGTATCAAATAACAGAAAACGGATTGATGATAAAGATTGTTTAGCGCTTAACACATGTCACACAAAGAATCCCATTCTGTCAGCGCTTTATTTGCTCAGGCGCAAGGTTATAGAATGAGCATTTTATCAACTCGCTTCATTATTTAAGGAGAATATCATGAAACATTTATTGGTATTGGCGCTCTCGATGGTTGCGTTGTGCGGTATTGCAATGGCCGATCGTGGAACTTCGATTCAATTCGAACAGCTTCCGCTCAAGGCTCAGGCGTTCATTACGGACAACTTTGCAAAAGCCGACGTTTTGTCTGTTACAAAGGAAAATGACGAAGGCGAATACAACGTCTTCTTTGGCTCCGGCGTCAAGGTTGAGTTTACCCACAAGGGCGAATGGGACAGCGTCAAAGGAAACGGCATTTCTGTCGCCTTTGCTCCCCAGACAATTCAGAACTTCCTGAACGAAAAGCACGCTGGCGTTAAAGTCATTGAGATTGATCGCGACTTCAGATTCAAGGAGATTGAAGTTAATCTCGCCAACGGTCTGGAAATCAAGTTCGACTTCAACGGCGCTTTCAAGCGATACGAACGATAATCGCCGAAACAGTAACAAGGAACAACAACGGATAGTCATAGAAAAACTGGCGCGTAGAGTCGTCTCACACGCCGACCGCCGCAACGGTTAAAGAATCAGCGTCCCATTCGGGACGCTGTTCTGTTTATGTACGATGCTAAAAAATTCGGCTCTTCCGGTAAGTTGGTACCTAGTGTTTCCGCAGGTCAGTCCGTTCACGGATTTGACGGATTAAACGGATTTTCACCGATTGAATTGTTGACAATTCATCGTTCATTCGTAAATCTTTGAATTATAATCACGAAAAACACAAAAAACACGAAATTTACGAAAAATATAAGATTATAAAAATCCTTTCGTGTGTTTCGTGCATTTCGTGTTTAAAAAGCTTTTGGGTGGTCAAAACGCCTGTTTTTTAGCTCAAGTACCAACTTGTCGGATGAACCAAAAATTCTTCGGAGCGATTAAATCGCCTGTTTTTTAGTTCACAGGCGCAATTTGCCGGAAGAGCCAAATAATTTAAGCGGTGAAGAACTTGACAAATGGAATTATATTGATAGAATAAAAAGAGAGTTCAGTATTTATGGTGCCTCCATTTCTGATAGTGGAGAGCCATGGGGGGAAGCGTGTGCTGAAGCAAGAGCGGAAGTTTTAATAAAAGGCAATCATGCAAGCGACTTTGCAAAAAAACTATGCAACAATCGTTGAATTATTTTTAGAATGCAAGAAGTAAGGTGAGATAATGATAACGAGACCTCCGTGTATATGGGGAAAAGAAGTTATAATCGATAACAAAAGGGTGTATCATGTTCGACGAGGAGTGAAAAAAGAGGAGATAGAAAAATCAATTGTTTTTGGGGGACATATTTTTAATTATTTAACAATCCCTAATTATCGAACTCGTATTATAGAGGTAAATAAATTATTTGATATTTATCCCATTCATTATTCAATTCCGACACATGAATTTATTAAATTGAGCATTAAAAAAGCTGAGGATAGCGACTTATATTCAGAAGGGCTAATAGATGAAGATCCGCAACGGTTGCAAATAATGCTCAATATCGCTCTTGAATATTATAAATTCACTGGCGAGATAATCTGGCCCAATACCTTTGGAAAGAAGGAATACAGAAAAATCTTTGAGCCATGGAAGAATGAACACAAAAAGCGATTCAAGGTATTGATGAAAATCATTGAAGATTATTGGGCGGAAGAAGAACGCGAAGAAAAAGAAGGAAAGAAGGATTAACCACAGGGAGCGCACGCTCCCTTTTTTATTTGAGATTCTTTTACTACTGGACTAACTCTTGATTGAAATTAGATAAATTGGATCATCTGACAAGCGCCTATCTGTAAGCTAAAAAGCGGGTAATATTCCTGTCCCGAAGTATTTTTTAGCTGCGAAATACACGAAAAAAAGAAACATAGGTACGCAGTTACCGGATGAGCCTTTTTTTTCTTGTGAATTTCCTTTTCTTTTGGTAACGCTCAACAATTAAATTTCGTATAACAATAGGGACTCACTATACGTATTGATTTTTATTGTTTAATAAAAATCGTGGAAAGTACGGTATTAAAACGTATTTGGCATATTAATCCGTATGCTCGCATAATTAAATATTATTTTTTTAGGAGACTTTATGACCTTCACAGAATACATCAATTACTTCGGTAACAAACCCACGTTCACCATCAGCGGAACAGAAGATAACAGGTGGCGTGTTTCCACAGAGGCAAACAATAAGCAATTGGTGGCTTATGATAAAGATATTGCACGTGCGCTGGAGTACGCTGTGTGCCTTTATGTAAAAGAGTTTCATCGTTCTGCCCAGTCCGGGGGCGATGGTAAATAACCCTGCAGATTCGCGCCCCGGTTTGCCAGCGCTCTCCGTTATCGCCTTTTTCTCCGGCGGGCGAGACGCCCGCGAACCGGGCTTGTCTGAGGGTCGCGATCAATCTTAGGTTGCGAAAATAGGTAAGATGATTATCTAAAACGTAGCCCACACCTTTAGGTGTGGGGTACAAATACAACGCCAAATAATATTATAACGCACGAATTCCCCTCCCTTCCCCGCTCCATTCGGAGCGGGGAAGGGAGGGGAAGGGAAGCGTTTGGGGGAGGAGCGTTTTATTTAGTCCCCCAGATAAATCTGGGGGCTACGAAAGATTTCCAAATCCCTTTCCTTTTTCTGGCGCCCCCAAATTTTGAACGCACCCCTTTTTTCTGAAATATTTTCTCTGTCCCCTTGCATTATAAAAAACGTTCCGATATAATTCAATAAATTAGACTTAGTTCGCCTTGAGCGTTTTTTTATTCCTTTACTCCCCCCTCAGAGGAAAAATGATGGAAATTTCTAAATTGTCCGGCATGAGAACGGGTCAGCTGCGGCAAAGCGGCTTGGCTCTGTTCGGCCTGTTTATTGTAACGTTATTTATGGCGCTGACGGCGTCTGCTCAGGACGCACGTCCTGACATTGTCGTAGCGGATTTCAACGGTTCCGACTACGGCGCCTGGAAAGTGGAAGGAGAGGCGTTTGGCGCCGCTCCAGCGCGGGGAACGCTCCCGACTCAAATGGAAGTTTCCGGGTTCGAGGGCGCGGGGCTGGTCAACTCCTACGTCGGCGGAGACGACACGGTCGGGAAGCTGACGTCCCCGGAATTCAAGATTGAACGTCCGTTTATCAACTTTCTCGTCGGCGGCGGAATGAACGCGGAAAAGCTGGGAATGCGTCTGATTATCGACGGCAAAACCGTTCGGAGCGCTACGGGATTAAACGATCGTCCTGGCGGGTCGGAACGGCTGGAAATGCAGACGTGGGACGTTGCCGAGTTTGTCGGCAAGACGGCGCGGCTGGAAATCTTCGATAACGCCGTCGGCGGCTGGGGACATATTAATATCGACAACGTCGTTCAAAGCGACGTCAAAAAGGCGCTCGTGCCGGCGGATAAAACGCGGCTTGTTACGCTGGATAAACCCTATTTGATCTTTCCGATTGCCAATTCTGCCCGACAGACGATTATGACAATCGTCGTTGACGGGATTCTGATTCATAAATTAAAAATTCCGCTGGCTGATTCCACACAAAACGCTGACTGGTACGCTTTTTTAGACGTTCCGGAATACGTCGGCAAAACGGCTGAAATTTCTGTGGTGGATTTGGCTGTTGGGTCTGAAGGGTTAAAGCTCATTCGCACGGCAAACGATACCGAAGTGGATTTAATCAACAAGGTTCCGCGATATTCAGAACAGGTTCGTCCTCAGCTGCGTTTCTCGCAAAAACAGGGTTGGAATAACGACCCCAACGGCATGGTTTATCTCAATGGAAAATACCATCTGTTTTGGCAAAGCAATCCGGTTTGCGTAACGTGGGAAAACATGTACTGGGGACATGCCGTCAGTTCCGACCTGGTTCATTGGACGGAGCTTCCCATGGCTTTGCGTCCTTTGGGCGGCGACGTTCCATTTGACAAACGGTTTCCGTCCATGGCGAAAGGTCAGTGCTGGAGCGGCTCGGCTAACGTGATGAGAAACGACTCGTCTCCGGAAGCGAAATCGACGATTATTGCCGCGTTTACCGACACCGGATGCGGCGAGAGTCTGGCGATAAGCCGTGACGAGGGCAAGACGTGGCGCTATGAATCGTTTAATCCGATTATTCCCCATAACGGACGAGATCCAAAATTGATCTGGTACGAAAAGCCGACAGGGTCGGCTCCCAATCTGAAGAGCGCTGCGCCGGAAAAACAATATTCGATACAAGACTCAACTTCTTCGTCCAACGGTAACGGGTACTGGGTTATCGCTGTCTACGACGAGGGAAACGGTCGAAAGATTGTTTTCCATAAATCGGACGACCTAAAATCGTGGGAAAAGACCGGGGAAATTGACGGCTTTTTTGAATGTCCGGAAATGTTCAAAATCAACCTTGACGGGAATCCCGAGAATTCCAAATGGGTTCTTTGGGCGGCGAACGCCGAGTACGTTGTCGGTCAGTTTGACGGCAAGACGTTTATTCCGGACGAGGTCAACGCCGACGGCTCCGTCAAGAAATTCCGCAGTCACGATGGAATGTTTTACGCTTCCCAATGCTTTTCCAACGCGCCAGGCGGCAGAGTAATTCAAATCGGCTGGACGCTGCACGATTATTATCGTCAAGAACAGAATCTCCCGTTTAATCACGGCTTTTCCCTCCCGCTGGAACTGACGCTTCGGACGACGCCCGAGGGACCGCGCCTGTTCTCCAATCCGGTCAAAGAGTTTGAAACCCTTCGGACGAAAAAGCATGAAGCGCATTCGACGCTTGACAGTCAATCTCAGCAGTCCGTTAAACTGGATTGCGCCTCGCCAGACGGAGACAATCTTTTTGATATAACCCTTCGCTTTAAGCCGGGAACAAAAGGCGACGTTGTCTTGTCTGTCGGGAACGACAAGTTGATTTATCACTGTTCAGAATCCCGCTTTGAAGGGAGTTTGGCGGCAGAACGAAATAACGAAGGCTTTCGTCATGCGCTTCCGACTCTCGGTATTCCCGATAAAGACGGGTATGTAACAGTCCGAATTGTTCGCGATCGCGCTTTGGTTGAGGCATTTTTCAACGACGGTCGGCTTTATCGCGTTAACGGATTGCCCGGTCCCGCTTCCTCTCAGACATTCGAACTGTCGGGCGTTGATCTCGACGCCCCCGTTCCGTTTGAACTGGACGTCTGGAACCTGAAATCCATTTGGAAGTAGCGAGTAGCGAGTTGCGAGAAGATTACACAAACCTGTTAAAATATTATGAGTAGTAAAAGATTTAAGATTGTCTTATTGTGTTTGGCGTTTATTGCGTTTTTGTCGCCGGCGAGTTTGTCGTCAGCACAGGAACCGCAGTTTCGCCGTCTTTCCGTTCAGGAATACCGCGACAAGATGAAGGGCGGCTGGATCGGTCAGATTGTCGGCGTGTCGTGGGGCGCGCCGACCGAGTTCCGGTATCGAGACAAGACGATTCCTGCGGTAATGGTTCCGAAATGGAAGCCGGAGATGATCAATCACGCCTTTGGTCAGGACGACCTTTACGTCGAAATGACTTTTTTGCGGACGCTGGAACTGTACGGCTTGGACTGCTCGATTCGTCAGGCGGGAATCGACTTCGCCAATACAAAGTATCAGCTCTGGTGCGCCAACAATTCGGGCAGAACCAATCTCCGCGCCGGTATCGCCCCGCCTGACAGCGGTCATCCGAAGTTTAACAATTGCCCAAACGACATTGATTATCAAATCGAGTCGGACTTCTCCGGCTTGATTTCGCCCGGCATGCCTCAAAGCGTTATCGCGCTGGGCGACAAGTTCGGTCGTCTGATGAACTATTCAGACGGCGTCTATGCCGGCATGTTTATGGGCGGAATGTATGCCGAGGCGTTCTTTACTCAGGACGTCCAACAGATTATTGCCGCCGGACTGGCGTGCATTCCTCCCGACTGCCAGTACGCCGAGATGGTTCGCGACGTTGTTACATGGCATAAGGAGAACCCGACGGACTGGACGTCGTGCTGGGAGAAATGTCTGGAGAAGTACCGGAAAAACCCGGAGTATCAGAAATGCTCCAACGGCGGAATCGACTGCAAGATTAACGGCGCGTACGTGCTCATTGGGCTGCTGTATGGGAACGGCGACGTCGAGAAGACGACGGTAATTTCAATGCGCTGCGGTCAGGATTCAGACTGCAACCCGTCCAGCGCCGCCGGCGTTTTGTGTACGACAATCGGGTTTTCCAAACTCCCGTCACAGTACAATACCGGCTTGGACGAAACCCAGGCGTTCTCGCATACGTCGTACAACTTCCCCGCCCTGCTGGACGTCTGCGAGAAGCTGGCGCGTCAGGTCGTCGTTGCTCAGGGCGGACGCATGGAAACGGTCAACGGCGTTGAGTATTTCGTCATTCCGGTGAAGAAACCCCAGCCTCCGAAGCTGGAACTCTCGTGGGAACCCGCGCCAATCGCCAACAGCCGATTTACCGACGCGGAAATGGCGCTAATCGATTCGCCCGTCATTGCGCTGAACAACATTCAAAAGGGCGTCGACAGCCTCTTCCCCGGCTGGAAGATTTATCAATGCGGTCCGGATATGAACCCAGGCTTGAAGGAGTGGCACGGGAAGAACCCTGTTCTAATGACTCATCCGCTCAACCGAACGACGCAGTGCCTTTTGTCACGACGGGTAGACTTGCCCGCCGGACAGAAATCGACGCTCAAGCTGTGCGTCGGCTTCCATGACGATTTCGACTGGAAACTCGTCGTTCGCGTTAACGGCTCCGTTCAGTACGAAACCCTCGTCGGAAAAGGCTCGCCGTATGACAAACCGTGGAACGATATATCTATTGACTTGTCGCAGTTCGCCGGACAGACGATTGACCTGACTCTGGAAAACGTCCCGGACGACTGGGCGTACGAAGCCGGCTACTGGTCGGAAATCAAAATTGTAACAGAAGGCGATTCGTCGGATAAATAGAATTTATTAGTCATAGCGATTCACGCCGAGAATATGAAACTTCTCGCAACTCGTAACTCGCAACTCGCAACTTTATGAAAGGAGTTTTTATGAAACGATTTTTTGTAACATTTATTGCCATCATGGCGATTCTGCCTTACGTGAAGGCGGAAGACCTCATTCCCGTTCGCGATTCCGCTGACGCCCCGGTCAAGCTGATTTACGACACCGACATGGGCAACGATGCCGACGACGCCCTCGCACTGGCGATTATTCACAATATGGTCAAGCGCGGTCAGATTGAATTCGTCGGGCTGACGATTACCAAGAGCAATATCAACGCCGCCAAGTACTGCAAGGCGTTCAATATTCAATACGGACATCCGGACGTCCCGATTGGACTGGTTAAAGACGGCGCGACGCCCGACGACGGTCGGTACGTGAAAAACGTCATCGAGATGAAAAACGAGGACGGTTCCGCCAAGTTCCCCGTTCCCGCGGACTGGGAGCCGGAAGACTCTGTTGTGTTGCTGAGAAAGCTTCTCGCCGCCGCAGAAGACAATTCTATCGTGATTGCTCAGGTCGGGTTCTCGACCAACTTGGCGCGGTTGATGGAAACGCCTGCCGACGACATCTCTCCGCTGACCGGCATGGAACTGGCGGAAAAGAAAGTCCGTCTGGTTTGCGCGATGGCTGGCGCGTTCGCGTTTAACACGAAAAAATACGAAAACCATCGTGAATACAACGTGATTAATGACATTCCCGCCGCCACAAAGGTCTTTCAGGAATGGCCGGGCGAAATCGTCGTCAGCGGCTTTGAATTGGGCGTTGACATCCTCTTCCCCGGCGACGCCCTCAATGCGGACTTGCGGGTAAAGGACTCCATTCTTCGGGAATCCTACCGCTTCTATCGCGGCGGTCTGGAAGGGAAGCGTCAGTCGACGTGGGACTTGACCTGCATTCTCTTCCCCGGCAGACCGGAATCGTGGAGAAACTATTTTACGCTCTCGACCCGCGGGAAAATCACGGTTATGAACGACGGCCGATTCGTCTTTTCTGAAATGGCAGACGGCAACCGCCGCGCGTTCATCTGCTCGCCGGAACAGAAATCCAACATCCGCGAAGCGTTTATCAACCTCTGCACGGAACGATAAGGGGGAAGAACCGTTATTGTCATTGCGACAAAAGAAAGCCTCGCGCTAAGTTCGCAATGAGGCAGTAGGCAATAGGCAGTAGACAGTAGTTTTTAAACTCTTGCATCTTGCCTTTTTTGCGTGAGATAAATCCACTCGCAATTTTTGAAAGTCGATTTTATGAAACGAATATTTGTTACATTCATTGCCGTCATGGCGATTCTGCCATACGTGATGGCGGAAGACCTCATTCCCGTTCGCGATTCCGCCGACAAACCGGTCAAGCTGATTTACGACACCGACATTGGCGGAGACATCGACGACGCCCTCGCGCTGGCGATTATTCACAACATGGTCAAGCGCGGGCAGATTGAATTTATCGGCTTGACGATTACCAAGAGCAATATCAACGCCGCCAAATACTGCAAGGCGTTCAATATTCAGTACGGACACCCGGACGTCCCGATTGGACTTGTCAAAAACGGCTCGAGACCCGACGACGGTCGGTATGCGCAGAACGTAATTAGGATGAAAAACGAGGACGGCTCTGCCAAGTTCCCCTTCCCAGCGGACTGGGAGCCAGAAGACTCGATCGTTTTGCTGAGAAAACTTCTCGCAGCGGCGGAAGACAATTCTATCGTGATCGCTCAAGTCGGAATGTCGACCAACCTGGCGCGGCTGATGGATACGCCTGGCGACGACATTTCCCCGCTGACCGGCATGGAACTGGCAGAAAAGAAAGTCCGTCTGGTTTGCGCGATGGCTGGCGCGTTTGCGTTCAATACAAAGGAATACGAAAACCATCGGGAATGGAATGTTATTCTCGACATCCCCTCCGCTGCAAAGGTCTTTCAGGAATGGCCCGGCGAAATCGTCGTCAGCGGCTATGAAGTTGGCATTGACATCCTCTTCCCCGGCGACGCTTTCAATGCAGACTTGCGGACAAAAGACTCCATTCTTCGGGAATCCTACCGCATCCATCGCGGCGGCGTGGACGGAAAGACACGACCGACGTGGGACTTGACCTGCGTTCTTTTCCCGGCGCGCCCGGAATCGTGGAGAAACTATTTCACGCTTTCGCCCCGCGGGAAGATCACGGTTATGAACGACGGTCGATTCGTCTTTTCGGAAATGGCAGACGGGAACCGCCGCGCGTTCATCTGCTCGCCGGAACAGAAATCCATCATCCGCGAAGCGTTCATCAACCTTTGCACGGAACTGTAACGAGGAGCATGTTACGATATCCGAATATATCGTGTATTTCATCGCTAACTTCGAGAGGTTTTTATGAATAAGCGCATCCTGATTTTGTCTATGGCGATTTTCGCTTTGCTTATTTCGTTCCGATCCGCTGAGGGGCAGGAACCGACCATGCCCCAATTCCCGTCACGAATGATCTGGAACGGCGCGAAGCACTGCGCGTTTACCGACGTCATTCAGTTCAAGGGGAAATTCTACTGCACGTTCCGCGAGTCTTCTGTCGGGCACATTCCCGGCAAAAAGACCGGCGAGGGCGACGGCGTAGTTCGCGTTCTTTCAAGCCCTGACGGCGAGAAGTGGGAGTCGGTTGCCCTGCTTGAGCGCAAGACGTTTGATCTTCGCGACGCCAAGCTCAGCGAAACGCCGGACGGGCGGCTGATGGTACTCATGGGCGGGAGCGTCTACGTGGATCAGAAACTTGTCAAGCGAATCGTGCAGGTATCGTTTTCTGACGAGAACGGTCAGAATTTCTCCGCTCCAACGAACGTGGAAATTGACCCGGCAATCCGCTCTGACCTGGACTGGCTCTGGCGGGTTACATGGCATGAAGGCGTCGGCTACGGCGTGATTTATCAGCCGATTTCCTCGGACTGGAAGATTTTCCTCGTCAAGACGACCGACGGCGTTCATTATCAGAATGTTACACAGCTTGACGTCCCGGGACTACCGAACGAGGCGACTGTCCGGTTTGCTCCGACAGGAGAAATGCAGATTCTCATTCGTCGTGAAGCGGGCGACCGCGGCGCGTACTTCGGGACAGCCAAAGCCCCGTTTACCGACTGGACGTTTGTCAACTGCGGGACGTCGCTGGGAGGTCCGAACTTTATTTACCTCCCGGACGGTCGGATTCTCGCCGGAGGGCGCGTCAACGGTCGAACCGGGATTGGGTTTCTGGAAAAAGACGGTCATTTCAAGCTCTTTTCCATCCTCCCCAGCGCCGGCGACAACAGCTATCCCGGTTTCACAATCCGCGACGGCAAACTGTATGTTACATACTACTCCTCTCATGAGGGAAACGCCGCCATCTACCTGAGCGTAATCGCGCTGAAGGATCTGAAATAAAAGCCTCACGCGAAGTTCGCAAAGTTTTAAGATTATTAAGCCTTCGCGTCCTTTGCATACTTTGCGTGAGATAAATCCTCACAATTTTCAAATAAAGGTGCACAGTTATCGGGTATGTCCCATTTTTTACAAGGATTCAAAACTATGACTAAAAACCTTCCTTTAACGAGTTTGTTGCTTTTAGTTTTAGCTCTTGTTAGCGCAGCGGGCGAACTCGCAGTCGCCAAACCCGCGATGGGAATCAATTTCGGCGGTCCGTCGGACTGGAACACGGAACTCCCTTTTGCCAACGTTTTCATGGAATCCCGCAGATGGATTAGTCAGCGCGAGGGCGCCAGCTGGGGCAAAGGACCGGAACTGGATCTGGACGCGCAGGGATGGGTTCGCTGTCTTGAGTCGGGCTGTTACGCCGAAACGCCGCTTTGCACCATCGAGGGCGGGCATTACCCGTCCGGGATTTATACGGTTCGGTATCGGGGAAAAGGGAAACTGACGTTTATGAACGCTCAGGTCGTCGACGAGAAACCCGGCGAGATCAAAATCCAGGTGGACAGCCAGCGCGGCGCGTTCTGGGTGCAGATTCGCGAAACCGACCCGGCGGACTACATCCGTAACATTCAAGTCTTTCTCCCCGGGTGCGAAGCCGCACAGGCAATCCGCGCTGCCGCGCGATTGTCAGAAACCGCTCCCGATGGTCGCTCAGATCCTCCTCGCAACTCGCAACTCGCAACTCGCAACTCAAACTCGGGACCGTGGAACCCGGCGTTTCTCGCACGCTGGAAGGGCGTCGATACGGTTCGGTATATGGACCTTCAGCATACCAACGGCTCGAAACTGGAAAAGTGGTCGGATCGCCCGCAACTCGGCGACGCAACGTTTTCCGAAAAAGGGGTTCCGATAGAATTGCTGTGCGATCTGGCAAACCGTCTCAACGCGAATCCGTGGTTCTGCGTCCCGCACCGCGCTGACGACGAATTCGTACGCAACATGGCGCAGACAATCAAAAAATGTTTGAACCCGAATCTGAAAGTTTACGTCGAGTACTCCAACGAGGTCTGGAACGGGCAGTTTGAGCAGTGCCGGTACGCTCAGGAGAAAGGGAAAGCCCTCCTTCCTGACGAGCAGCCCTGGGTTTGCGGCTGGGCGTGGACGTCTCACCGCTCACGGGAGATTTTCCAGATTTTTGAAAAAGAGTTTGGCGGAACCGATCGCCTTGTGCGAGTTCTCGCGTCGCAGGCTGCCAACTCGTACGTGTCCGAGCAGCTTCTGAAATATTCGGACGTTTCGAAAGTAACAGACGCTCTGGCAATCGCGCCGTACTTTATGAATTGCATCCCGAAAGAATACGCGGAAGAATTCATCCGCGGCGGCGTTTCCGGCGCTTTGGATCAGCTTGAAAAGCAGGCTCTTCCACAGTCGATTGAGTGGATGAAAAAGCAGAAAGAACTGGCAAACCAGTACAACGTGGAACTCGTCTGCTACGAAGCCGGTCAGCATCTGGTTGGGCTTTGGGGAGCGAACGACCGCGAGGAACTCAACGCCATCTGCCTCGAAGCCAACGCCTCCGAACGGATGGGAAAACTGTACGATGCGTACTTCCAGGCGTGGGAAGACGTCGGCGGCGGCTTGATGTGCCATTTCTCTTCGACCGGGAACTGGAGCAAATGGGGTTCCTGGGGTCTGTTCCGCTGGGCAGACGAAAAGCCGACGAATTCCCCGAAATACCAAGCGTTTGACAGAGCGCTTAAACGATGGTCGAAGGCGGAGAAATAACGTCTTCGCCCGCCGAAGAAAATCTCACGCAAAGTACGCGAAGTTCGCAAAGTATCAATTGACGATACGCTTGCGGCGGAAGCCTCCGAAAATCAAAGAACGCAGAAAGTCGCGTGGACCCACTGGATCGCGGCTGTCTCAGCCGCCGATTTTTTTTAGCCGCAAAGAACGCAAAGGAATTACTAATTTTGGTTCATCCGACAAGTTGGTACTTGAGCTAAAAAACAGGTGTTTTTTCGTCCAAAAGTATTTTTAAACACGAAATACACGAAACACACGAAAGGATTTTTTTATAATCTTATATTTTTCGTAAATTTCGTGATTTTTGTGTTTTTCGTGATTATAATTCAAAGATTTACGAATGAACAATGAATAGTCAATTATTCAATCGGTGAAAATCCGTTTAATCCGTCAAATCCGTGAACGGACTGACCTGCGGAAACACTAGGTACCAACTTACCGGAAGAGCCCTAATTTTAATACTTCGCGAACTTTGCGAACTTCGCGTGAGTTTTTACAGACGCTCCATTACCGCCTTCCATACTTCTCGCAACTCGCAACTATCAAAATATTCTTTTCGAAAAATCCGTTCTACCCGTTGACTTTAAATTTTGAATCTGGTAAAATATAGAGCATACACAATTAGTATTCAAAGTTTTATTTTTATTTACTTTCCTGAAAGGGGGGAATTTATGAAAAAACTCTTTCTGATTGCCGCGATGGCGGCGTTTTGCCTCACGGCGTCGGTTTCAGCGGAGCAGAAGAACGACTATTCTGTTACGCCCGTTCCGTTTACCGCCGTTCATGTCAACGACGTTTTCTGGCAGCCGCGTTTGGAAACGGCTTGCAAAGTTACCGTTCCAGACTGCTTTAAGAAATGCGAACCGGCGCGAATCCCCAACTTCGCCCGCGCCGCCGGCATGGAACCCGGTCCGTTCCGCGGCATTTACTTTGACGACTCTGACCTGTACAAAATCATCGAGGGCGCTGCTTACGTCCTGGCTCTGGAGAAGAACGAAGAACTGGACAAATATGTCGATTCCGTAATCGAGAAAATCGCCGGCGCTCAGGAAGACGACGGCTATCTGTACACGTCCAGAACGATTTATCAGAAGTATCCGCAGTACAAGCCGCTCTATACGCCACCGGGAGGACGCGAACGATGGTCTCACACCGGCGGGCACGAACTCTACTGCGCCGGGCACATGTACGAAGCCGCGGTCGCTCATTATATTGCCACCGGAAAGCGTAATTTCCTGGACGTTGCGATTAAAAACGCCGATCTGATTTGCGACACGTTCGGCGTCGGCAAAAAGCAGAACTGGCCGCCGGGACATCAGGAAATCGAAATCGGTCTGGTCAAGCTGTATCGTCTTACCGGCGATAAAAAGTACCTCGATCAGGCGAAGTATTTCCTCGACATTCGCGGTCGTTCCGAAGGGCGCACGTTCGGAATATATGGTCCGTACAATCAGGATCATCAGCCCGTTGTAGAGCAGACCGAAGCGATCGGGCACGCCGTTCGCGCTGCGTACATGTATTCCGGAATGGCTGACGTTGCCGCTATGACCGGCGACGAATCCTACGTCAAGGCGATTAACGCCATTTGGAACAACGTTGTCGGATCCAAACTGTATGTAACAGGCGGAATCGGCTCCACCCATCGCGGGGAAGCGTTTGAAGGCAGTTACATCATGCCCAACGACACCGCTTATTGCGAAACCTGCGCCAATATCGCCAACGTCTACTGGAACTACCGCATGTTCCTCTGGACGGGCGAAAGCAAATACATGGACGTTCTGGAACGCTCGCTTTACAACAGCGTCCTGTCCGGAATCAACCTCGCCGGCGATCATTACTTCTATCCTAACGTTCTGGACGACTCCAAGGGACGCGAACGTTCAGCGTGGTTCGGCTGCTCCTGCTGCCCGAGCAACCTGTCTCGATTCCTGCCCTCCATGCCGGGGTACATGTACGCCGTTCGCGGGAATTGCGCCTATATCAACCTCTACGCCCAGTCGGAAGCGACTCTTTCCGGCGTTACCGTAGACGGCAAAGCCGCAGACGTCAAGATTAAAGTAGAAACGAAATACCCGTGGGACGGCGCGGTCAAGGTTACCGTTCTGACCGACGGCGACTATACCGTCAAGGCGAGAATCCCCGGCTGGTCTGTCGGCGAAGCGGTTCCGGAAGTCGACGGGAATCATCTGCACTCGTTTATCAACTTCGACAAATCCCTCAAGCCAACCTGTAACGCAGACGGCAAAGACGTCAAGCAGGAAACCGGCTATTTCGTTCTGACCGGAACGTGGAAAGCAGGCGACTCGTTTACCGTCAACTTCCCGATGCAAACTCTCAAGGTTGTAACAGACGAACGCGTCAAGGCGGACGTTGGACTGTCCTGCATTCAGCGCGGTCCGCTGGTGTACTGCGTTGAAGCTCAGGACTGCGTCGTCAAGGCGACTGGCAAAGCCCCGCGCAATCTGCACTCTATCGTCCTTGCAGACGACGCCAAGCTTACCGCGGAATTCCAGCCGGAGCTGCTCAACGGCGTTATGACCGTCAAAGGAACGCTCAAGCAATGCGTCCTTAACAAAGACGGTTCTGTAACAACCCAAGACGTCGATTGCGTCGCGATTCCGTATTACTCCTGGGCGAACCGCGGACTCAGCCCGATGGCGGTCTACTTCCCGCGAACGGTTGACGCTGCAACGCCTGTCGCCCCGCCGACGATTGCGTCTGAAGCCAAGGCGACCGCGTCGTTTGTCAATCGACAGCCCGCCGGTCCGGTCGAACTGGTTCAGGACGGCGTGTTCCCGAAAGCCGCCAACGACAACGAATGCCCGCGCTGGCACTGGTGGTCTCGCGAAACGAAGGGCAAACCGCAGTGGATTGCGTACGAGTTCAAACAGCCCACAACGGTAAAGAAGGTTTCCGTCTACTGGTTTGACGACACAGGAATCGGCGAGTGCCGCGTCCCGAAATCCTGGAAACTGCTCTATAAGACGGAATCCGGCGACTGGAAAGAAGTCCCGAATCCGTCCGGCTACGACTGCAAGACCTGGGCTTGGAGCGTTACAACGTTCGATCCTGTTACAACGTCCGGCTTGAAAATCGAGATTGAATCCCAGCCCAACTACGCCGGCGGCATTCACGAATGGACCGTTGAATAATTAGCAATTTTCAATTAGCAATTAGCAATTGCGCAAGAGCTCCCCATTGGTTGCTGGCAGGTCAGTCCGCACACGGATTTAACGGATTAGACGGATTCGCACCGATTGTGCAATTGCACTCCCTACTAAAGTTTTTTGGAAAGGGGAGTTTGAGGGGAAGAACCTTTTTTTCAAAAAAGGTTTTCCCCTCTTAATTAAACTTGAAAAAACTTCTCTAAAAGG
>JAZMZV010000051.1:0-12341 GCA_045586185.1 Thermoguttaceae bacterium | reverse complement strand
AATATGTCTATCGATAATCATGATTATACAATATTCCATACAAACTTCAAAAATACGAGTTTTAAAATGTTGACCAGACACATCGCGTTTTCCGGACAGAATCGGATTGGTAACAGAGTTTGGATTTTCGCAGCGTTTTTTGCAGCGGCGCTGGCGTTTGACCTGGCTATGCAGCAGACAGCCGCGGCTGACGAACCCATGACAACGTTCTTCAGCGATAACTACAACGTCTACGGCAACAAAAAGGGAACGGAAATCGGCGGTCCGTCAGCCAACGACACGCCGGAACGTTTCAGCGGCGGCGTACTCGGCGCGCTGGGCTATTCATTCAGCGGAAAATCTACTGATATGCTTCAGGTCGGCAACGGCTATAATAATTCAGCGCTTTTTCAGGCTACTAATGCTTCTTCCGGGTATACAAACAGCGTAACCTCTCCCAATTTCGATTTTGGAAACAACATGGGAGCGTTAACCGCGATTGACCTGGGCGGCAAGACGTATGAAATCAGTTTCAAAGTCAATCCTGTAACAGACGACGCTGCAACTTCCAGCAACTGGTCTGCTGTTACGTTTGGTCTTACAAGCGGCAAACAGCTGGCGGCTGTTAATACTGGCGACGGCGTTGGAATCTTATTCCGAAGAAACGGCGGAGTTCAGATCTTTGACGGTACAAATGGAAACTCAAATACCTCTTTTAGCAATGTTTTCTCTCCTTTGTCAGGCGCCAACGACTGGGCAAACGTCAGAATCGTTTACACTGTTCCAGATTTTAACGGTACGTCTCAGGTTGACGTCAGCCTGTACGTCAATGACAATCTGGTTACGTCTTTCAAAACAGCCAAGGGGTTTAACAGCAACTATATGGGGTTTGACTCCTACTCCAACGGCGGCAGTTACTCCAGAAGTCTTTTTGACGACTTTACTCTCAAATCCAATACGAGCGTTAATTTTGAAGTTGACAGAATTGTTGACGCGTCCAGAACGTGGGCTATCAACGGCGTTGATAAAAAGGACGTCGTTTTCCTCAATCAGAAAGACGGTTCGTCTACAGCAGCGCATAGCGGAACGATTACCATGGGCGCAGACGCGCAGTTCAATATCGGTTCCGGATTAAATCTGGATCAATCCGGCGCTATTTCCGGCTCAAACGCTATTACCAAAATTGGCGAAGGCTCTCTGACAATCTCCGGCGCCAACGACGACTTTACCGGCGCGACCAACGTCAACGCAGGAACTCTGCGATTTGCAGGAAACGGCTCGCTCAATAACAGTACAATTACGCTCAACGGCGGAAACGTTGAGTTGGGATTCGATTCAAACCAGACGTTCAGTAAAGTAATTTACGGTACTGGAAACCTCGTTAAAACGGGAGACGGAACTGTTACGCTTGGAACAAGCAGTTCCTTCTACGGCGATACAATCGTCAGCGGCGGAACTTTGGTTTTGACTAACGGCGTTACTCTGGGGTCAAATGATATTTATATAACAACCGGCGGAACGCTTAAAGTAGGGAACAATTTTATTACTAATAACGTCATTCTCAATGGCGGCGCATTAACTGTTGGCGACGCGTCAAATACTCAGATTATTCAGGTTGGATCTGTTACTCTCAACGGCGGTACAATCAACATGGACTTTAACGACAGTTCTTCTTACGAGTATGACGTTGACGCAGACTGGCTTAAAGTCGGTTCAGCCAGTTTTGACTCCGGATATATCAACCTTTCTTTCAACAACAATGACGAAGCAACCTGGTGGAATTATATTAAAGAAGACGGCGGTTTTTATATCATCTCTGGAGGCATTGGCGATTTCAATAATATGAAAGTCCGCGTCGACGGGATGCCGACAAGTTCATGGGCGCTGGAAGCGGATTCTGACTACGTTTATCTGATGGCGGTCGGCAGCGCGCCAAGCGGCGCAAGCGTCTGGTGGCTTCCCAATACCAGCGACCTTTCAGAACCCAATTGGACTATCGACGGAGAAAGCAAACAGGGCATCCGGTTCAATGCCGGCAGTTCGACTGCAACCTATTCCAATCCGGTTATCATGTCGGCAAACGGGACGGTTGACATCGCTTCCGGCTACAATCTGACCCTTGCTGGACAGGTATCCGGTTCCGGGAAGATTGAAAAAGTCGGAGAAGGAACGCTGACGCTCAACGCGACAAACGACCAGTTTACCGGCGTGACAAACGTTTCAGAAGGGACGCTGGCTCTGGACGCTCAAAACGCGATTTCCAATTCCTCGTCTGTGAAAAATAACGCCGCTATTACCATGGGCGCGGCGCAGTCGCTCAATAACCTGTCTGGGGGTGGAACAATCGATAACGGAGGAAACGCCTTGACCGTCGTTAATAATACGGAAACGGAATACTCCGGTTCAATCAGCGGCGCAGGCTCATTCACCAAAAACGGATCCGAAAAGCTGACTCTGTCCGGAAACAATACGTATTCCGGCGGAACCAATATCGGCGGCGGCGTTTTGAGAATTACCTCTGCGGATTCTCTGGGAACCGGAAACTTCGCCTTTACGGGAACGTCGACTTTCCAGACTGACGTCGATTTAACGATTGCAGACAACGCGTCGATTCAGGCTGGCGCAACGGGAACAATCGATACAAACGGTCGTGCTGTTACAATGTCCGGCGTCGTTTCCGGCGAAGGCAATCTGACTAAAACCGGCGCTGGTACGCTGACGCTGTCAAACGTCAATACTTTTTCCGGCGATATTGTCGTCGCTCAGGGAACGCTCAAATCGACCCGCGCGTGGTCTAATCCCAACTCAACAATGGGCGTGATAAGCAAAGCCGGCGGACGAACTCTTACCGTCATGCCCGGCGCTGAACTGTATTTGGGAACCAACGACTCGTTCGGTGGGTGCGATGGATACACATACACAGTAAACGACATTAAACTTATCGTCAACGGCGGTACGGTCAAAGGCGAAAACAACAACTCGCTCTACGGCGCAACGTTCCAAAACGGCGCTACGCTGTACGGCGTTTCCAATCAGGGCACTTGGCGGTCGTTCTGGCTCAAAGGTCCAACGTACATTTCTTTTGCCGGAGACGGTTCCACGCCAGAAGCGCCAGTTACTTTCAGCGGAAGCTCGACTGGCATTATCTTCGTTCCGGACAACGCCGTTATTGACGTTCAAGACCTTACGCTCAACTCCAATCCAGACTTGATTGTCAACGTTGCGCTGGGCAACAAATCAACCGATGCTATTACTACCAACTCACTGACTAAAACGGGTCCCGGTACGATGGAATTGAAAGTTGGAACAGGTTCGTTTACCGGAGACGTTAATATTAATGAAGGAAGAGTTATTGTTTCCGCAGCCGGGTCAGGCGGATCCGCCTTGGGAGCAGTAAAAGACGGGAGAACTATTTACGTCAACAAGGGAGCTGAACTTGTGCTTTCTCATCAAGATGTATTCACTCAGGCTCACAGTCTTAACCCGCTGCCAATCGTTGTTGATGGCGGAAAGATTTCCAATGGTCTGAGAACCGATGACCGTCTGTATAATTATCTTACAAACCTTACCCTCAAAGATGGAGCAAATGTATACGCAGCCGATGGAAACCCAACGTGGAAGGCTTATAAGTTTCATAACCTCAAAGTAGAACGCAACAGCGACGACTCTGCCGGTTTGCCAGTTACGATTTCTGCGGATATGAGCAAACCCAACGCTACGATTTCTTTTGGGGCTGACAGCAACTCGATTAAAGGCGGAACTTCGGTTTCGACAATCAATGTCGAAGATATTACCAGCGCCAACAAGCTGGGTAACGATAGCGTTTCCGATCTTGTTATTTCTGCCATAATTACAGATCCAACGTATCAAACCGACGGCGCGCTGAAACATTCAACGTCAATTATTAAGACCGGCGCCGGCACGATGGAACTTGCTGCGGTCAATACGTATACCGGTCCTACAACCGTTTCCGGCGGTACGCTGCTTTTGCCCAGCGCAGGGAGTATAACGTCTTCTAACGTAACAGTAGAATCCGGCGCGGCGTTTATTGACGGCGCTCCTTCGATTACGTCCAAAGTTACGCTCAACGGCGGCGCGTTCACCATCGGAGAAACGAGCGCAACAGCCAGAATCGCCATCGGAGACTTTGCTCTGACCAACGGTTCAGTCAACTTTGATTTCAATAACGCATCGTCAGCAAACGATTTCGATATGTTGACAACCGGCGCTGCAACGCTGACGTCCGGGGCAATCAATATCACGTTTAACAACGGGTCTGAAGTTGACTGGTGGAATAACGCTGGCGACAGCGGGTACGTTTTGATTAGCTCGTCTTCAATGACCGCTGATTTGGACAATCTTCAGTTGTTAGTCAATTTCGATACAACAGACAGCTGGTATCTGACTACGGCGGGCAATACGCTTGTTCTTAACAAGTCTGGCAGCATTGTTACTCAGCCGTACTATTACGCCGATTTGCCGGAGGACATTTCCGCTCAGAAATGGACGGTTGACGGTACAAACAAGAAGGGCGCCAAGTTGATTTCCGGCGACAACGCCTCTGTAACGTATTCCAATCCGGTTGAAATGAACGCTGACGGCACTGTACAGGTTGGTTCAGGATATGATTTGACGCTGGCTGGAAGCATTACCGGTTCGGGCGCGATAGAAAAGACCGACGCGGGAACGTTAACGATCAGTTCAACTAACGACGGCTTCACCGGCGCGACAAAGGTTTCGGCGGGAACGCTGGCTCTGACGGCTCAAAATGCCATTGCCAATTCCGCTTCTGTTGAAAACAACGCTTTAATTACAATGTCAGCCGCTCAAAGATTCAACAATCTGACCGGAAATGGGACGATTGACAACGGCGGAGCTGAACTGACGCTTAACAACAGCGATGCAACCGAGTTCTCCGGCATCGTTTCCGGCGCAGGCGCGTTGGTTAAAACCGGAGCGGAAACGTTGACCCTCTCTGCCGCTCAAACGTATACCGGAAGCACAACCGTTTCCGGCGGAACGCTGGAACTGACCGGCGCGGGTACGTTGGGCTCTTCAACGATCAACGTCGGCGAAGGCGCAACGATGCTCTATAATAACACGGTTCCGCACAATACAAGCGTTTTGACGTTTAATATCAACGGCGGAACGCTCGAATTTTACAACACGACTCCCGCTACAACGCATAACATTGACAACGGCATTTCCTCTGGAGTTGCCGGGCAAGACGTTGTTATCAACGGAACGGGCGCAACGATTCTCATTGACGGCGGAGGAACCATTTCCGCCGTTGCCGGCACAGGCGCTTCCGGCGTTACATTCGCTCTGGATTCCAACTCTGTTATTGACGTTAAGAGCGGCATGTTTATCAACGGCAGTTATCAAAGCCAAAACTGGGACAACAACCAGGCGACGCTTCATATTGGAGCAACCGGCAAAGTCGATTTGTGGGACGGCGCTCAGATGAAAGTCGGCGGTTTGACGGGCGAAGCCGGAGCGAAGATTGTCAACGATTCCGGCAAAACCAACTGCAAAGGCATCGTCATCGGAAACGGCGTAACAGCCGACAAGACCTTTGTCTATAACGGGTCAATTACCCTCAATGAAAAAGCGGTAGATTACATCGGCGCGGGAACGCAGGTTCTCAACGGCAATCTTTCCAAAGTAACAATTCAATCCAAAAGCGGTACGCTCGTTTTTGGCGTTCCGGGAGAAACGATGTCTATCAAACCGCTCTCAAAGATATCGACCAACGGCGGAGCAATTCGTATTGACGGAAACGTTGTTCTTGACGACAACTCGTCCTATGTCCTTTGCACTGGCGACTGGACAGGCAACGGAAAGCTTACTATCGACGGCGGATATATGCGCGTCGGCGATTCGTTTAATTTCTCAAATGGAATTACCTTTAACGGCGGTATGATTGTCAACAATGACAACGACGCCACTCTAGCCGCTGATATCACCGTTACCAAAGACGGCGGCGATATTCACGGCGGCTGGAGCAAGTCAATAACGTTAACCGGCAAGTTAAAAGGCGATAAATCTCTGACCGTTGGAAGCGATTCCGGACATCTCCGATTCGCCGGCGACGCCAGCGAGTATACGGGTTCTCTGTTTGTTAAAGGCAACATGAGAATTGGCGTTGCAGGAACGACGTCAGTCAGCGCTACTCCGTATATCGGTTCACAGCCGATTCAGCTCAACGGCGGCATGATTCAAAACCATGACAACTTCATTACCGTTTCAAACGACCTGAACGTTCTTTCGGAATCGTCTTTGAAGTCCGGCTGGAGTAAAGACACAACTTATACCGGAGCCTTAACCGGTTCCGGGAAACTCAAGGTTATTTCCGATTCCGGCTGGGTTATAATGGGAACGTCGTGCGATGGAACCTTTACCGGCGACGTCCAGATGAACTGGGACAGCGCCACTTCAATGGGTAAGATGCGCTTGGCGGCGCCTCAGCCCTTTGGCGCCAACGCTGGTGAAGGCAGAATTTACGGTCAGCTGGATATGAACGGTTATTCTCAAACGTTCAAAGGTCTGTACAGCAACGTGGACGGATCTACTCTCAAAGGACAGATTTTCAACAATACAAACACTTTGTCAACGTTGACGTTGGATATTACCGGCAAGGACTTGACTTTCCAGGGCAAGACAACCGGCAATGTTGAAATGATTATCAACTCAAACGGTGAAGGCAAGCAGACGTTTGCCAACAACGGCAGTTCGTTTACCGGGGACGTTGTTATCAACGGCGGTACGGTTGAAACAACAAAGGCTCACGCAAGCTACAGTACAACGGCTTTAGGCG
Organism: Thermoguttaceae bacterium; assembly: GCA_045586185.1. Taxonomy (GTDB): domain Bacteria; phylum Planctomycetota; class Planctomycetia; order Pirellulales; family Thermoguttaceae; genus RUG11551. The sequence goes on along the minus strand of JAZMZV010000051.1, from coordinate 5,545 downwards.
CGTTTTCCAAAGACGGCGGCAGAACGATTACCGTCAATTCCGGCGCGGAACTGTCTTTGGGAACCAACGACATCCTCGGCGGCTGCAGCATCGCCAACTATAACGACAACAGCGTCAGATTGATTATCAACGGCGGCAAGCTGTCGGGTACAAATAACAATCCGTTGTATAACGCAACGTTCCAAAACGGCGCAGAAGTTTACGGTAACAACAACCGAGACATTTATCGTTCGTTCTGGCTTATGGGAACAAACAACGTTACCTTTGCCGGCGATGGTTCAACCCCGGAAAACCCGGTAAACTTCAACGGAGCTTCAGGCGTTATTTTCGTTCTCGACAGCGCGGTGTTAAATGTAGACGACATTACCAAGAGTTCCGCAGCCGACCTCGTTGTCAACGTTAAATTGGGCGATAAGAGTGAAGCCTTTGTTGCAAACAACTCGTTGACCAAGACTGGCGCTGGTACTGTGAGACTGACCAAGGTGAACGAATACACCGGACCGACGACTATCTCTGGCGGCGCTCTGGCGTTAGCCAGTACAGGCAGCCTCGCTACAGATGTAACAGTTGCCGCAGGCGCCTCGTTTATTGACGCTGCGCCGTCGATTGCGTCCAACGTTACGCTCAACGGCGGTTCGCTGGTTATCGGAGAAACGACAGATTCGACCCAAATCGCCATCGGTAATTTGACCGTTGACAACGGCGCGATTTTCTTCGATTTCAACGACAGCTCAAATAATACGGATTACGACCGCTTGACCGTCAATGCTGCGACGTTTACTACAGGCACGATCAGCGTTGCATTTAACAACGGCGATCAAACTGAATGGTGGAACAACAATACGGACAACGGCTACGTCCTTGTCGATACGACTTCTTTGAACGTAAATCTGGACAATATCCAGCTTTTGGTCAACTCCGCCGCGACCGACGCCTGGTATCTCGATACGGTTGGAACTTCAATCGTCTTGAAGAATCAGAACGTTGAACCGCCGGTAACGGATCTGTATTATCGCGCCAATTCCGCTGAGGACATTGCCGCAGATAAATGGTCGATCGACGGAACGAACAAACAGGGCGTTACGTTTACCGAAGGCGAAAACAACACAGCAACCTACGCAGGCGAAGTTGAAATGAACGCAGCTGGAACCATAGACGTCAGCGAGAACAGAAATCTTGCTCTTACGGGCGTTGTTTCCGGCGAAGGCGACGTAACTAAACAGGGCGAAGGTACTCTGACCCTTTCCGGAAATAACACGTATACCGGCAAGACGACCGTTGAAGCTGGTACGCTCGCTCTGACCGGCGACGCCGTCAAGGCGAACAGCGCCATTGAAATTGCTGACGACGCGACTTTGGAATACAACGTTGCCGCTAACAATACCAAACAACTGACCTTCTCAGACAACGTTACCGTTTCCGGCGCTGGAGATGTAATCAAGACGGGAACCGGCAAACTCAAGATCAAGGCGGACGGCGATCAGTTCAGCTCTGACAAGTTCACAGTCTCCGCTGGCGAACTGGATTTCAAGGGACAGTACAACGGCGATTTGCACGTCGTTTCCGGCGCGACGCTCTCTCCCGGCAACTCGGTTGGAGATTTGACCGTATACGGCAACGTCATAATTGACGGCGGCGCGACCGGCTTGTTCGAGTTCAGCCCGTATAATGAACATCAATTCGACACGCTTACTATCGGCGACGACAAATCGTTCTCCATTGACGCAGAATCGATTATCAAGGTGTACTTTGAAGGTAACGACGCTTTCAGTTGGGCGTCAGCTGAGGAGCCGATATACCAGCTGGTTTACGATGAAGGCTTAGTCATTGATGATGATAATATGCCGAGGCTTGTTGGGAATTTCCAAGATGGCATGTTTGATTTGGTTTCCATGGACGGCGGTCTTTACCTGATCGGTCATCCTGGATTCGCTCCGGACACCGGCTCTGGCGTTCCGGAACCGTCAACCTGGGCGCTGCTGGCTCTTGGGGTTATCGTACTATTCCTGCGTAAGCGAGTTAGGAATTAGGAGTGAGGAGTTAGGAGTTACGAAAGTGTAACACAATATCAAACGGCGAGAGTAACGCATTGGCGGGACTCTCGCTTTTTGTTAATATGATAGACTCTTAGATAACCCGGGAACGTTTATTCCCGGGTATTTTAATTGATTGTTGTTTATCTTTTGTTACTCAACGTTCAATCTCTTTTTCCAGCTTTCAACCTGTTTGGCGACTTCCGCCGGGGCGGTGGAGCCGTAGGACTTAAACGCTGCAATCGCGTTTTTCACGCCCAGGACGTTGTAGAGGTCTTCGGTCAGAGCAGGGTCTTCCGCCTGGAATTCCGACAGCGGCAGGTCAGACAGCCGGCAGTCGCGTTCCAGGCAAAGTCGAACCAGACGTCCGACGATGTGGTGTGCCGTTCGCTGCGGGATTCCCTTGCCGATAAGGTATTCCATGAACGTCGTGGCGTCGAGATGTCCGCGGTCGAGCTTGTCTTCAATGCGCTGACGGTTAAGTTGGGCGTCGCGAATAATCGGGGCGACCAGTTCCAGACAGGCGTCGACGGAATCGAAGGCGTCGAAAACCGCCGGTTTGTCTTCCTGAAGGTCGCGGTTGTACGCCAGCGTCAGCCCCTTGACCAAGACCAGCAGCGTTTGCAGCGCGCCAATCGTTTTACCCGTCTTACCGCGGATGAGTTCCATGGCGTCCGGATTAATTTTCTGCGGCATAATCGACGACCCGGTGCAGAAGCGCTGCGGCAGTTTGATAAACTGGAATTCGCTGGAAAACCACCAAATCCATTCCTCCGCCAGCGTACTTAAATGCTCGGCAATCAACGCCAGGCAGAACACAAATTCAATCGCGAAGTCGCGGTCGCTGGAAACGTCCATGCTGTTGCCGGCGACGGCTTCAAAACCGAGATACTCCGCCGTTTTGAACCGGTCGATGGGAATCGACGTTCCCGCCATGGCGGCGGCGCCCAGCGAGAGCGTATTGACCCGCTTTCGGCAGTCCGCCAGACGCTCTCTGTCACGCTGAAATTTTTCTGTGTAACAAAGCCAGTAATGCGGCGCCAAGACCGGCTGCGCCCGCTGCGTATGCGTATAGCCCGGCAGAATGACGTCCATGTCGCCAGCGCAGCGTCCGACAAACGCCTTTTGAACTTCCGCCAGCCGCGCATCAATCTGGTCGATAGCGTCTCGAACCCAAAGACGGAAGTCGGTCGAAACCTGATCGTTGCGGCTTCGCCCGGTATGGAGCTTTCGCCCGACGTCGCCCAGCTTGTCCGTCAGAGCGGATTCGATGTGCATGTGAATGTCTTCTTTTTCAATCGAGAAAACAAACTCGCCGCGTTCGATCTGTCCCTGAATTTCCAGCAAACCGGACTCGATTGCCTGAAATTCCGCAGTCGTCAAAACGCCGACGTCCGCCAGCATCCGCGCGTGCGCGATCGACCCGGCAACGTCCTGCTTGTACATGCGTTTATCGAACGAAATGCTTTCGCTGAACTTTTCCATCAAGGGGTCGGTCTTTCCAGTAAAGACTCCCCCCCACGCCTTTTGAGTATTATCTTGTGACATTGTGATATTAGATTAATATTGATTGCGAATTGCGAGTCAGCTTTTAGCTTCTAGCTACTAGCTCCTAGCTTGGTGATTTTAGCTTCCAGCTTTAACAATTAACGCTGAGAACTACAAATGCACAAGCTAATAGCTAGCGGCTAATAGCTAGTAGCTTTTCAATCTCGTCTTGAACGCTTCCAAGCCGGCTTGATAAGCGGGAATCCATTCAGCAACAGGCATGACCACGTCTTTGAACTGAACCATCTGTTTAACGGCTTCCGCAGGCGTGTATTCTCCCATGATTCCGGAAGTGGGAGCGTAGGGGAACGCGCCGTCTGCGGCGGTTCGACTCATGGTCGCTTCAGAGCGCCGATAATTTTCCAACGCCGCCAGAGCTGTAACAGCCGCGCCCAGCGCCGGGCCTTCCGAACTGACAAGTCGTTTGAGCGGCATGTTCAAAACGGAAGCGAGAATTTTGCACATCAGCAAACTCTTTGACGTCCCTCCGGAAATGGTAATCTGATTGATTTCCTGACCAGCGCGTTTGTGTTCTTCTACGCCCAGGGCGATTAAATACGCCAGAGCTTCCAGACAGGCGCGATAACGAACGCCAATCTCCTGCGGTTCTGCGCCGATCCACTGCAAACGCGGTTCCGTAATTCCGATAGACGGCTCGGAAACGATAAACGGATCAATTGCCGCGCCGTTACAGCCTGGCGTGACAGCATTCGCCGCCGCTTCCAGCTGAGCGTAATCGACGTTTTTGCCCATAACGCGATCGATAAAATATGCGCCGTTGGAATAGCATCTCATCAGCAGGTACGGTCCCCAGTTGAGGGACATGACGTCCAGGTTGACGTCGTCTGCCGGAATGGTTGAGCAGGAGGAATTCACAACGGCAGAGTTCCCGAGGATAATCGCCATCTGTCCGGCTTCGACTGCGCCGCCGCCGATAAGCCCCGCTTGCTGGTCGTCGCTGGTTGGGAAAATCAAGGGGCGAAGCATCGTTGACGGCAGATTGCATTCAACCGCAAGCGACTCGGAAATGCGCCCGACAGGTATGTACTGATCAATGATTTCCGGCAGCGCATCCCACGCCAAAGCGCGGTATTCTTCACTTTCAATTGCATTGAGCATGCCTTTGCGCCATTCTTTAGTGCGGAAGTCCATCATACCGGTACTGGCGGCGGAAGAGACGCTTATAACGTCAAAGATTCCCGTCAAATACCCGGCGGAAAGAACCCCGTGCGTTGCCAAACGTCGCGTGCGAAGCCAGTCCTCTTTGGAAAGCGTCTGCTCGTCTTTAACTAAATGTGACAATGAATAGCGAACCGCCCACGGACCGCCGATGAGTTCTTTTACCTTTTCCGCGCCGCCGAGTCGTTCCATGCCGAGTTGACAATACTTCGCCAGCGTCTGATCGTTCCAGCAAATAGCGCGCCGAACCTGGTTGTTGTTCCGGTCGATTCGTCCGCAGGTATGATGAGTTGCGGAAATGCCGCCGCCCGCCCAGTCTTTCAGACGTCCCAGGTCGCGCAGCTGACTGGCGATGTCCCGAGTCGTCGCTCGCGCCTGACCTTCCAGCTGAAGAAGGTTAAGCTCAATCGCTCCGGGATCGTCAATTGAATCCCCGTACGTCAAGTCCGTCGGGAATCGAGACGACGCAAGGACGTTTCCGTTAATATCGAACGCGAGGCACTTGACCGCGCCTGTACTAAAATCCCAGCCGGTTACGACTGTTTCTGGCGGCAAAAATTTTAATGGGCTCATGATAGTTTGGGGGTTGTTAATTGAAGACTGTTGGCTTTTGCTTCTAACTTATTATTATATTGTATACGGAATTAAAAATTATGCAAGACGTCGGGGACTGGATTGTAAAAAATGCATTTTGAGATTATAATAAAAGGGAATAGGGAATGGGGAATAGGGAATTGTACTTCGCCTTCGGCGAATTGAAATGCTACTCCCCACACCCTGCTTCC
>JAZMZV010000050.1:0-3049 GCA_045586185.1 Thermoguttaceae bacterium | reverse complement strand
AGAAATTCATCAGATGTACGACCCGGATCACTACAGCGTCAACAACATTCCGCCGGTACGTCCGCGTATTGCCACCGCCCCGGTTATCAACCGATTCGACATCAACCAGGAAGGCGACTCCGAAAAGGTTGCCGGCGTTCCGCTCAAACTGTTCAACAACGAACCGTGCGACGCGGAAATCGTCTCTGCCGTTTACGGCGCTAACGACAAGTTTGTTGACGTTACGGAACAGGTCAAGAAGGCATTCCAGGGCAAACGCATTACTCAGCTGGGAATGTACAACAACCTCGCTGGCGACCCGATTGTCAACGTCGTCAAGACGCTCAAGGTTACCTTCAAATACAAGGACGGAACAACGAAGACCGCGGTATTCCAGGAAAACACGCCGATGGTCGTTCCGGCTAATTAAGTAAACCTTTGAAGCTAAATCCGCTTCGATGAACAGCATATAATTATGCGGGGGAATTGGTTGATAAAACCAATTCCCTTTTTTGATGAAATGTTGAATTATATCGGCAAAACGGCGGTCTGTCGTGTTGACAAAAGCCGTCTTGTCTGGTATGATTGTTATTAGGATACTATGTCAGAACTGTTATGGCTATTCCGACAAATCCGTACCTGAGAAGCCGCTAGCTATTAGCTGCTAGCTATAAGCTTGGGCGTTAATAGTTCTTAGCGTTAACATTTAAAGCTGGAATCAAAATCACAAAGCTGGAAGCTAGCAGCTAGGGGCTAGAAGCTGGCTCGCAATAACAGGCGCGAGTCGCCGGATGAGCCTTATTTAACCTTAACTCAAAACAAATCATGGCAAAAAACATTTTGATTATAACTGGCAGCCCTCGAAAGGGAGGGAACAGTAACCAACTGGCAGAAGCGTTTGCTCAGGGAGCGCGCGAGGCGGGAAACGACGTTGAGATTTTCTCGACGGCGGACAACCCGGTTTTACCGTGCCGCGCCTGCGAATGCTGCTGGACGAAGGGAACCGCTTGCGTTTACGACGACGGGTTCAAAACGCTCGCCCCGGCTTTGGAAAAGGCGGACGTCGTCGTTTTCGCCACGCCGGTTTACTGGTTTACGTTCTCCGCTGAAATCAAGGCGGCAATCGATAAACTCTATGCGTTCATGACGGAACCCGGTGCAGGCAAACTCCACATTTCCAAGTCGTATTTGATTTTCGCCGCGGAAGCAACCAACGAAAACGGCTATTTCGACGGCATTATCGCGTCTTATCAGCAGATTTGCGGCTATCTGGAATGGGAAATCGGCGACATCCTCATTGCAGACGGTTTGGGCGCTAAAGACGCCATTCAGACTCGTCCGGAACTTCTCGAAAAAGCCAAAGAACTGGGCAAAAACGTCTGAGGTTGTCGCAATGGCTTGTCAGGAAGAACAAGTTGAAAAACGCATCGGAATGCTGGCAGGGTGGGGGAACTACCCCGTCCGCGTAGCGCAGGCGTTGAAAGACGCCGGGTACAGCGTCTACTGTCTGGGCGTGAAAGGACACTGCAAAAGCGAAGCGGAACTGCGGGAAATCTGCACGGATTTCTCCTGGACGACGCTGGGCAAGTTCGGCAAAAGCATCCGCTATTTTCAGTCCCATTCCGTTCCAGACTGCATCATGCTGGGCAAGATTCACAAGAAGGAACTATTCAAGCCGTGGGCGCTGTTCGCTCTGCTGCCGGACTGGGTAACGATAAAAACATTTGCCGCCTTTTTCCTGTTTAAGAAGAAGGACTGCCGCGACGACTCGCTGCTCAAACGGATTGTTGACCTGTACGCTCAAAACGGAATCCGCATGGGCGTTCCGACGGACTACTGCCCTGCCCTGCTGGTTAAAGAGGGCTGTCTGACCAAACGTCAGCCGACGGAATTGCAGATGAAAGACGTCGAATACGGCTGGCAGGTCGCCAAGGACATGGGGCGTTTTGACGTTGGGCAGACGGTTATCGTCAAAAACCAGATGGCGGTCGCCATTGAAGCCATTGAGGGTACGGACGCCTGCATTCGCCGCGCCGGAGAGTTGTCACAGCGTGGCGGGCTTGTCATGGTCAAAGTCGCCAAGCCGCAGCAGGACATGCGCTTTGACGTCCCGACGATTGGCATGACAACCGTCAAAAACCTCGTCGCCGCCGGCGGGAAAGTTCTCGCCGTCGAAGCGAACAAGACGATTCTCATCGACGAAGACGCCGTGGTCGACTACGCCAACGCTCACAATCTGGCGATTGTCGCTATAAAAAACGGCGAACAGCATACAGGCGTTTCCCAGGCAGACGCCTAAGGTCTGTTTGTCTCCCATATTATTGAACCTGATTTTCATTAGAACGTTATCATGGAACAAGTATTCCTCATTCCGGACGAATCGAAAGTTGACAATCAAAAAACGCCGAAAGTCGCTCCTTTTATTGATTATCTTGTCGATTATCTTTTCAATAAATACAGAAAAAACGACTTTTGGGATATGTCGAACGTTCTGCTGGTTGTTCCGTCGGCGCGAGTTCGCCTGGAGACGCTTGAGCAGATTTTGATTCGGGCGGACAAGGAAAAAGTTCTATGGGAAATCCCGAAAATTGTTACAATCGGACGCGCGCCGGAATATTTTTATCGGCAAACTCGCCCCTTTGCAGACGACGTTACGCAGTTTCTGGCGTGGGGAAAAGCCGTTGAATCGTCAGATAAAAATAAACGCGCAAAGTTTTTCCCGGTTATTCCAGACAAGAACGATTTAACCAAGCGGATTCTTTTTGGACAAATGCTCGGAGCGCTGCATGAAAACCTTGCGGCGGAATCGCTGTCCTTTGCCGACGTCGCTCAAAAGCTGAAAGATCCATCGTTTAATTTTGGAAAGCTGAACCTGCAAAACGAAATTGACCGCTGGAATTTTCTGTCTGAAGTTGAAGAGAAATATCTTTCCATTCTTGACAAGCTCAATCTCTGGGATCGTCAGGCGGCGCGCCGCTACGCTCTCGATACGAACCTGGACGGCGATTTTGAAACAGATCTTGACATCATCCTGGCGGGCATTGTCGATTTGAACAAAATTCAGAAAAAT
>JAZMZV010000049.1:0-10450 GCA_045586185.1 Thermoguttaceae bacterium | reverse complement strand
CTAAGTTGTCTTCCTAAGACCGCTTGGCCCTCCGACTTCCAACGTTCTCCGGCGCCTTCTGAGCCAACTGCTTAGTAATTTCCAGCCCCTTCTCGTACCACTCCCGCGCGGCGGCAGCGTTTCCGGCGGCTTGCTCCAAATCGCCGAGGTTGTTGTACGAAACGCTCAAATTCCGCTGGGCTTGAACGTCGTCCTTCATCTGTTCTGCAAACCGCTTGCTGATTTCCAGAGCCTTCTCGTACCATTCCCGCGCGGCGGCAGCGTTTCCGGCGGCTTGCTCTAAAAGTCCAAGGCGTTCGTACGAAATACTCAAACCTCGCTGAAAATCAACGTTCTCCGGCGCCTTCTGAGCCAACTGCTTGCGGATTTCCAGAGCCTTCTCGTACCACTCCCTCGCGGCGTCAGCATTTCCGGCGTCTTGCTCCAAATCGCCAAGCTTGTTGTACGATGTGCTCAAATCCTGCTGGAACGTAACGTTCTCCGGCGCCTTCTCTGCCAACTGTTTAGCAATTTCCAGTGATTTCTCGTACCACTCCCTCGCGGCGGCAGCGTTTCCGGAGTCTTTCTCCAAATCGCCAAGGCGTTCGTACGAAATACTCAAACCTCGCTGAAAATCAACGTTCTCCGGCGCCTTCTGAGCCAACTGCTTGCGGATTTCCAGAGCCTTCTCGTACCACTCCCTCGCGGCGTCAGCATTTCCGGCGGCTTGCTCCAAATCGCCAAGGCTGTCGTACGAAACGCTCAAATCCCGCTGGGCGTCCGCGCATGAAGGAAATGCATCGACTCGTTCTTTGCGTATTTCAAAACATCGCTGGTAAGCCTTTTTTGTCTCATTCATTTTTCCAAGCGAATTGAGCATATCCCCAGCTGTATCAAGCATCCAGGTAAGGTTCCAGTTGATTTCCTCTTCAGAATCCTCCACTGTCCAGTTATCCGCCAGCATTAAACAGAATTCAAAAACCGGCGTGATGTTCCACGAATGTTCAGTTGAACACCAGAAAGTTATATCTTTTTCAAGCAGTTCGTTACATTTTTCCCGGATCTTAGCGGTGATTTCCCTTTGCTTTTCTTTCTGGATTTCCTGCTTGACCGTTTCCGCGACCAGACGATGAATACGTCCTATATTCGGTTCGCTCTTTAATGGAGTAACAAGACAATAACGAGGCAGTTCGCTAAGAGCTTTCTTTCCCTTAATAGTATCGAGACCGAGCAATTCAGGAATCCAGCCTAACGCCGCCGCGTCCGGGGGCATCAAGGACGCAAATTCCAAAGCTTTGCGCGCTGTAGGAGAAAGCTTTGAAAGCGGCGATTTCATTACCGTTGCTAACGTTACAGACGAGTGTCGTCTCAGTTCGCCGATTTCCACCGCCATTGTTTGGGAGACGCCTTCAAAATTACTCTTAAGCTCGTTATATTGCTCCTGGTATGTGATACATTCGTTATTGGCAAGATACGCTCCCGTAAGTTCCAATTCCAGCGTGAACCCCGCCAGCAATTGCGCGATCTTTCGCGCAGCCTGCGCTTCCGTTAGATTCGAAAACGGACGCAGGTTGCTCAATAGTTCGACCGATTCGTCTTCGCTCAGACGTTCTACCGAAGCGGTGTAAATGCCCGAATAGTTGTTTGTATTCGAACGTGTTGTAATTATGATATGGATAAACTCTGGAAGATTGTTTAGAGCAAGCAGCTGGGAAATCAAATTCGGTTCGTCGTTGTTTTCATTATCGAGGTTCACGTTATCGAGAATGATCAACGCATGCGCTCCCTCCGTGTTGGGAATCCCTGGCTCCGTATTCTTTGCAATGATATTTTCCTGTTCCTCTCTCAGACGTTCAAAAATTTCCTGAAGCTGCTCTTCGGGCGTTCCTTCCGGTTTCCAGCCATACTTGTCCTGAATGCCGCAGGTCAGAAGCGCTTCGTAAATGGATTTGCAGTTCTCACAAGGCTTAAAGAACCGACCCAGCTTGTAATCCCACCCGAAGGCGTGCCCGTAGGTAAGAGCCATCTCGGTTTTCCCGAACCCGCCCAAGCCCGTCAGAGCGGAAATAACCCTCCTGCCGTTTCTTGTACTTAGATGTATACGCAAGGACAACAGTTCTTCCCGACGACCGACAAAGTTTTCGTTGTATCCCGGATAGGTGTCGTAGGGCAAACGATCTACTATATTTTGGCGCCGGTATTTGTCTTTGGCTTTGTCGCGAAGATTGTTCAGCACATCGTCGATTTTCGCAATGAGGAAATCGTGCATGTCAAAATTTTTGGACTGGTAAGTCTGAATCCGACTTAGCCAGTTCGGGAATTGAATCTGTAAACATTCAGGAATTTCAGGCGCCGGCGTGATCTTGGGATCGAATACGCCAACGTTATTAATAATCATCGGCATGGTTCCTTCCCCCAGCGTACAGCGGTGCATTTCGTGCTTCATCAACCAGTCGAACTCTTTGGCGCAGTATTTGCTCTGGAAGTAATTCGGCGACAAAAGCACGATAAGAAACCTCGATTTAGCGAGTTTAGACCGGATCGTCAAATCCCAGTTGGACCCGTCAGGAATTCCATCTGTATCAAAAAAGACGTCTTTCTCTCCGTTATTTCCACCGAATATTTGACTGTGCATCTCCCGGAGTTTATGGACAAATTCATCGACAAAGCCGGGGGAGCCGTCCTCTGTGTTGTCTTTGTGAGCGTAACTGATGAAAAAGGTGTAATCGTACTTCATGATTTTTCTCCGTAATAAAATGGGGAAAACGAGGGACAATGTTAACGAATTTGGAATCGAATCTTAAACTATCGTATTCTTCACCTCTATTCTAATAATACGAAATCTAAGAAAAAAAGCAACAGGGATGTATATTTATAATTAGGCGTCAGACTGACGGTTGCGTCCTAAGCGCTATGCACTATGCACTACGCGCTATATTTTCAGCAGCCTAACGGCGTTTTCGGTTGTCGCGTTGGCGATTTCTTCCAGCGACGTCTTTTTGATTTCCGCCAGCTTTTGCGCCGTATGGACGACGTAGGCGCTTTGGTTGAATTCAACTTTGCCTCTCATTGGGGAGGGGGTTAAGTACGGGCAGTCCGTTTCAATGAGAATCCGATCCATCGGGGCGGCGAACGCAGCGTCGCGGACAGGGTCGAATTTCTTTTGCTTGTACGTTATCATCCCGCCAAAGCCGACGTACAGACCCAGTTCCAGATAGAGTTCCAAATCGTGGACGTCCGACGAGAAGGAATGTAGAATCCCTTTCATCCAGCCGGTTTTCTGACGATACGCCTGCAACGCGGGAATGAGGTCGGATTCCGCCTCCCGGCAGTGCAGAATAATCGGCAAGTCGAACTGGCGCGCCAAGTCCAGGTGGCGATTGAGGAAGTCCAGCTGAACCTCCATCGGGGCGTCGTCCCAGTACCTGTCCAAGCCGGATTCTCCGATGGCAACGATCTTCCCGGCGTTTCCGTTGGCAAGCTCCGTTCGGGTCAGCTCGACAACCGCGTCCCAGTCGTCCGGCGCCGCCTTGGCGGAATCGTTGGGGTGAATCCCAACGGCGGAAAAGACGTCCGGGCGGGTTGCCGTCAGACGTATAATATCTTCAGACGTTTTTCTATCCGTAGCTGGTATAACGATTTTCTGCACCCCGGTGGCTCGGGCGTTGAGCAGAAGTTCGTCCAGGAAACCAATTATCGAGACGTCGTTCAGGTGAGCGTGAGTATCACAAAAATACATTGCTATTCGATATAAAGTAACGATTATAACGATTGTATCGATTTTAACGGCTGTGCGCTGTTTAATTTAGATAAAATCGATAATTTAATAAAAATACTTGCGTCAAGTTGAAAAATATAATCTATTGTTAGTCAGTAGCGAGAAACGAGTTGCGAGTAGCGAGAATATATAATCAGACGCAACGGCGTTCTGCTAGAACCAATTAGCGGTTTAATATTTATAGGGGCAACCTATATAAAAATCTCTCGCAACTCGCCACTCGCAACTCGCAACTTAAAATCCCAACCCTGATTTTACACGAAAGACATAAAAAGACCAGTACTTTAATATGGTTTGAGTCCAGAATTTTCCAAAAAAATCTGTATCAAACCGAATGCGAGTCGAAGAAACGATTTTTTCGACCTTTCGCGGCGCGACTGTTATAATTGACAGCCGCCGCATGGAATCCCCGCCTTGGGAGGGAAAAAGGAATGTTAGTATTATCCCGCAAAAAGAACGAAAGCATTGTCATCAACGATAATATTATTGTTGTCGTGGTTGACGTGCGCGGCGACAAAGTTCGCCTTGGAGTCAACGCACCGTCCGACGTTACAGTTCACAGAAAAGAAGTCTACGACGCCATTCGACGTCAGGCGTCTGTTCATGCCCTGAGCGTCAACACGACGGATACGCTGTCGGTAGAAATGGACAATGCCGAGATGGAATCGGAACCGCCAAAAACGGAAGCGGCGGCGCCGAAAACGAAGCCGATCGCCAAAAAGGTTATCAAAAAGAAGACTTGAACGCAGCGTTTAAGCGTCCGTTCCTGCATAGACGCCCAGACGTCTGTAAAGGAATAGACGCTGGAAGTACGCCTGTACAGACCGATTGCGCCTCTCGGACGGCGTCCGTTCCGATTATATGAGACGAATATTTAAACAGTTTCCAAAAAAATAGAAAAATTTTTCGTCCGCCCCATTGACAAAACAGCGTTTTGTGGTTTAATACTCACATCTTTAACGCGAACGCTTAGCCGTTCAGAGTTAAAGCCCTTAAGTTCTTCAAGAGCTTATGGCCCCGTCGGCTAACGGTTAGGCCACGGCCCTTTCAAGGCCGGTAAACGGGTTCGAATCCCGTCGGGGTCAATTAGATTGTTGACCAATTCAATGCGCCGCGTTAATTAGACGCGGTTTTTTTGTATCCGTATATAGTCCGGATACAAACGGTTAGGCTGTTGCCGGGGTTGCTGTCAACGTCATTTTCCCACAGGAATTCGATGTAAGGAATAAATCATGCGATTACCGATTCTGCACGAAGGCGCGAAATACCTCGAATACGAAATTCGTCAAATTGTTGAGGACGCCAACAAGCTCAAGGAGCTTGGTCTTGAAATTACATGGGAAAACATCGGCGACCCGGTCGCGATGGGCGAAACGATCGAGCCGTGGATTGTCGAGAAGGTTCAGAATCTGCTTTTCAACAGCAAAACCTGGGCGTACTGCCCCACTCGCGGGCTTCTCCAGACTCGGGAATTCCTTTCGGAACAAATCAACAAGCGCGGCGGAGCGCAGACGACTGCCAACGACATCCTCTGCTTTAACGGCGTGGCGGACGCAGTCGACAAGGTCTACAAGCTCATTCATCGCAACGCCAGAGTCCTGCTTCCCAACCCTATTTACTCCACCCATTCGTCCAACGAAAGTATGAGAATGGGTTACGACAACGTCCAGTTCCGCCTTGACCCGTACAACAAATGGCAGCCGGACATCGAAAACATCCGCATGCAGGTCAAGTACAACAAGTCGATTGCCGGCATTGGTCTGGTTAATCCAGACAACCCGACCGGCGTCGTCTACAAGCGGGAAGCGCTGGAAGACATCGTCGAGATCTGCCGCCGCAACAAGCTGTTTATGATTGTCGACGAAATTTACTCGCACATCTGCTATAACGGAGCGCGGACGCTGCACATTTCCGAAATCGTTCAGGACGTGCCCGCCATCGCTCTGCGCGGCATCAGCAAAGAGTACCCGTGGCCCGGCTCTCGCTGCGGCTGGATTGAAGTTCTCAACCAGGACAAAAACCCGGACTTCAAAGAATACATCCAAAGCATTTTCAACGCGAAGATGCTGGAAGTCTGCTCGACGACGCTGCCGCAGATGTCGATTCCGGAAGTTGTCGGCGATTCCCGCTATCCCGCTCACCTTCGCCGCCGCGCGAAGATGTTCGAAAAGCGCGCCAACGAGGTCTACGATATTTTCGAAAACGTTCCCGGCGTGATTGTCAACCGAACGCAGGGCGCGTTCTATTTCTCCGTTGTCTTTGAAGACGGCGTACTCAATGACAAACAGACCCTGCCGATTGAGAACCCGGAAATCCGCGCCTGCGTCGAACAGCTGGCGAAAGGGAAATCCCCGGACAAACGCTTTGTCTATTACCTGCTCGGGTCAGAGGGAATTTGCGTTACGCCGCTGTCCGGCTTCGCGACCGACTTGAAAGGCTTCCGCATAACCCTCCTCAACTGCGACGACGAAAAGCGCCCGCAGATTTACCACCGCATCGCCAACGCGATTACCGCGTACCTGGGAAGCTGAAGCTAATTCGTAATTCGTAATGCGGAATTCGTAATTACGCAAAGCGTCGCTCTCGTGGGAGTGCGGCGCCCATAGTCTCCGCCATGTCCAACGAGTTTCAAAACAACTCTTGCGTATGACGAATCTTTAGCTCTGGAAAAACAGTTTTAAACAGGGCTTCCCGTTCTCATATTTTGTATGACATAAAAATATTCTACAGATTGTTAAATTGATTAAAATAGGTTAAATACGTTATTTCTTTTGCGTTATTCAAAAATCAATTATAAAAAAAATAGCAAAAAGCCGAAATGTATACTATAATAATATTAATAAATTACTGAATTATACAGGTTTATAGTTTTTGCCAATATGGGAACCGCTTTAGAAGTCAATCACGTTTGGAAAAAGTTTAATCGCGGCGAGTTCAACGATTCGCTTCGCGATGCTATACCTGCTATGCTCAAAAGCATGGTCGGGTTAGGACCCAGTCGAGCGGAACTTCAAAAAAACGAATTCTGGGCTCTCAAAGACGTTGATTTCAAAGTCGAAGAAGGGGAATCGGTCGCTTTAATTGGGCATAACGGCGCTGGAAAGAGCACTCTTCTGAAGATTCTTTCCAAAATTCTCAAGCCAAATCGGGGAAGTATCAAAGTCAACGGACGTTTACGTTCTCTAATTGAAATCGGTTCTGGTTTCCATGGCGATCTGACCGGTCGAGAAAATATATTCCTCAACGGATCGATTCTGGGCATGACTCGCAAGGAAATCAAATCGAAATTCGACGCTATTGTCGATTTTTCCGGGATTGAAGATTTTTTAGACATGCCAGTCAAACGCTATTCCAGCGGCATGTACGCCAGATTGGGGTTCGCCGTTGCGGCTCATCTGGAACCGGAAATATTGATCGTTGACGAGGTCCTTTCTGTCGGAGATATAGCCTTTCAAAAAAAATGCCTTGGAAAAATGAGCGATGTTGCAAGCGAAGGGCGCACGGTTGTATTCGTCAGTCATAACATGGCAGCAGTTCGTAGTCTATGTCAAAGAGCAATATTGTTTGACCATGGCGCGATGCTTGATGATGGTTCAACAGTTAACATCATTAAAGAGTATTATAATATTCTTCGAAATGAACAAAAATCCCTGGGCGAAAAATGCCGTCAAGACGACCGTCAAAAAGCATATATCAAAAAGGTTTTAATAGGGACTTCGCCTGATACATTGACAGAGGAAGCATATTGCTTTTGTAATGAACAATTATATATTCGTGTGTACTTTGGAGTTAATGAACCTTTAGACAATAGCCTTATTAATGTGGTTTTTGTCAGCCCAGGAGAGGATCATATCATGTACACCGGAACAAGGATTTCCCGAAAACAGCTTGGTCGATTAGAAAGAGATGGTTATGTTGAATTCTATTTGAAACATGTTCCTTTAGTTGCTGGACCATATTCATTAAGTATTTTGCTAGGGCAGAATGAGGATCCGCGAGTAGATACTAAATATATTGATCATCGAGCAATTGACCGTTGTTTACATGTTGAGTATGTTGATGAACCGGATTGGCCATTAAAGACATGTTCTAATAAAATGGGACAACGTTGTTTTGTTCCATACGAATGGGAAATGCATTACGAGTAATATATGGCAAAAAATGAACATTAAGTTTTATGGCGATTTATGGGTAACTCCACAGAAAGTTACATACGATCAATATGTAACTCATGCGGATTATTTTTTTTGCAATCTGGAAACGCCCATAACTGATGACGCAAATGGAACTTTAAAAGCTGGACCTGTTTTGGAAGGTTCTTTGTCCGGGTTTGAAGCTGTTATCAATGGACTTTCCAAGCGACCATTAATTTTTTCATTGGCCAATAATCATATCGGCGACCATTCTGAACAAGGTATTAAAGATACTATCGCGGCTTGTGAGAAAAATAACATCCTTTATGGCGGCGTTAGTCGAGGCAATCAATATAAACCTCTATTTTTAGAAACGTCTGAAGGAACCATTGGCGTTCTTTTTATTTCCGATAAGGAGTTTGGATTATCGTTAGATAATCGTTTAGGAGTAGATTATATTACTCCTCGTTTGTATTCTAAAATAATAGACGTTCGCAAACAATGCGACGTTTTGATTCTGTCAATTCACAGCGCTTCAGAATGGAACTGCTGGCCTTCGCCAACCTGGCAGGATATATTACGCAGTTTTATTGATTGCGGCGTTGATTTAGTTTATGGTCATCACAGTCATGTTCCTCAAGGCTGGGAACAATATAAAACAGGTTGGATCGTTTATGGATTAGGTAATTTTGTCATTCCTACGCAGAAATTTCAATCCAAAAAGAATTCATTGTGGTCATTATGCGCCGATGTTGAAATCAAGAATAAAAAAATTCAAAGCGTTAAGATGACGCCTCTTGATATTCTTGTAAAAGAGAATGATTCTTCAATCGAAATTGTGGAGTCCAACTGGGATAAGCATGAAGGATATATGGATAGAATTAACGTTCCATTGTCTGATCGGCAATTACTTACAGGCTTATGGCAGTCGTTTGCTTTCTTGCGATTTGAAACCATGCTGCCCTTTTTCCAAAAATCAGCTCCGGAAAAACAGATTCAATTAATCCCACAGTCTAAATTAACCAGAATTCGGCATTTATGGCATGTGTTAAGAAATCGCTATGATAAGATTTTGTCTGATACTGCTAAATTTTCCATCGTAAAAAAAGAACTTGGAAAAGAAATTATGGAATGTCGGGCAATGTACAATTGGTATGCATGCATGCCCCATAAGGATGCAATGGAAACAGTTTTATCTGTACTTGCCGGACAGCAGGATGATTATCGAACAGCTCAAACCGATGAGGACGTCAAACGTTACGTTTTTGATAATGCTGATATAGATGTTTCAAGCGCTTTTTTTAAGCAACAAATAGATTAAATGCTCCAATCACTCAAACAGCTTTATTGGGATATTAAGTATGGACCGAAACGAGTTTTTTCGATTCGTAGGGAAGGCGCTTATCGCGTTCTGGAGATACTGGGCAAACAATGGCGTTGGCAGCGGCGGTTGACTCGTTTTGAAAAGATTCTGTATTTTACTCGTTTTAGCGGGACTCTTTCTGAAGAAGATCAAAGGTATTATTTGGATTGTTGTTACAAGGAGAAGTTTGGAAATACAATTAATTGGGAGAATCCTCAATCGTTTAATGAAAAGCTTCAGTGGCTGAAGTTGTACTATCATAATCCCTTATTGACCCAGTGCGCCGATAAAGTTGCTGTACGCGATTATATAGCTCAAAGGATTGGGGAAGAGTATCTCGTTCCGTCGCTTGGCGTCTATTCCTCCCCAGACGAGATTGATTTTGACGCCTTGCCGAATCGCTTTGTATTAAAAGTGAATTGGGGCAGCGGTCAGAATATTATTTGTAAAGACAAATCGACGCTGGATATTGAAGAGACAAAGAAGAAGCTTCAGCAATGGATGGAGCCTGAAAGCAATCTGTATTTCGCTCATCTGGAATGGGTGTATAAGAATATTCAACCAAAGATAATTTGCGAACAATATATAGAACAGTTCGATAAAAATCTTTTAGATTACAAGTTTATTTGTTTTAATGGTCAGCCTTATTTTGTATGGATTGATACTGACCGGTTTATCGAACACAAACGCATTTTCTACGATTTAAATTGGAATCGTCAGCCGTTTGGATTGCAATATCCAATTGACAACAGAACGTACCCAAAACCGGATAATCTGGATTTGATGGTTAGCTTTGCCCAAAAACTGTCTGAAGGCTTTCCTCATGCAAGAGTGGATTTTTATAACCTGAATGGCAAGATTTATTTTGGTGAAATGACATTTTATTCAGGAGCCGGTTATGAATTATTTGCTCCTCCCAAATGGGACTTAAAATTTGGACAAATGCTTCAGCTGCCGGAAAAATGGGTTTAAAAGGACAAGGTTCTTTTTAATTTCGGTTTTTCTGGATAATTACAATGCATGAACTCATACTGATTGTATGATATAAACAGTATGGGTCAAGTGCAAGCGAAAAGTCCCCACTTGGGGAAAATTTTTGTGTCATTGGGTGGCGACTTTATGCTTGCACTTTTAGGGTGACTACTTGTATACTATAATTAATGGTTTTTGTGTAAATTTTAACGTTTACACGGTTTG
>JAZMZV010000048.1:0-4975 GCA_045586185.1 Thermoguttaceae bacterium | reverse complement strand
CGAAGAAGCCGCTCCCGCCGAAGAAGCTGCTGCCGATCGCGCTAATCCCCCGCAGCCGAAAGTCGAACTCAATCCCGCGTTCAAACCGGCGATTTACGCGACTCTTCCGGATTACTGCCCGGTTCCGGACGGCATGACGCTCGATGAAAAGACGAATATTATTTATCTTAACTGCCCGAACTACGTCCCCGCTGACGAAAACGGCAAACGCGAATTCAACGCCTGCCTGATGCAGATTCTTCCGGACGGAACGGTTGAAAAGGTTTTGGAATACCCGACTCACCCGGAAACCGGCAAAATCGGTTCGATGGGCATTGACATCTGCCCGTCTGGCAACCTGTACGTTTGTGACAACCAGCGATTCTCCACCGATCCGCAGGGACAGGTTGCTTCTCGAATTCTGCGTATTGCCCGCGACGAAAACGGCAAAGTCATTTTTGACGAAAACGGCAAGCCGGATATTAAAGTTGTGATTGAAGGTCTCAACCTCGCCAACGCTATTCTGTGGGATGGCGACAACCTGTACATCACCGACACCATTGTCCCGACTCAGGGCGACGAATTCGGCCGCGGCGGCATTTGGAAGTTCACCCGCGACGAAATCAAAAAGGCTCTGGAAAACAACGAAGTTATTAAAGTTGACGCCAAGGCTGGCGACGCTCACCTGATCGTTACCGCCCCGGTTAAGAAGATCGGCCGCGAAGACTTCTCCGGCGCTGACGGCATGACCAAGGCGTGGGACGCGATTTACTTCGGCAACTTCGGCGATGGCGTTATTCGCAAGGTTACCTTTGACGCAGAAGGCAAGCCGACCGTTGAAGTCGTTGTCGATCGCGACGATTTCCAGTGCTGCGACGGCATTTTCTATGATAAGGTTACCGACCTGATTTACATCGACGACTCTCAGGCGAACGCGATTCGCACGCTCGACAAAGACGGCAACCTGAATATCCTCTGGATCAACCCGGACACCGACGGAGCAGACGGCTCTCTCGATCAGCCGGCGGAATGCATCGTTCGCGATGGCAAACTGATCATGGCGAACTTCGACTGGACGTTCCCCGGTCTGACCAACGCCGCTCACGACAAACCGTATACGCTCAGCGTTATCGACGTTACCTCGTTAGCGAAAACCACGCTTGAAAAGGTTGCCGACGCTGTTGAAGAAACCGCTGAAAAAGCAGCTGAAGCTGTCGAAAACGTTGCTGAAAAAGCCGTTGACGCTGCTGAAACCGCCGTTGAAAAGGCCGCTGACGCTGCTAAAGCTGTCGCTGAAAAAGCCGCTGACACTGCGGAAAAAGCGGTAGACGCAATCGAAAACGCTGTTGAAGGCGCTGTTGCTCCGGCTCTGGAAGCCGCCCCGGTTGAATAGCAATTAGTAATTCGGAATGCGGAATGCGGAATTATTTTGGGATAGCGCTTGCGTAATTCCGAATTCCGAACTCCGAATTCCGAATTATTTTAACTCCTCACTCCTCACCCCTCACTCCTAACTAACAAACGCTCTGGTTCAATTATATGCCTTTATACAAATACGTTCACGATAAAGAAAAGGGAAAAGATTGTCCTGAAGAATTTGAGGTTCTGCAGTATTTGTCGGAACCGGATCTGACGGTCTGTCCGGATTGCGGACATCCTGTTCATCGAATTTTGGGGAATTTCGCTCCCGTCAAATCGGAACGAGATATGCTCAGCGATAAAAACATCGGGGAGAAAGGGTTTACGAAATACGTCAGAGCCGGAAACGGCTACTATGAAAAAACCGCCGGAGACGGACCGCAGGTCATCTCAGGCAACTAACGGAGAAAGCCATGTTTTCAGGAATCGTAGAAGAAACCGCCCACGTCGTCAAGATTGTCAAAGAACAGGAAAACGTTCACTTTACGCTCACCTGTTCGTTTGTAAACGAACTCAAAGTTGACCAAAGCGTTTCTCATAACGGCGTCTGTTTGACGATTGTTTCAATAGATGACAACACGTACACGACAACCGCCATGAAAGAGACGCTGGAACGATCCAATCTCGGACTGCTGCAGGTCGGAGACGAAGTCAACGTCGAGCGCAGCATGTCAATCAACGGCCGCTTGGACGGACACATCGTTCAAGGACACGTCGACATGACGGCGGAATGTATTGATATTCAAGACGCTCAAGGAAGCTGGTATTTCACGTTCAAGTACCCGTTTGACAAAGAAATGGCTCAGCGCGGATACATGACCGTCGACAAAGGCTCTGTAACAGTCAACGGCGTTTCGCTGACTGTCTGCAACCCGACGGACGATACGTTCCAGGTCGCTATCATTCCCTATACGTTTGAGCATACAAACTTCCACTGCTTCAAGGTTGGCAGTAAAGTCAATCTGGAATTCGACATCATCGGGAAGTATCTTGCCCGGCTGTCGCATTTTTCAAAATAAACCTGAACAGACCTCTTTGCGAAGAGGCGGGAATTCAAGTTCTCGCCTCTCGCTTTTTATAGAGATTTCCGGCTTATCCGACTATTATTGTTAAACAGCTTTTAGCTTCTAGCTGCTAGCTGCCAGCTTTTGAAGTTAGCCTCTGGCTTTAATAGCTAAGCTTAGAACTTCAAATGCACAAGCTAATAGCTAGCGGCTAATAGCTAACGGCTTCTCAGATTCGGACTTGTCGGAACAACCATATTCCTTTAACCCCCTTTGCCCTGCCATGAAACGCATCTTTTTTGCTGTCGTTACGCTGTTTTTGTTGTCTCCGCTTTGCTTTGCGGAAGAGTTCGCCTTGTCTCCCGACAATCCTCTTGACGCTCGCGCGCTGGAAATTGTCAAGATGATTCCCGAAAAGCCGGAATCCATCTTGCCGCCCATTTCCGACCGCGACGCATGGGAAAAGATTGCTCAAACCGGGAACGGCGCCGCCGTTATCAAACAGGCGGAAAAGATTCTCAATACGCCCATGCCGGAACTGCCGGACGAGTTGTATCTGGAATATTCCCGCAACGGGAACCGAACGAACTGCCAGAGAGTCATTGGCGCTCGACATGGACGCCTGGCTCCGCTTGTCGTGGCGGAATGCATTGAAAACAAAGGACGCTTTATTCCGGAACTGGAACGCTTTCTTCTGGACGTCTGCAAGGAGAAATCCTGGGTTCTGCCCGCTCACGACCCCGGCAACGGAAACTTTAACGGGACGGGCATGAACGTTGACCTCGCTTCCAGCGCTCTTTCCTGGGACTTGGCGACGGCGTACAACATCCTGGGCGACAAGCTCTCGCCGGAAGTTCGCCAGACGCTGCTGGAAAAGCTCGAAGAGAGAAACTTCAAACCGTACGAAACCGCGATCAAGACCGGCAAGTTCCGCCCGCTGTGGTGGATTACCGGGGAGAACAACTGGAACGCGGTTTGTCACGCTGGAATGTGCGGGGCTGCGTTAGCCGCCATCGACGACCCGGCTCGACGCGCCTGGTATATCGCCGCCGCTGAAAAGTACAGCGCTGCGTTTATCAAAGGGTTTACTCCCGACGGCTATTGCTCTGAGGGGCTTGGATACTGGTCTTACGGATTTGGAAACTATATCCGTCTGTCAGAAACGATTCGCCGCGCAACGAGTAACAAAATCAACCTCATGGATACCGAATTCTGTGAGACGCTTTCCAAATTCCCGTTGAGAATTCAGATCATGTCCGGGATTTCTCCGGCGTTTGCCGACTGCGGCGTTGGCGCGAAAGCCCCGAAACTGTACGTTAATTACTTGGCGCATATCTACGGCTGGGACGTTCCGGAATACTACAGCGACGACGAACTGAAAAACGTCTCCGCCGGCGCGTTCATCCTCAAGGGAATGTACTCGCTTAACAACCATTTTTCGACCGAATTCAAACCCGTAGGCGTTCCGATTCGCGACTACTTCAACAACGCTGGGATTCTCGTCTGTCGTCCCTGCGCCGACCCCGTCGCCAACAAGCCCGGCGATAAAGACTGGGACAAGCTCGCCGCGGCGGTCAAGGCTGGGCACAACGCCGAATTCCACAACCACAACGACGTCGGCTCTTATACGATTGTTTATCACGGTCAGCCCGTCCTCCTGGACGTCGGCGGGGAAGTCTACACGAAACGCACGTTCAGCGGTCAGCGATACGTCAGCCGCGTTATCAACTCCTGGGGGCATCCGGTTCCCATGATCAACGGTCAGCTTCAGGCGACCGGCGGGAATTCCAAAGGCGTGGTCGTCAAAGACGAATTCTCGGACGAAAAAGACGTTTTCGCCTTTGAATATCAGTCCTGCTATCCCGCCGTGAAAGAGCTCAAAAAGCTGGAACGCTCGTTTGTCTACGACAGAAAGAACAACGTCATAACAATTACCGACCAGTTCCAACTTGACGGCGAGGCGAAACTGCCGTTCGATTCCGCCTTGACAACCATCTGGGACGCTCAGCGGGACGGCGACTCGATTATAGTCGGCAAAGACAATTACCGACTCCGCGTTGAAGTTGAGGCGACGACCGTCGACGCGTCTGGAAATGTTACGAAACTGGACTGGGAGTTTACGTCTGAACTGTGTAACGAAGACCAGGGCGGACTCAAAGGCTCCAAACGCCTTGGCGTCGTCCTCCCGCCGGTCAACAACGCGACAGTGCGGTTTACCGTAAAGCCGCTGTAAGTTACAAACAGTAAAAAAATAGAACTGAAATCCATATTGAAATGCGAGAAGGAAGTGAAACGCCCTCTCGCATTTTTTGTTCCAGAAACGCTCTGCTCAGTCAGTATCTCAGACAAGTTGAATTTCATGTTACATAATCGCTTCAAGAGAACGTGAAAAGAATTGTCGTATCAATGGCGAATGACTTTACGCTTTTGATAGTATGACTGTGACTTGATTTAACATATCTTTTCAATTCTAAATACAGACGCATTTTTTTAATGTGCAGATAAATAAATGATTAATATCCTGACGTTAAATGCCGTACTTTAATTAACAAAAAAGAGTGTATATCACCGAG
>JAZMZV010000047.1:0-4612 GCA_045586185.1 Thermoguttaceae bacterium | reverse complement strand
ATTATTTTTATTATTTATAAGAATTCTTCTGAAATTGCTCTTGATTTTTTTTCTGAAATTTGCGAAAAGCCTGTATTCGTTAAATAAATCATAACCGTTTCAAATATGAGTTCCTTTATAACTGATACTGAAGTTAAGACGTTTCGCGCCGCGAATATGCAGGAAGCTATTCGCATGGTTCGGGACGCGTTCGGTCCTGACGCTGCGGTTATATCGGCTAAACAAGTCAAAACGCGCCGATTCTTTGGGCTTCTGCAAGGCGATCCGCAGATTGAAATTATCGCCATGCCTGGCAGATTCGTCCAGAGCCGGCTGAATTCGCCATCGCCCTCCCCTGCTCCGACGTCCAATTTTGTCAATCCGCGTCAGGCGCAGCTTAACGACGCGGTTTTCTCCGCTACGGTTGGCATGAACGACGTCCGCCAGGCGGCAAACGAGTTCGGACAGTCCCCGTGGGACTCCGTCATGCAGGGATTTCAACAGCACGAAATCTTCGGTTCCGTTCAGATGACCTCTGCGATGTACAAAGCGTACACAAGTTTAATCGACGCCGACATTTCCGAGCTGATTGCGCGGGAACTCATCTGCGCTGTAACGCCTCAGCTTCGCGGCGAGCAATTGAACGACTACCAGATTATTCGTCAGGCGCTCATTGCTGAAACGACTCGCCGAATCCCGGTTTCCGGCTCCATTCGACCGCGTCACACAGGGTACGTCGTCGCGCTGGTTGGACCGACCGGCGTTGGCAAAACGACGACCATCGCCAAGCTGGCGGCGCATTACTCCTTGAAAGAGCGTCTGCGCGTCGGCTTGATTACGGTTGACACCTACAGAATCGCGGCTGTCGAACAGCTGCGGGCGTACGCGAACATCATCGATCTGCCGATGCTGGCGGTTCGATCCGTTCCAGAAATGATTCAGGCAGTCAGCCGACTCCGCAATCTGGACCTGATTCTCATGGACACAGCAGGGCGCGGAACGAAAGAAGACGACAAAATTCACGATTTGAAAACGTACCTCGACGCGGCGTCCGTAGACGAAGTTCATTTGACTCTCTCCGGGTCTTCGGCGGCTCGTTCCTTATGCCGGGCGGCTGAGACGTTTTCGATTCTCAACCTGTCCTCGCTCGTTTTAACGAAACTGGACGAGGCGGTTGGACTGGGAAATCTGCTGTCTTTGCTGCGCTGGCGGCGTCTGCCGCTGTCGTACGTAACAGACGGGCAGAGCGTTCCGGAGGACTTTCAGGTTGCCAATGCGGCGCATTTGGCTCGCTTGGCGTTAGGAGAAAAGGATTAAAACGCGCCTTTAGCGTTTGTTACATAAATCACAACTTACAACTCGCAACTATTATAACTTGATTTCATTTTGGAGTTTAATATGACAGCAGGAAATTCGGAAGCCGTTCGTAAACTTTGGGTCGAATACAAGAAAAATCCGACGCCGGCGCTGCGAAATCGTTTGATGGAAATTTACATGCCGATCGTCAAGCATAACGCAGAACGGATTCGAACCCGTTTGCCTGGCAACGTTGAAATTGACGACCTGCTTCAGGTTGGCGCGATTGGCTTGATGGACGCGATTAACGGATTCGACATCGACCGCGGCGTCAAGTTCGAGACGTTCTGTTCCGCCCGGGTTTGCGGCGCGATTCTCGACGGCTTGCGTAGCATGGACTGGGTTCCGCGCCAGGTTCGCACCAACGCCACCAAAATGAAGGAAAAGATTCGCGAGATGGAAGGCGTCCTGGGCCGCATGCCGCTGGACACGGAAATCGCCGAGGAACTCGGCATGCCGCTGGAAGAAGTTCAGCGCATTATTCGCGACACCCAGATGACGACGCTCACCAGCCTGGACAAACGCTGGGATCAGGCGAACGACTCGTCGCGCAACATTCGGGAGATTGACGTCCTGGTCGACAAACGCTCGGAAGACCCCGGCAAGAAGCTTCAGAATTCCGAACTCATTCGCGTTGTTACAAAAGGGCTTTCTCAGAGCGAACGGTTGATTATCATTCTGTACTATTACGAGAACCTGACCATGCGAGAAATCGGCTTGACGCTCAACCTGTCAGAAAGCCGCGTCAGTCAGATGCACACGTCGATCATGCGCCGCCTGCAAGACCAGCTGGCAAACCGCAAATCGGAACTGGCGGCAAACTAAAATAACTCAATAGAGGGCGCCCCGCTCTGCTTGCGGGGCTTTTTTATGCGCAGGTCAGTCCGTACACGGATTTAACGGATTAGACGGATTTTCGTCGATTAGTTATTAGAAGTTCTTAACTGTTATTTTCTTCCCTTATTAAAGTTTTTTGGAAAGGGGAGTTTGAGGGGAAGAACCTTTTTTTCAAAAAAGGTTTTCCCCTCTTTTTATTTCAACTTGAAAAAACTTCTCTAAAAGGGAGCCAGCTTGCTGGCGACCGAAAGTTTTTTCAAGTTGGCGAGGCGTGGGCAAATGTATCTAACGAAGATATAATTTGAAACAAACATTTTTTATTTAGAACGCAGAGATCGCAGACTACTCGCAGAATACGCAGACGGGCTGGGAATGTGGCGACAACGCCAACTTCGTTGTCTACGCCACGATTCCCGCCCGATTTTTTTATTTTTGAAATAATGTTATTTAAAAAGCAAACAGATATATTTAAAAACGCAAGCGAACATCGTGTCATAGCCTGAGAATCAGGCGTAGATGACACATGGTCGCTTGCTTCTGCGTTCTCTGCGAGGAGTCTGCGTATTCTGCGTTCCCTTCTAAATTGCCCCTCTAAATGTCAAATTGAGATTTAGCAGTATCTGTTTCCGTATTCCTTTCGCGCTTCCTGCGTCCACCGGTGAATAAAGTCTGTCTTGGCATCCGTATAGGCGTCTCTGTTGTGTTCGTACTTTTTCCAAAGTTTGAGTTTAAGGGCTTCATATTCTTTGGCGACGTCCGGATGATCATTCAGATAATCGCGAAAATAAAGTTCATCGTTATCTCCAACATATCTGAGATGAATATGGAAGACTTTATCTGCAAATCCTTCCTTGGTATATCCCTTATTCAAAGAAATCCTTTTCATATCAGCGGACATTCTGATAAAACCATTCCGTTCGAGAGTATACGCCGCTTCTTCAATATCGGCGTTTTCAGAAATCTCAATCAACACATCAACAATGTTCTTTGCCCATATTCCATGTATCGCGGTACTCCCAATGTGACTGATCCTTTCAACATGATAATTTGCCAACAAATTTGTTATTGTAGCTTCTATTTCTATGTAAGAGTCTGTCCACTTGTCATCGTGTTGGACAAGATAGATGGGAAACAATTCCCAGAGTTCTTCCAACGTCATTTCTGACAGTTTTTTTCCCATCTTCTTTGTTTTCTTAAATACAGATTTTTTTAGGCGAGACGCCCTGCCCTGCTGGTTCGCGATTGCCGAGCGTCCTTGATCGTTACAGTATCTTTTCCTCTCGCCCTCAGATGAGGACAAGAGGAAAAGAGTATTTGACGATGTTTGTTTTATCGTTTTTCTTTTTCCGTGGGTTAAAACCCACGGCTAGAAACGTTGAACCGCTACGCGATTCTAGTTGAACGCTTCGCGTCCGCTATTTAAAACTTCGCGAACTTTGCGGACTTTGCGTGAGGCTTTATGTTCGCTTCGCACACGTTCTAGAGTTTACACCCGTGGCTCGCCTAAGCGTAACTTCGCTCCCGCTGGTTGCTTGTTCTTTCCTTACTAATTTTTAAGCCACAAAGAACGCATAGTTTTTAAAACTACGCGAACATCCTCCGCATCTCCGCGGCTCCGCGTGAGATTTTTTCGAGGGCTTACGCACCCCGGCTCGCCTAATTACCGCCTTCCAATCCATCGGCGGAACGGCGTCCGCGCTAATCCCTTTCGTGCCATTTGCCCTGCCCCATGCCGCGCCAGCGCCATTCCCACGGCTCGACCGGGTTTTTGGTATTCCACAAGCCGATCTTCTTTTTGCGGGCTTCGTCTTCCTTCGCCTTGGCTTTCTCGTCTGTATAGGCTTTGCTGAACTGCCAGACGTGTCCGTTTTCCAGCATGTAGTATTCGTAGTCCAGATACTTTCCGTCTTCCTGTTTGACGGCGACGCGGCCGACGATGCGTCCGTACTTGTCAACTTTGACGACCTGAACCAGAATCTCCTTGTCTTTGAGCATTTTGATCGCGGCTTTTTTGGCGGTGTCGCCGTAGGGCTGATCGTTTTCCGGGGCGTCGATACAGGCGCAGCGAACGCGAGCGGTCGAGCCGTCTTCTTTTTCGACGATGAACGAATCTCCGTCGCTGACCCAGGTTACTTTAGCTTTCAGAGCTTCCGCTCCCATAACAACGTTCGTCAGGAGCAGAGCAAATACAAATGTAGAAAGTTTTTTCATTGGAATGCCTCGTGGGGGTGTAAGTTGCGAGTGGCGAGTTGCGAGAAGAAAACGCTTTTCGTCCCGGACCGCCAGACTATTATATATATGGTAATTGATTGTTTTCTGGACTGATGTATAATACTAATATGAACATCAAGTCCTACGAATTACTGATTAAAACCGAAAATATGGCAAAAAGATACGTGTCAAAATATTTGCGTAAAAATCGACACGCTTTTTGTCCCTA
>JAZMZV010000046.1:0-12774 GCA_045586185.1 Thermoguttaceae bacterium | reverse complement strand
AAGAGGGAGAAAGCGTTTTGGGAAGGTGCGTCTGCCTAATCCCCCAGATAAATCTGGGGGCTACGATTTTTGAAAGGTTTTTCTTTCCCACGTCTAAAGACGTGGGGATAGAGTCATTTTTCATTCTTACTCTTTCAAACTCTATTTGTTCCCGTTTGCTTTCTGTATTAGATCTATAATAACCGGCATTTTAGCTGAAAAAAGTCCGAAAAATTTGATTTTTTCGGGCTTTTTTTATTTGACAATTTCGAAATTTAGATTATACTATATATTGAGTATAAGTATACTATCACTCAAAATACGTCAAATCAGTTTAACGTTTAATATACACAAACACTATGAAACGCGCATTTACATTCGGATTGTTGATTGCTTTGGCAGTCGTAACAAGCATTGCAAACGCAGAGATTATCGGTACGGACGATTTCAGCGGTGGGAAAACCGGCTGGAATTACGGCGGCGGAACGTCGGGAAATTGGAGCGCCGACCTGACTCAGGACGGGAAAATGGTTGTCAGCAACACAACCACGTACATCACGTTTAACGGAACGGAAACGACAGGCAGAGTCCCAACGGGCTCAACAACGTTCAAAGTTGATTATACAATAACCGCTTTGAATACGGCGCAATGGTCTGGCGTTTCATTTTTCGCCACAGG
This sequence comes from Thermoguttaceae bacterium, assembly GCA_045586185.1. Lineage (GTDB taxonomy): Bacteria > Planctomycetota > Planctomycetia > Pirellulales > Thermoguttaceae > RUG11551. The sequence continues at coordinate 12,116 of JAZMZV010000046.1, read as the reverse complement.
CGCTGAAAAGTATTTTTGGGGTCGTTCCGGAAATAACGAGTATCTTAACATCGCGCAAGCCAATGCAAATACGAATACCAGCGCTAAAGCTGAACAAGGCAAGACGTATACAATCATCGGTTCGCGCAGCGTGAGCAATAGAGCGTCCTATATGTGGGTTGTCGAACCGGGAACGGAGCTGACGTACGCTGATTATCGTCGCCCGTCCGCCCAGGTTGGAACCGGCAACACCTACTCCGACTTAACTCGCATTCGTTTTGGCGCTGGAACGGGTGAAACAATTTCATACGACAATTTAACCGTCGCAACCAAAGCGTCCGACATTTTCGGCAAGACAACTTTTGACGAGAACAAGCCGCTGTTCAGCGAAACGTTTACAGGGTACAAAACCGGAGAACTCGTCAATCAGAATTATACCAACCAGGGCGGCTTGCCTGCCGCTAAATGGTCTGGCGATACGGGAAAAGCCTCTATTGTAACAACAGGTTTGTCTTATGACGGCTATCAGTCCGCAGCTCAAACCGGCGGCATGCTTGCCATGAATGGACAGTATCTGTACGTCGCTCCGGACGACATTCTCATGGACAGCGCAGGGCTTCTCGCGTCTGACGGTTACTATGGCGGCAACGACGCGTCCGGCACGCTGTACATCGGGTTCCTCACGCAGTCAGACGCTTACCCGTCCTGGGGCGCCGCGATTCAGCTTTACAGAAGTTCCGGTTCAGAAATTCTCGGTATTGGGAAAAACGGCGGGTCCAGCACGTTCAGTATTTTCGGCGATGCGTCCGGAGGAGTTGTAGACCTCAACACAAACGGCGCAACGCTGGACGACAAAAGAACGCATTTGGTTATCGCTAAAATTGACTATCAGCCCAACGCTAACGACAATATTACATTCTATTTTGACCCGGACTTGTCCAAGCCGGAATCAGAACAGCCTGCGGCTTCGATAACAACGACCACCGGCAACGCGGCGTTTGACTCTTTGCGGGTCCGCAACGGCGGAAACGCTTCTGTCTGGAACGTAGACGAAATTCGCTTGGGAACGACCTGGAATTCTTTGCTGCAAAGCAACGTCAATCCGTCAGAAAGCGCAACTGCCCCGTTCATTAAAGAATCCTTCTCCGGTTATACGGAAGGCGCGATTACCGGTCAGCCCTATAAGGGAACAGGCGAAGCGTATAAGGGTTCGTGGGTAACAACCAACAATAACGCGACTATCGTTGCAAACGAGTCTCTGCAGTACGACGGCTGGGATTCTGAACCTGGATATTTAAGAGTTAACAATTCAGAAGCTTCGATGGCTTTGGATATGGACTCGCTTCAGAATCTCAGACTCGTTGACGTCGACGGCAAAGTTGGCGGCGGAAGCGTTCAGGGAACAATTTATTACGGATTCCTGCTCAACGGCAATGGCGCTCGTTCCTGGGCTGGCGGCGCGGAACTGTATCGCGACGGCGCTGAAATTTTTGGCTTGGCTCAGGTAAACGGGTATAGCGCATACAGCGGATTCCTGAGAGACCCTAACGCCTCAAATTTTGACTTGAATTCCGCCAATCATGAATCAGGCGTTGCTTACGAATGGGTTGACAATGAAGATCACCTGATTATCGCCCGTATTGACTTCAACCCGGATTCAACCGATCTTTTAACGATTTACTTTGACCCGGATTTGTCGCTTTCTGAAGCTGAACAGGACGAAGCGTTAAAAACGGTCAAAGAAGGTTTTAACCTGTCGTTTGACGAAATTCGGTTCCGCAACGGCGGGGCAACCTGGTTCTATGACGAATTCCGCATGGGTTTGACGTGGGACGCTCTTTTAGGCAAAAGCGATCCGTCCGTTCCAGAACCGTCAACATGGGTTCTGCTGATTCTCGGCTCCGCCGGTCTGCTGCTCATTCGCCGCCGCAAGTCAAGCAAATAAACGGATTTCGCGTTCCGTATCGCGTCAAATTTGAATTTTACTAAAAAATCGCCGTCCCATCGTGGACGGCGCTTTACTTTTAGTTCAGAATTTGTTATAATAAAAGAAACGATAATTCGCAACCAATCATACTTTTTATTCAGGACGCATAATTATGAGACGTTTTTCTCTCGCTGTCGTTTTGGTTTTAACGCTCGCGTTATCCGCTTACGGTCAGAAGTTTCATTTCGGTTACGACGAAGACGAATTGGGAATTCCAGACGCGCCGGCGAGAACGAATCCGTTTGAAAACGCGTCCTCGGAGTTATCAAAACCTACCGCTTCCTCGCGGAAAGACCCGTTCCGCAATCCCAACTTTGTCAAAACGCCCAAACAGCTGGCAATGGAATTTGCCGCGATTAAAAAGGCAAAGATTCAGTTTACCGGAGTTATGCCCGACGCGCCGCAGCCAGTTCTTGCCTCAGCGTTTTCGGTTGTTCCCATGAAACGCGGGCAGGAAGAGCTGCGTTCTTTGATGTTGTTTCGCGCTGTGGTGGGATTGCCGTTTGCCGACATGACGCTGGACAAAACGCAAACCGCTCACGCCGCCGCCGGGGCGCAAATACTGGCAATTATTGGTCATCTGGATCATACGCCTGAAAAGCCGTCCGGCATGAACGACGACGTCTATAAATGGGGATACAAGGGAACGTCTTCCGGCAACCTCTTTATGGGCGGCGGCGATAACGGCTGCCAAGGCAGCGTCCGAGCGTACATGAACGACTCCGACCCCGGCAACATCAAAACTCTCGGGCACCGCCGATGGTGCATCAACCCGTACATGAAAACAACCGGGTTCGGCGAGAAAGGACGCTGGAGCGTAATGTACTCCTTTGACTCGTCGCGTCCGAAAAAAGATTTTGACTACAATTACTTCTCTTTCCCCGCCTGCGGTCTGACGCCGGTCAACATGTTTGAGGCGAACTGGGCGTGGAGTCTGGTTCTCAATCCCTCTAAATACCGCTATCTGGGCGACGACAAGTTCAAAATCAGCGTTACGCCCGCCATGTTCAACGCCAAAACCGCGGCGTTAAAAAGAATGGAAGTCAAGTCGCTGGAACTGGACAGCGTCAAAGTCGATCAAGCCGGTTACGGCGTCCCGCTGTGCATTATTTTCAGACCGTCCCCGGTTCAGGTTCAGCCGGGAATGGCGTACTGTGTAGACGTCGACGGATTCGCCACCCCGCAAGGTCCGACGCACATTCAGTACTTTGTCGTGTTCTGCAAGGCGCTATAGAGTTAGCACGATGGATTGAAAGGCGGTAACGAAGCGACTAACAGGAGCGGAGTTACGCAGTTCGCCGAAGGCGAACCAAATAGCTAAATCCATCGTCAAGTTCGCCTGACGGCGAATGCGTAATTCCGTTCGCTTCGCTCACTTCATTACCGCCTTCCATTCGTCTCGTTTCTCGCCCAGCGGCGCGCTAAAATGCTGACGATTATCAGCTGCAAGGCGTGATAGAGCATCGTCGGCAAAAGCAGGATTCCTGCCATGGCGGGGTCGGTCAGAATAATCTGGGACATTACCGCGCCGTGTACGAGCGATTTCTTTGACCCGCAAAACAGAGCGGTAATCGTATCTTCCCGATTAAATCTCAGCGCTCGGCAGATTACGCCCATGATCGCATAGGCGACAAAAAACAGCGCGATCATTCCCGCGGACAGAGCAAAGAGCTTTAGCGTTGATAAGGTCGAGAACTGTCCTTTCAGGAACGAGTCGCAAAACGACGTGTAGACAATCAGGATAATAACGCTCTGATCAAACTTGCTCAAGAGCTTTTTATGCGTTTGGGCAAAGGTTCCCCAGAATCGATTCAGACTTACCCCAACAACGATGGGAACAATTACCTGAATAATCAACGAAATAAAAATGGATTGCAGTTCCCGCCCTGACCCGGACTGAGCGTTGACGAAAATCGACATCCACAATGGCGTAATAAAAACGCCCAGCAGGCTGGAAATGCTCGCGTTGAATATCGCGCCGGGCACGTTCCCTTTAGCGATATTGACCATCACAACGGAAGACGACACGGTTGACGGCAGTGCTGAAAGGAAAAAAATCCCCAGCCAAAGGGTTGAAATGGAGCCGTCCTCCTGACGTCCAAAATAGTATGTCATCGGCAGAACAACCAGCGGGAAAATGATAAACACGCCGCTTTGCGTTACCAAATGGAGCCGGTAGTTGCTTAAACCGGAATAGATTTCAGACCAGTTCAGGCGCAAGCCGTAGAGGAAGAAAATTACAGACACGCCCCAGTGCGCGACGTCTGAAAGCGATACCCCATGCCATTTCACCGCGCCCGGAGCCGGATACAGCCACGCCAGAAAAATCGCGGTAAACAACAGGACGATAAACCCGTCCAGCCCAAATCGTTTTAGTAAATCTTTCATAGATTATTATTGTACCGTATTTGAAAAATTCTGGAATAGGGGCTGGAAATTGGTCAAACGCCGTACAGTCCAGAAAAAAATTTTTGAAAATTTTTTGAAAAATCGACAAAAATTCTAAAAAAGCGTCTTGTAGAAGAAACTGGATTATTGTATTATAATTATAATAAAATTGTCAGCAGCGAGAAACTACCTACACTGAGCGCATGGCTCTACGGTTAAAAAAGTTTCCCGAATTGAATCGGATATAATCGCTGCATTTATATTTCCCTGGTTTAACAGAAAGGTTTTTATCACGATGTCCCAAGGACGTCCCTATCCACGCAAAGATTCGTCTCCTAAACAGCGAATTAACGAACAGATTCGCATTTCCGAAGTCCTCGTCATTGACGAAAAGGGAGTTTCACTCGGCGTTATGCCTACCAAAGAGGCTATTAAACTGGCAGACTCCGTTCAGTTGGATCTTGTAGAAGTTGCTCCAAACGCAAAACCGCCAGTATGCAGAATTCTGGACTACGGCAAGTACAAGTATGAACAAAACAAAAAAGCCAAAAGTCCTCAAAGCAATCAAATTAAAACCAAGGAAATTCGGCTCAGTCCAAATATTGGCGCTCACGATATGATGGTGCGCGTCAATCAGGCGAAAGGGTTTATCAACGACAAGTGTAAAGTTCAGGTTACCATGTCTTTCTCCGGTCGACAAATTATCTACGTAGATGACGGAGAAAAGAAAATGCAGGAACTGGTTGAACAGCTCAAGGACATCGCCCGGGTTGACTCTCCGCCCAAACGCCTGGGACGTAAAATACTGTGCATTCTCGCCCCTCTGAGCATGCCCAAATCCAGTTCCAGTGACAGCGCCAAGCAGTCAGACGCCCCTTCAGAACAAGGCGCTCCTCGTCCTCCTCGACCGGCGGGAGATAAACCTCGACCTCCGCGGCCAGCTGGAGACAAACCTCGTCGTCCCGGCGGCGCTCCCCGTCCCAACAACGGCGGAAACGGCGGCTCTGCCCCAAAACGACCGCAATAAAAAGCGTTTTCATCCAAACATATTCTAAGCTCGCGGATTACAGTCTGCGAGCTTGTTTTATTCGATTTCCGATTTTCAAAGAGTTTTTTCAAAGAGGATAAGTCATGTTCATACATTCGTTTTTCAGACGTTTCTTGATTGTCCTGTTTGCGGCGCTGCTTTGCGTCCCGCTGTTTGCTCAGACGATTGCGCCGGACGAACAGAAACTGGCGGACGTTGCAGCGGGCAAAATTGCTCAGGCGCACGCGATTTGGTGGGGATTCGACGCCAACGACTCTACCGCTCAGTTACAGGCGGCGTTAGACTGTAACGCGCCGGTAATCATCGTGGACTGTCCCGTTATCGACGGCAAAGCGTATCCATGGATTGTTTGCCCGCTGACCGTCAAGGGGAATCGGGAGATCGTCTTCGCTCAAAACGCGGAACTGCTCGCCAAACAGGGAGAGTTTCTCAAAAAGAACGATTGCCTGGTCAGCGTCGTTGGGCAGGAAAACGTTACGCTTCGCGCTGAAAAAGCAGGAACGGCAACGCTCCGCATGAGAAAGACCGACTATCACAAAGAGCCTTACCTGAAAGCGGAATGGCGTCACGCATTGAATATCAAAAGCTCGTCCAATATTGTCGTTGACGGCTTGAACCTGGTCGGTTCCGGAGGCGACGGCATCTACCTGGGCAAGTCCATGCACGGCGTTACAAACAAAAACGTTACGATTCGCAACGTCGTCTGCGACGGCAATAACCGGCAGGGAATCAGCGTCATCACAGCCGAAAACCTGCTCATTGAAAATACGGTTCTCCGCAACACGCAGGGAACCGCGCCGCAGGCGGGAATCGACTTTGAGCCGAATCAGGACGACGAAAAACTCGCCAACTGCGTCATGCGAAACTGTGTCTGCGAGAACAACGCCGGCGCCGGCATTGACATGTACTTGCCCAATCTCAAACGCAAGTCCGGCGACATCAGCATCGTCCTGGACAACGTCGTTTCCCGTAACAACGCCAGAGCGTCTGTAGCGCTGACGGTAAACAATACGGAAGACGAGTCGCTCACCGGGCGAATCGTCTTCCGCAACTGCCGCTTTGAAAACGACCGCGGCGGGTTTCAGCTTCGGGCTGTCGCTCAAAACGGCGCGACTATTGAGATTGAAAATACGATGCTTAAAGGCTGCGGCGTTCTCCCAAACGAGAAGAACCCTGCGTATCAAAGCCCGATTCTCATTTCTTCCAGAGCGTCTGACGAAACCGCGTTTGGAACTGTTACATTCAAAAACGTAACGATTATTGACGACTGCACCGGACTCGACGGCGAGCGTCCGCTGATGGAATTTAAGGACTATTCAATCAACGGCTACGGCGTAAACAACGTCAGCGGTTCTTTCAAGCTCATTTCCAACGGTACTGAACAAACCTTTGATCTTGACAAAACCGACGTTCAAAAACTCTTTCCGGCAATTAACGCTCGACAGATTCCCCGTTTGAAACCGGACGCCAAAGCGGTTATTCCTGTCAATGACTCCGCCGATTCACCGAAAGAATTCGACAAAATCTATTGCCGCGCCAGGGCGCAGTACTGGCTCTACGCGAAAAGCGGTCTGGAGATTCGATTTGTCCTGGAACAACGCCGCGTCGGACGTTCCGAACCCGCCGTCAAGCCGGTTCTGCTCACAACGCCGTCCGGCAAGACGACCAAACTCCCGTCTACCGAGATGGGCAAGCTGAAGGAATACGCATTCACTGCGTCCGAAACCGGCGTTTACACGATTGACGTTGAAGTAGGTTCTCACTCCGTCGCGATGCGAGGATGTAACGCCCCGGTTGCGATTAACGGCGCGAACCCTGTTCATCTGGTTTCCTCCGTCGGGAGCCTGTATTTTTACGTTCCGGAAGGAACCAAAGAGTTCGGGATGAAGGTCTTCGGCGCAGGCGCAGAGCAAGTCAAAGTAACGATTTTCGACCCGGCTGGAAATCAGGTTTGGCAGCAGGACAACGTCTCCGCCGCCATCGGCTTCTTTACAGACGAGGGAAAGACCCCGCCCGCCGGCGTCTGGAGAATTCACTTTGACCGTCCGTCACAAGGGGTTCTGGAAGACAACGGATTTGTCCTCCTGGGAGTCCCGACCCTGCCGGGTCCGAATCCCGACGGGCTGTTGAAAGAATAAGAGTAACCAATTAACCATGAAATACATACTCAGCGAAAAGTACAATACGCCAGCGTTACAGTCCAGAATTATGGGACCGAACCCGGTCAAGCTGGAAGAGGAGTTGCTGCGGGAACATCAGATTCCCGCCGGCGCCGTCGTCTGCGACCTGGGCAGCGGCATGGGACTGACGTCCCTCTTTCTGGCGAAGGAGTACGGGTTTACAGTCTACGCCTGCGACCTGTGGAGCGACCCGGCGGAGAATCAGGCGTTCTTCGACGCCATGGGCGTTCCCCGCGGTCAGATCGTTCCCGTCAAAGCCGACGCGACCAGTCTGTCCTTTGAAAAGGACTTTTTCGACGCCGTCGTCTGTGTCGATTCCTACAACTACTTTGGGCGCGACCCCGATTATCTGGACGAGAAACTTCTCCCGTTTGTCAAACCCGGCGCGATGATCTATATCACAATTCCCGGCATGAAGCAAGACTGTCACAGCGCTCTGCCGCCGGAACTGCTCCTGTCCTGGACGCCGAATCAGCTGGACTACATTCACGATATCGCGTACTGGACAAAGATCATGGAAAGCGCCAAAGACGCCGAGATTATTTCTATAAAAGAAATGGAAAGTAACGAAGAAGTTTGGGCGGACTGGCTACGTCAGGAAAACGAGTACGCCATCGGCGACCGAAAAGCCATCGAAGCCGGCGGCGGAAAATACCTGAATTTTATCGCTATCGTGTTGAGAAAGAAGGGCGAATAAGAAGATAATTCGTCGTCTGGGCGCAATTGGAAATTGAAATGACTAATCGGTTTAGCTATTGCGCCCAATTTCTATATTCAAGCGGCATGACGCAAGCGTTCCATATTCTGTTCAGTCTCGTAACGCCCCTTGTATTATTCTTGAGTTCCAGTATAATTAAATCAAAGTGGAATTTTTATTACATGCCTTGGATTATACGCGTCAAAAAATTTCCTTTATTCCAAAGTTAGATTATATCCAGTAATCGATTTTCCTGGTATATCTTGCTTTTTATTCTGACAAGATAGCTTTGGCTTTATCAAAAAGTACAATGAACATTTTAATAACGGGCGCTGACGGTTTTATCGGTTCAAGACTAATGCGTTTTCTGCTCAACGATAGCGCTGAACATTCTCTTACGGGAATTGATATTAACCATTCCCCCTGGAATAAGGATTTGCCCATTTCTATTTGCGACCTGGCAGACAACGACGCAGTTAATTCCATTTTAGAAGCGCGCCGTCCTGAAACCATTGTTCTCAATGGAGCAATTAAAGGGCTGGAACTGTGCCAAACGGAAACGTACGCCGCCAGTTTAGTTAACGTCTTTTCCATGAAACCGTTTGTTTTATACGCGCTTCAAAACCCTGACGTCCATCTGATTTTTATTTCATCGGATATGGCTTTTGGCAAGCGCTCAGAGCCTCCTTTTACGGAAGACGAGCTGCCGCAAGCCGCAAACGCCTACGGTCAGATGAAAGTCATTGGCGAAGAGATTGTTAAATTAACGTCGCGATGGGCGGTTGTTCGAACCGCTCTTGTATACGGTCCGTTACTGCCGGAAGAGCGCAAAAGCCTGCTGCCCACGCTTGAGCAAGATGCCATCGACAACCAGTCGCTGCTGGTTCACTGGTGTTCGGAACGAACGCTTCACGGCAAACCTGTCGTTTTGGCGGACAACGTCTTTTGCACTCCAACGTATATTGACGACCTGGTACTCGGATTGACAAAGATAATCTCTGACGTCAAGACGGGTATTTTTCACTGTTCCGGCAGCGACCGCATTTCCCGTTACGACTTGGGCGTTTTAGCGGCGTCAATGCGCGGCAATCCGAATTTGGTTCAAAGCTTTTCATCCGAACGCACCGCGATTCGTCCGCTGGACGTGTCGTTAAACAATCAAAAAACCAATCAGGAATTGGGAATCGAACCGGTTTCGTTGGCGGATGGAATCAGAATGACCCTATCGTACGAGGACGACTGATGAATCAAATACGCGCCATCTATTTGAAATCGCTGCCGCCTGAACTTCCCATGGTTACAGTGAAATGCGGCGACAGCGCCATTCGTCTTGGCTGCAACATAGAACCCATATTTAGCTGGTACGTAAAAAATCTGTCGTCTGATATAACAGACAGCGCGCCAGACGCAGAGGTGTACTATGTAACGCCGTCCTTGTTCCCTCGCTCTCTCAAACGCGAAGACGACTTCACGGTCGATTTTATTCATAATCGTCTTCTGTTTGCTGGCAAAGAACATTACGGCAAAATGAAAAGTCTGGTTTCCGCCATGGCAAGTTCCTGTCGAGCATCGCAATTTCGACAGGGGATTCACGCATGCGCCTTTTCAATGAGCAATCGGGGAAAGCTTCTCCTCGGCGATGCGTGCGCCGGGAAATCGTTTGTATTTTTGAATCTGCTAAAATACTGCGACTTTGTTCTAACCGACGACTGGTGCGACATTACCCTCGAAAGCGACGGTTCCTTGTCCGCGCTGTGTCTGGAAAAGAACATGTCTGTAAACTGTAACGACGTCAGCAATCTGGTTAATCTCAAACTGCTGCCTCGATCCGTGCTGAAATTGCCTGCCATTCCTCATGGTTTTCGCGACAAAATCGTTTTTCCTTTAGATAAACTTGGAACGTCGGTCAGGGATCGCGTTACAATCAAGGATATTTATTTCCTTGTTACAAACGACGAACTTCGTCTGTCGTCAAAGCCCCGTTCAGAAGCTCTCAATCAGGCGTTTACGCACATTTCAAAGCACATTCCATTTTGCTGCTTGTCAGATAACATATTTTCGTTTGAAAAAGTCAGAAGCGTCCGTCAGAAGAACAAAATCCAATCTATAAGCCAGAACAGACAGCAGTTCTTTCAATCGCTGGCGAGAAGCATTCGCAGCGGCGCGGTGAACTTTTATGCGATTTCCTATCAGAAAAACGCCGAATCGTTAAAAACAGCCGTTGACATTATTCGCAGGAGTTAACATGTTCGATACAGTTTTCCAAAAGCTTCAGGCGAAACGCAGCAAACTTGTCGTTTCCTGGGATGACCGGTTTTCTCAAACGCACAAGCTGTTTCAAGACGCTTTGCTGTCGAACGATTGGAACTTTACAAAATCGTTTTCGTCCATTGCCAAAAAGAACGTTCAGGTTGCTCTGGACTTTCGGAACATGCTGGAGTCGTCGCTAGATTTCGACGCGAATAAGGAGTCAATGTGCCTGATCCTGCACGGTTCAACCGCTCACGGCAAGGGACGCACAGCTCCGAATATTGATCACAAAATTTGTCCCGGGGCAAATCCGCAGATGATAACGACGGTTATTCCGAAATGCCGGGACGACGTCGATTTAATTTTGCTGGTTAATCGTCCGAAATTGTTCGAGAATCCCGTTCGGGATTTTGTTAATCGTTATCATCAAATCGGAATCGACATTACGGTCAATCTTGTCTCGTGGACTGACTTTTGGGAAGATCTACGCAACGTCGGCTCACCGGCAATTCGCCGCATTGTCATGTATAATTACCCGGTCTATTTAATTGGACAGGAATATCGTACATCTATCCTAGAAAAAGCGCGCTCGTTTGAAACCTGGCTGGACGTTCCTCACGAACTGGATTTCCGATTGCTGATGAAACTGGCAGATACTCTTTCTGCTGATAATATGTCCGAGTATACGTTTTCAACGCCTCAGCTTCTGGAATTATTCCCGACGTTCTATTTGGCGGGAAAGAACAAAATCCATATTGGCTTTCCTAAAAAGCGAATTAAAATCAAGGGACAAACTCATTGAATTCATTTTTGTAAACAAATTTTATGCAGCAAACCATCGTTCAAACCGGTCTTTTTCCAGGACGATTTCAGCCGTTTACCAACGCTCATCTGGAACGCATCAAAAGCATTTGCAGCGCTCATCCAGATATAACGTTATGCGTGTTGATTGGTGACGTTGGAGAACTGAACAAATCCAATTTTTTAACGGTCTCGGAACGCGAATTCATGATAAACGAGGTTCTGCAAAACAACGACTTGACAGATCGCGTTTTTGTACGCCATCTACAGGGCGCAGAGCCGGAGAAGTGGGTTTCAAACGTATTAAAGACCGTGCCAAATCTGAAAATCGTCTTTAGTGACAACCCGTTTGTATATCAACCGTTCACAAAGGCTGGAATTCGCTGTGAAATTCACCGCCGTACAGGCGTCAATTCCTGCGACTTGAGAACGTATCCTTTTGAAACATGGAAAGACTACGTCCCAAAGGAAGTTTTTGAATTCATTGCAAAAAATAAATTGTATAAAAGAATCCAGGAATTGGAGAGTTCGGACAAGTATCCCTTTTTAAATCGGGAGAATTCAGAATCTTTTTAGTTAATTCAATAAGTTGGCGCCTGAGAGCTTAAAAGCAGGCGTTTTGCTAACTTGAAAAAACTTTCGGTCGCCAGCAAGCTGGCTCCCTTTTAGGGAAGTTTTTTCAAGTTAAATTAAGAGGGGAAAACCTTTTTTGAAAAAAGCGTTAGCCGAAATTTTCGGCCCAATGGACGAAGACGCAGACGACGAAGAAGATAACGCCGAAGAAGA
>JAZMZV010000045.1:0-6794 GCA_045586185.1 Thermoguttaceae bacterium | reverse complement strand
AAGACGACCTCCGACTACGACCGCGAAAAGCTACAGGAACGCTTGGCGAAACTGGCAGGCGGCGTCGCTCAGATTAAAGTTGGCGCAACGACCGAAACGGAAATGAAAGAACGCAAGTTCCTTCTTGACGACGCCAAAGCTGCTACTGCCGCCGCGTTGGACAAGGGCATCGTTCCCGGCGGCGGAACCGCTCTGCTGCGCTGCGCGTCGGCGGTCGATTCCCTCAAACTCAAGGGCGACGAAGCTCTGGGCGCTCAGATTCTCAAACGCGCGTTGTCCGCGCCGACTCGCGCCATTGCAGACAACGCCGGCATTGACGGCGGAATCGTTGTCAACCGCGTCCTTCGCATGAAGAATTTCGCCGAAGGCTACGATGCAGACAAAGACGCTTACTGCAACCTCATCGACGCCGGTGTCATTGACCCGGTCAAAGTCGTTCAAACCGCTTTGATCAACGCTGCGTCCGTTGCCGGTTTGCTGCTCACAACCAGCTGCTCCATTACCATCATTCCGAAGGAAGAACCCGAAGCCCCGGCTGGCGGCGCTCCCGGAATGGGCGGCATGGGCGGAATGCCTGGCATGATGTAATGAAGTTGCGAGTGGCGAGTAACGAGTAGCGAGAGGATTTTTTGAGGCGCTTGCGTTTCTCGCAACTCGCAACTCGCAACTCGCTACTAAAAGTCCTTAACAATTTATCCAATCAACAATACATTCAGGAGATACAATATAATGGCTAAGTTTTGCTTGAAACCGTTGGAAGATCGCGTCGTTGTCGAACCGAAAGAAGCTGAATCCGTTACCGCTGGCGGCATCGTTCTGCCGGACAACGCCAAAGAAAAGCAGCAGCGTGGAACCGTAATCGCCGTTGGTCCGGGCAAACTGCTCGACGACGGAACTCGCGCTGAACTGTCCGTTGCCGTTGGCGACGAAGTCATTTACGGCAAGTACGCCGGAAACGACATCACCGTTGACGGAAAGGACGTCAAAATCCTCCGCGAAGAAGACATCCTCGCCAAGGCGATTAAATAGTCATAACGTTACAGCGTCGGCGGGGCGTGACAGAATTCGTTCCGCCGGCTGGAGCGTTTGTCAAATCAATTCAGCATTCATAATCAACAGGAATACAAACAATGGCTAAACAACTGCTTTTTGACGATAAAGCCCGTCAGGCGATGCTTCGCGGGGTTGAACAACTGGCTGACACGGTCGCCGTTACAATGGGACCGACCGGCCGCAACGTCATTATGAACAAATCCTACGGCGGACCGCAGGTAACAAAAGACGGCATTACCGTCGCCAAGGAAATTGAACTGGAAGATCCCTTTGAAAACATGGGCGCCAAGCTGGTCAACGAAGTCGCGCAGAAGACAGCCGATCTGGCTGGCGACGGCACCACGACCGCGACAATTCTCGCCCGCGCCATTTTCAAGGAAGGGCTTCGCAACATCGCAGCCGGCAGCAATCCGACCGCTATTCGCCGCGGCATCGACAAAGCCGTTCAGGCGGCTGTCGAATACCTCTACAGCATCGGAAAGAAAGTTACAAAGAAGGAAGAAATCGCCAACGTCGGAACCATTTCCGCCAACAATGACCGCGAAATCGGCAACTTGCTGGCTGAAGCGATGGAAAAGGTCGGCAACGACGGCGTTATTACTCTCGAAGAGAGCAAGACAGCGGAAACGTTCTACGAAATCGTAGAGGGTATGCAGTTCGACAAGGGATTCCTTTCTCCGTACTTCATCACCAATCCGGATACGATGGCGTGCGAGATGGAAAATGCCATGGTTCTGCTTCACGAAAAGAAGATCAGCAACCTGCGCGACATGCTCCCGCTGCTGGAAAAGGTCGTCTCGTCCGGCAAACCGCTGTTGATTATCGCTGAAGACATCGACGGCGAAGCGCTCACGGCGCTGGTTGTCAACCGACTCAAGGGCATTCTCAACGTCTGCGCCGTTAAGGCTCCTGGATTCGGCGATCGCCGCAAGGCGATGCTGCAGGACATCGGCATCCTGACCGGCGGAACAGTCATTTCCGAAGACCTGGGCGTTAAGCTGGAAAATGTCACGCTGGAAATGCTCGGCAGCGTCAAGCAGGCGACGATTACCAAAGATTCGATTACCATGATTGGCGGCGCCGGAAAGAAAGCCGACGTTAAGAAACGAATCGACCAGCTTCGCGAAATGATCGAACACACCGACAGCAATTACGACCGCGAAAAGTACCAGGAACGCTTGGCGAAGCTGTCCGGCGGCGTTGCCGTGATTAAAGTCGGCGCCAACACCGAAGCGGAAATGAAGCAGAAGAAAGACCGCGTTGACGACGCTCTGCACGCCACTCGCGCTGCGGCGGAAGAAGGCATTCTGCCCGGCGGCGGAACTGCGCTCATTCGCTGCAAAGACGCTGTCCTCAAGGCTCGCTCTGCCGCTCGTGGAGACGAAAAGATCGGCGTTGACATCATCGCCAACATCCTTTCCAAACCGCTGGAACAGATTGCCGCCAACTGCGGAAAAGACGGCGCGGTTATCGCTGACATGGTTGCTGAACAGGAAGGCTCCATGGGATACAACGCCGCGACAGACGAGTTTGTCGACATGTACAAAGCCGGAATTATCGACCCGCTGAAAGTCGTCCGCTGTTCGCTGGAAAACGCCGCGTCCATCGCCGGTTTGATGCTCACGACGGAAACGATGGTAACGGATCTGCCCAAAAAGAAGGAAGATCAGATTTCCGACAGCGTCCGATAAAATTTATCGATAAACGCTCTGCTACCCTGGAGCGTTTACGAATCCGTTCAGCCCGTTATATTCCAGCCGCGATTCATCGGTTAGATTGTAACGGGTTGAATTTATGATATTATTCACAATACAACGCAATAACAGGCATGGCAACCAAACGCGATTATTACGAAGTTCTGGGCGTAGATAAAAACGCGGATCAGGCAACGATTTCGTCTGCGTATCGAAAACTGGCGATGCAATACCATCCGGACAGAAATCCGGGCGACAAAGAAGCGGAAGCCAAATTCAAGGAAGCGGCGGAAGCGTACGATGTGTTACACGATGCTGAAAAACGCGCCCGATACGATCAGTACGGTCACGCTGGCATGGACGCAGGCATGGGCGGCGGACCAGGGCAGTTCCACGACGTCAACGACATTTTTGAGGCGTTTGGAGACATGTTCGGTTTCGGCGACCTGTTTGGAGGAGGTCGAAGAAGCGGCGGTCGTCAGCGTCCTCGCCGCGGCGCCGACGTTCGATGTTTTGTCAAGCTGTCTCTCAACGAGGCGGCTAAAGGCGTCAAAAAAACCGTTACGTTCAGACGTCACGAACATTGCAAAACCTGTTCCGGAACTGGCGCAAAAGCCGGTACTGAACCGCAAACGTGCCCGTACTGCAACGGCCGCGGGCAGATCGTCCAGTCGCAGGGATTTTTCTCTGTTCAAAGCGTCTGTCCAAACTGTCACGGAACGGGAAAGATTATCAAAGACCCGTGTCCGGACTGTCGCGGCAGCGGATTGACGGAAACGTCTGTTGAACGAGAGATTGAAATCCCGGCGGGTATCGACAATTCCACCCAAATGAGAATTCAGGGCGAAGGCGAACCCAGCCCCAACGGCGGACCCAACGGCGACTGCTACGTCAGCATCCAGATTGTGGAACATCCGATTTTCACCCGCGACGGAAACAACCTCGTTTGCCGCGTTCCTATCAGCTACGCTCAGGCGGCGCTGGGCGCGAAAATCCAAATTCCCACCCTCGACGGGACTCAGGAATATGAAATTCCGGCGGGCACCCCTACCGGCGAAGTTTTTCGACTCAAAGGAAAGGGAATGCCAGAACTCCGTTCGCACAGAATCGGCGATTTGCTGGCGCAAGTTTATATTGACGTCCCGAAAAAACTCACCAAGGAACACGAAGAAATCCTTCGCAAACTGGCGGAAATTGAAGACGTGAACGTCTCAAACGGCAGGAAAGGGTTTCTGGCGACCCTTGCGTCGTTGTTCAAAAAATAGAGGATTAGCATACAAACACTTATCACAAAAAAGGAGATGATTATATATGTCGCATTTTAAAAATCGTTTTAAGAACAATCCGCAAGATAATGACGATTCTGATCAACAACAGAACGCTCAGGATCAAAATCAGTCAAAGGAAGAACCGTCTGACAACTCTTCAGACGATTTGGAAGTCGATTTCGGCGACGCTCTCAACGACGCTGAAGAACCCGTTAAGGAAGCCGAAGACGAGCTGTCCGCTCTGAAAAGAGAACTGGCGGAAGCGAAAGACAAAACCCTTCGCACGTTTGCTGAGCTGGAGAACTTCCGAAAACGTTCCGCCCGAACGCTTCAGGACGAGTTGAAGTACGCGAACATGTCGCTCATTCGTGACATGCTGCCCGTCATGGACAACCTTCTTCGCGCCATCGAGGCGACTGAAAAACAGGATCAGGCGGGAGAACTGACAGCGCAGGGCAAGGCGCTGCTAGACGGCGTCAAGATGGTAGTCGAGCAGTTCAATACGGTTTTGGGCAAACACAACTGCACGCCGATTGAAGCGGTCAATCAACCCTTTGACCCCAACTTCCATCAGGCGATTACTCAAATGCCCAGCGCCGACGTCGCGCCGAACACAGTTCTCATGGAAACCCAAAAGGGTTACGTCCTCCACGACCGCGTCGTTCGCCCCAGCCAGGTTATCGTCAGCTGCGAAGCGCCCAAAGAATAACGCCCTTTTGTTTAAAGACGCTTTAGTACACTAATCCCCTCCTTGGCGAGGGGATTATTTTTTAAAGTCTTCTCTTTGCTATTACTTGCATTTTCCCCATCTTAATGTATAATTGAAGTCAGTTATTCGGAATTAAAAAACATAACCAGAATCAGGAGAAAAACTGAAAATGACGTCCAACCTCAAAACCATCTCGTTGTCAGCGCTGATTATGACGGCTCTGCTTTTTACATCGTGCAATTCCAAAACGGATACGCAGCCTGCGTCGGAATCTGTTCCTGCAAACTCTAACGCTCAACAGGGGATGCCAATATATGAGGATATTGACTCTCTTCGCAAGGGCGCAGAAAAAGGAGACGCTTACGCTCAAGAGCAATTGGGACTCTGTTATCTGGATGGCATGGATGTGGAGATGAATGTCGAGGAAGGGGTTAAATGGCTTCGCAAAGCAGTAGAGCAGGGGAGCGTTACAGCGCAGTACAATCTCGGAACGTGTTATCTGGAAGGAACCGGCGTCGAGATTGACAAGGAAGAAGCTGTAAAACTGATGACGCCCGCCGCGGAAGCCGGATTCCCGCCCGCTCAGGCTGACCTCGGTATATGCTATATGGATGGCGAGGGCGTTCCTGTAGATAAAGAAAAAGGGGTTAAACTGATTCAACAGGCGGCAGAAAACGGTTTTCCTCCCGCTCAGTATTTGCTTGGAAATATTTACATCGAAGGCGACGGCGTTACGCAGGACAAAGCTAAAGGCGAAGAATGGATTCGCAAAGCAAAGGCCAGCGGATTTGTTCCTGTCGAAAATAACTAGATCTCAAATCGGTAAAGATTATCATGTAATACAGAAGCTAAAATGTCCCAAATATACCCATATTCTATAGACTATTATAATAAAGATAATAAAGAAGACGCTGCTTATCAGTACAGAGCCGACGCGGCGATAAATGCTCTTTGATATATACCAGTCGATGATTATCATCAATGGCATAAAAAAGATCATCGTAAAAACGTAAATCGATAATATTATCCGAAGTGCAAAATCCATAAAACGAACCCCAAAAATCAATGTTTGAAAATCTCAATCAGCGCTGGGGCGGGCTGACCGGAGCGGGTAAATCCGCCCATGCGATAATGGTTGAACCCATCGTAACATTCCGGCTCCCAGTAGAAAATGCCTTTGCAAGACGGGACGTTTGTCTTGATATAGTCGAACGCCGCCTTTAACGTCGCGCCGTTGGACGGCGTTTCGATTCTCGTAACGCCGATTTCACAAATCATCGTTTCTTTGCCAAACTCTTTGGCGAACGCGTTCATATTCTCAGCGCAATTTTTATACTGCTTTTCCGAAAAGCCGTTGACGTCCGGCGCCCAGTATCCACCGTGGTTGACGTATTCCGGATAGAGCGACAGTCCGAGAATGTCGAAGTCGAGCTTTTTCAGAACCGCGATCTGTTTTTCGTCAAGCGCGCTCTGACCGTTTTCAAAATGCGTTACAATTTTAACATGGGGGAAAGCGCGCCGGGCGGCGAAAGCGCATCTGTTGTGAATGACAACATAATTATCGCCCATCGCGCCGTTGACGTCAGTCTGTTGTCCCGTAGACGACGTTGTCATCATGCCGCTGCGGGTTTCGTTCCCGATTTGAACCCAGCTGACGTTGACGCCAGCTACTTTAAGTCTTTCGAGCGTTATACTGGTAAACGCTGCAGCGCCATTGCTCAGGTCTTTGACGGTTGCTGCGTTGTCACACGAAGCCGGTTTCTTTTGATGAGCAGGATCCGCCCACGTGTCGGAATAATGAAAATCGATCATAATCTTCATCCCGGCTTTTTGAGCGCGAACTGATTTTTTTACAACGTCGTCGATATCGCAAAGCCCCCAGACGCCGCGCGCCCATTCAGACGGATTCACAAAGACGCGGAATCGGGCGGCGTTCATCCCAACGCTCGACAGGAGTTCAAAGCAGTCCGCCGCTTCGCCGTTTGCGTTGTAGAACGTTTTCCCCTGCTTTTCCATCGCAGTAACCCACGAGATATCGCCGCCGTAAGCAAAATCAACATCTGAGCAGGG
>JAZMZV010000044.1:0-7316 GCA_045586185.1 Thermoguttaceae bacterium | reverse complement strand
ATCCATCTCAAACGCAGAAATTTAACTAAAATTTCCGAGAAATTTTCAGGGATTACTTGACAAAATTATAATTTTAGGGTACAATTAAGAAGATGAGATAGTGTATTGTTTTTTTGCTATCCCAATGTTCGATTATTATCGGACTTTCAACCCCCTTTTAAAAACGATTTTTTCGGAGCGGAACGCTCTGCCTATATATATGAACGCAGGTGATATTTTTTTCCATTACGACGTTAGCCCAACCACGTGGTTCTATCTGTCGTCTTTGATGGTAATCGGCATTTACTTTAAGTTTTACCGAGCGCTGTCATTGCGAAACATGGATTTACTGTCGATTCTTCTCTTTGGACCATGCATTCTTCTGATTATGCACGGAAGTCTGCCGGGCGGTCCTGAGTTCTTCGTTAAAACAGGATACGTTATACTTTTTTTGTTAACGTTATTTTATATAATCCGTCTGTTGCTGGACTGCTTAATGGTGCGCCGCCCGCTGTTAGAGCCGAATTTGGACTCCAGCGGTCTTCGGTTTACATGTTTGGCGCTGGTGGTATTTCTTGCGGGATCGATTGCCATTTCGCTTTCCCCGTTGGAATTGCAGAAGAATTCCCCGGAAATAGATCTTTTTGTTAAACATCCAATTTCTCTGGAAGACGCTTTAAGAATAAATCAGCTTAACAATGCAGAACCAGAATCGGCTCATCTGACAGAACGCGGTCCGGGGTATCCGTGGTTTCACGAGTTTGCTTTGACGCCGCTGTCGCAGGACGTTTCCGATCAACCGGAAAATCCTCTTCCAGACGTTTCTTCTGAAGAGAAAACGGAAACAGCGGAAAGTGAGGCAAACGCTTCGGAACTCGCGGCGACTACGGATATTAAAGAGATTTCCGCATTGTCGTTTAACGAATCCCAGGTGTATTGGACGAAAATCATCGCGATTTTGGGGCACGTTTTAATCGTTGCTGGAATTATCGCTGTTGGATATTTCCATTTTGGCAATTTCGATACAGGCGTAGCCGCTGCGGCGTTGTACCTTCTCATGCCGTACAGTTACCATTTCCAAACGCGATTGGATCATATCATTCCCGCTGCGTTTTTAATCTGGTCGATGGTCTTTTACCGCCGTCCATGGATTTCCGGCTTCCTGCTTGGCATGGCGTCGACGCTGGCGTATTATCCGTGGTTCCTGATTCCGCTTTGGATTAGTTTCTACTGGCGCCGCGGCGTTTTCCGATTTGCCATTTCAACTTTGGCGACAATGGCGATTATGGGATTGACTATCCTCGTCTTTTCGGAAAATCAGGATGCATGTAAAAGCAATTTGCTCAACATGATGGGATTTGTCGGGCTGATTTTACAGCGTCCGCAGGGATTCTGGGACGTTGTCGCGGCAGACGTTACGTATAGAATTCCAGTTCTTGCCGCCTATTGCGGGTTGTGCATAAGCCTGTTGTTCTGGCCGCCTCAAAAGAACCTGGGCGTGCTGTTAAGCTGTTCTGCCGCTGTGTTGATGGGCGCTCAGCTTGTTCATCCGTTCCAGGGCCTGTTATATATGGCATGGTACTTGCCGTTTTTGATTCTGACTATTTTCAGACCGAATCTGGAAGACCGCGTTGCGACAACGAGTGTTTTTGAAAGTCGCTTTAGAATCATACCTCGCGCAGCGAAAGAAGCTAAAGCAACATGATTAAAAGGGGAATGAAGGGGGGACGAGTTAGCTTGTCCCCCTTTTTCGTTTCTATTCTTGCAGCTTTAATGCCGGCGTCTTTTTATGATCGCTGTAATTTGTGATTGCTGAAATATCATAGAGCCTGTAACATAGAATCAGGAAATCCATCAAAGCTCTCGTTCAGCCTGGGTCTTGCTAAACATGGATGTAATTGGATGGAGTAATTGAATTTGGATATAATCCGTCAACCGTCTGGTATTATTCCGACTTTGACTTTATGCGAGACGCTCAATAAAAAAGGGAATAAAAAAAGGGAATAGACGTTTGACGTCTATTCCCTTTTGATTATATTATTCCCTGTTTCCTGTTATTTGGGAAGAGGAATCTTTTTATCCGGATTGACTGGACGATCGACGATGTATCCGCCGGACGCTCCGCGCTGATAGATGCCGTTGTTCTTAACGCGGCAGCCGTACGAGTCCGTTCCGCCGTAGTCAAGCAGGAATGCGAAGTTTCCGCCGCATTCGGGCCAATGATGGTAGTCAGGATTGATTTCGGGAGACGCGTAACCCTGGCTGGAGCCGTAGTAGTTGTCGTTGCCGTCGTTATCGAACAGAACCCCTAAGCTGGCTTGAGCGCCGTTGCCGCAGGAGCCGCCGCCGACAGCAGTGTATTTGTCGTGTCCCTGGAAGTCAATCAGAAATCCAGACGACGCGTCCCAGCCGAAGCCGTTATCCATAATTGTGGAGTGATACGTGTCGTTTCCGAAGTCGTCAATCAGGTATCCGACGGCGTAATGGCAGCCGAAGCCGTTTCCTAAACGTTGGAACTGTTGCTGCGTTCGCGGTCCGCCGTTGAACGACTTTTTGGTTGCGCCGGCGTGGTTGTCGTTTCCGCTGAAGTCGCGGAGAATTCCAACGCCTTGCCAGTATCCGCCGCCGTGAGCGATGTAGTCGTATTCGTAGACGTCGTCTCCTCCGCCATCAAGCAGAACGCCGATTCCGCCGCCTGCCAGGTCGCGAATGCCGGTTCCCAAACCCTGACCCCAGCCTTCGTAGCCGGGCGTTTCGTCGTAGGAGTCTGGATAGATGCCGCCTACGAAGTAGGTGTCGTTGCCGCTGATGTCGTCCAGCATGCCGATTCCCTTGGGGTGCCCCAATCCCTGCGCCCACATGGCGGCATGGTAGGAGTCGTTTCCGCCCAGGTCGATAGCAAAACCGATTCCGCCCATTGCGGTTCCCTGAACGCGTCGAACGCCGTTGTATGTATCGTCGCCAGCCATATCCAGGATAATGCCGACGCCGCCCATGGTTGAGCCTTGCGCGACGTGTTGAGCGTCGTATCTGTCATTGCCTTTGCGGTCAATAAGGCAGGAAACGCCCAGAATTGACGAGCCTTGAATGGCGGGCAGTCTGCCGGTGTAGACGTCGTTTCCGTCTTCGTCGATAATCAGAAGAACCGGGCGGTTCATGCTGACCATGCCTTCTCGGTAGACGTCATTTCCGCCCAGGTCGATAACGGCGCAGAATGCTTGTAATTTTTCCAAATCGTATTCGTTGTCGCCTTTGCCGCCGACGAGAATTTTACCGGCGGGGCATTCCATAACCATCAGGATTTCGCCGGTTACGCCTGCAACCTGATTGCGGGGCAGGGGATTGCCGTCTTCGTCTTTTTCGACCAGTTCCAGCTTGTCGATGGTTCGGTCGTCCAATTTCAAAAGCAGATCGAGGAAGTCTGTTTCCGTGAAGGAGAACATGATTCCCGCCGCGTCGTAATAGGCGCCGTAGTCAAGCTTTTCAAGGTTGAGAAGGAATTGTCGAACCTGATCAGAGCGATAGTTGACGGTATGTCCAACGCTGACCTGAATCGTAAAAAGATTGTACAGGTTCGCGTTCATGCTTTTAAGCCATTCCGGTTTAATCGGATCGACAGCCTGAGCGTGCAGACCTTTAACTTCGCCCAATCGCTGAGCCAGCAGTTTATACGCTTCTTCAGCAGACTTGACGCGTTTTGTTTCGCAAAGATTTCCAGCTGGAATGCCCATTTTATCGCGGGCTTCTCTGAGCATGAATCCGTATCCTTTTGTTCCCCCATAAAGAATGCCAGCGTGAAGTTTTCGAGAGAATAATTCAACTTTGCTGGTTGAATGAATCGGGTCGAGAAGAAGTTCTTCGTACCATTTCAAACGACAAATGCCGTTGTATCCGCCGATTCCAGTAGAACGAGAACTGGCGGCAGTTCGTCCTTTGAGGTAATTAATCCAGGTGTTGTATTTCTGCTGAACGCCCGGACGCGTAGCGATTTGAGACGCCATTTCAGATTCCATCGTTTTGACGATTTCTTCCGCTTGCGGGAACCCGAGTTTGTAGGAACCCTGCGGTGCTTTGAGCAGCGGGTCGACTACGTACTCGATTTCCGGGGCGGCGTTCGTCTTTTTCTCGCCGTTGTCAGATTTTTCCGCGTCATCCTTTTTCGGCGTTTTCGGAGCTTTGGCGTCGTAAAGACTTTGCAGTTCTTCCGGAGAAATCGTATTTTTCACGTTTTCCGGCGTGAAAAGCTCTCCCGGCTGCGGCGCAAACATCGGGTTGATTGTCATCTGATAGCCGCCTGCGCCGACGGATTCAACCTGAGTTGGACTGCCGCTGTTGCGATCGCGGCGCCACCATTGAGCCGTCGCAGACTCTGTTGCGGTTGAAACTAATGTAAATAAAATTGCCAAATACGTTGCTCTTTGGAGCAGATTGGATTTCTGACTCATAAAAATACCTGGTTTTCTGTTATTTCCTGTTTTTATAAGTATGAACGTTATAAGGGGGATTGACGTATAGTAAAGAAATGATTAAAATGTCTTCACTTCAGTCTTAGTATTGTAGCATATAAAAAATAAAAGAATACCCCCGATTTAATAAATCGAGTTGATATATAGTTATTTATTTTAGAGATAACCTTGATAATCGACAAAACCCTCCCATTCCATCTATTCAGAGAAATAGCGCTAAACGCAGAATTCACCCAAACGTTACAAACGCTTCGGGTTGGGAAGTCTGTGTCTATAGACGGAACGTCCGTTCCGGTCAGCGCTGCTATCGTCGGAACGCTACTGTCTGAAAGTCAGAAGTCGGAAAAGAAGCCGGGCAGAGGAGCGTCTGGTCTGACAAGCCGCCTGCCTAAAAATAAAGATAATACATTAACGGAAATTGCCGCTCCGATTCTGGTTCTCTGTCCGGACGAAACACAGGCGGATAACTTCTGCATGGACTTGACGACGTTTTCCGAGCTTTCCGGATTTAAGGTTTCGCCGCTACGTCTGGCGATTTGCGACCCGTTCAACCCGGAATCGGCGGAAGCGTCTGACGCGTTCGGTTACAGAATCAAGGCTCTCAAAGCTTTGGACGGTTACCAGCCGGGCATACCAGCTCCGCTGATTGTCGGGACGCTGCAGAGCATTTTGCTCAAAACGCCAGCCAGTCAGACTCTTTCCAGCCAAACGATTCATCTGAAAGTAAACGACGTCTATGACCTCAAGGATTTAATCACGGCGTT
Organism: Thermoguttaceae bacterium; assembly: GCA_045586185.1. Classification (GTDB taxonomy): domain Bacteria; phylum Planctomycetota; class Planctomycetia; order Pirellulales; family Thermoguttaceae; genus RUG11551. The sequence goes on along the minus strand of JAZMZV010000044.1, from coordinate 2,107 downwards.
GTCCCGGAAGTCGGAAAACGGCTTTCATCGGGTTCCGATTGTCGTTCAGCCGGGCGAGTTCTCCGTCCGCGGCGGAATCGTTGACGTTTACCCGCTGGACGCCGACAACCCGATTCGAATTGAATTCTGGGATAATATAATAGAGTCAATTCGCTCTTTTGAAGTTTCCAGCCAGCGAAGTCTGGAAAGAATGTCTGACGTTGAAATCACCATTTCGACGTCCAGCGAGCTGAATCCGGAAAAGACTGCGCAGATGGATAAATTTACAGATCATCTGCCGTCCAACACTATAATAATTTATATAGAACCCGTTGAGTGCGAAAACAACGCCCGAAAGTTTCTCGGCGCTCAGGAAAGCCTGCTGTCGCATTGGCGAAAGATGGAAAAGATGTTCGCCGGCGGCATGCCTGACCCGTTGTTGCCGTCCGCGCCAAATGTAGAAATCGCCGACTTGTACTGGCAAACAGCGCAAATTGCCAATGATCTGTTCCGCTTCCCGATGGTTCAGATGGGGGCGTTTGCGTCCATGCCGCTGGATTTCGTCTGGCATTTCAATATGGAAACGGTCGAGCAGTTCAGCGGAGAGATGAACCGGATTTTACAGCAGTTCGATTCTGCCGCCGCAGGACAGGAAGTCCATCTTTTATGCGCTACCCCGACGGAAGTGCAGCGTTTGTCAGACCTGTTTTCTGAAACCCAAACGGCAAAAGAAGGACGGCTTCTGTTTCACGTTGGATTGATTTCCAGCGGATTTCGGCTTCTGTTCTCTTCCCGCCCAGACGGCGTACGACAAACAATTCTGTCAGCTGACAATCTTTTTTTGCGAGCGACGATCAAACGAACGGTTTCCAATCGACGTCTGAGCAAAGCTATCGACTCGTTTTCCGAATTGAGCATTGGGGATTACGTCGTCCATTTGGCTCATGGCATCGCTCGCTGCGCCGGAATTGAGATTCTCGAGCATCAGGGCATGGTCGAGGAGAACCTCAAGCTCGAATTTGCCGACAATATGAATCTGTTCGTTCCGGTTTCCAGAATCGGCTTGATTCAAAAGTACGTTGGCGGGATTAACGGCGCGCCGCCGCTGGCGAAAATTGGCGGGAAACGCTGGGAAAAGCAAAAAGAGCGCGTTGCCGCCGAGCTGGAAGACATGGCGGGCGAGATGCTGGAAATTCAAGCCAAACGCAAGACGCAGCCCGGCATCGCGTTTCCGGTTGAGACGGAGCTTCAAAAGGAGTTTGACGAGTGCTTCCCGTATCAGGAAACGCCAGACCAGCTCACGACCATGGAAGCGATTAACAAAGACATGGGCGGCGTCGAGCCGATGGACCGTCTCCTTTGCGGCGACGTCGGGTTCGGCAAAACGGAAATGGCGATTCGCGCTGCGTTCCGCGCTGTCGAAGCCGGGTATCAGGTCGCGGTCATGGTTCCAACAACCGTTCTTTGCGAACAGCATTATCAAACCTTCCGCGCCCGCATGGCGGAATTCCCCGTCAGAATCGCGTCTTTGTCACGGTTCGTTCCCAAACAGGAGCAGGAAAAAATCATCAAAGACATGCTCTTGGGCAACGTTGATATTGTAATCGGCACGCACCGGCTGATTTCCGAAGACGTTCACTTTGCCAACCTGGGGCTGGTTATTATAGACGAGGAACAGAAGTTCGGCGTGGAAGTCAAAGAGAAGCTCAAGCGGTTCCGCGCCTCGGTCGACGTCCTCACCATGACGGCGACGCCCATTCCGCGAACGCTGCATTCCGCCTTGCTGGGAATTCGTGACATCTCCAATCTGCAAACGCCGCCCGCTGACCGCGTCCCGGTTGAAACGCACGTAAACCGGTACAGCGAAGACCTTATCAAAACGGGCATTGAACGCGAACTGGCGCGAAACGGTCAGGTGTTCTTTGTTCATAACAAAGTTTACGACATCGACATGGTCGCACAGCGGATTAAAGACATCGTTCCTGAAGCCCGCATTGCTATCGGACACGCTCAGATGGCGGAGGGCGAACTGGAACGCGTCATGCGGGATTTCGTCCTTCATAAATTCGACGTCCTGGTTTGTACAACGATCGTCGAAAGCGGGCTGGACATTCCCAACGCCAATACG
>JAZMZV010000043.1:0-6959 GCA_045586185.1 Thermoguttaceae bacterium | reverse complement strand
TTTTTACGCAAATATTTTGACACGTATCTTTTTGCCGTATTTTCGGTTTTAATCAGTAATTCGTAGGACTTGATGTTCATATAAGTATTATACATCAGTCCAGAAAACAATCAATTACCCTTTTTTATACCAAATATATTTATATATAGGAGGAAATATTCCCAATGCAAATATGATTTGTTGGTTTTTTATGGCGTTACTAGCGCTAAGCGCCCTTACTGCTATTATATTCTATCCTCTAAAAACCAAGAGTATTTTTAACGCCATTATAATTAAACTATTATTATCTGTTGGCATTTTAGTATTATTATTGTTATATGAGATTGTATTGACTATCCTGTCATTTTGGACTCAGGGAATGAAAGGAATGTTTTAATACTCTCCTTTTGAGCCAATCAGATTTCACGCCTAGTTCCAGGCGAGCGCTTCGCGGTCGTTTTTTAAAACTTCGCGAACTTTGCGGACTTTGCGTGAGACATTTCGTTCGCTTCGCTCACGCCCACGGGTTAACACCCGTGGCTCGCCTAAGCGTAACTACGCTCGTTACTCTCGCTCCGTTACCGCCTTTCATTTCTTTGCGTTCTTTGCGGCTTAAGATTTGGCGAGCTATCGCTCGCTTGAAAAAACTTAGGTCGCCAGCAAGCTGGCTCCCTTTTAGGGAAGTTTTTTCAAGGGAATAATAACGAGATTATTATTCGAAATAAAATATGAGGGGAAAACCTTTTTTGAAAAAAAGGTTCTTCCCCTCAAACTCCTCTTTCCAAAAAACTTTAGTAAGGGGAGAAAATAAAGTAAGAACGTCGTAAACGAATCGGTGAAAATCCGTCTAATCCGTAAAATCCGTGTGCGGACTGACTCGCGTTCAACCATTGAAGGCGGGCGAGACGCCCGCGAACCGGGCTCGACCGAGGTTGTCTCTTACTCCGCAGCGGGGACGTCGCCGACGATGGTTTTGTAGTCGTCGATCGCCTGGCTGTTGCGGTTGAGCAGGACGGCGACGTTGGCGGCGATGCGCGGCGCCTGACGTTCGATGAAGTATTTGGCAATCTTCTTCTTTCTGTCACACTTTTCCGCTTGGGCGAGGAACAGGTGTCCGATAAGAATGTCGATAGCGCAGTCGACCAGTTTTCGGGCGGACAGGTCAATGTATCCCGTGCCCTGCTCTTTGACGAAGTTGATGGCTTCGACCGTCTTTTTCCGGCTTTCGATCAGGCTGGCTTTGAGCGTTTCCAGATCGGCGTCGTCATACGTTTTGGATTCAAACGTATCGACAATGTACGATTCAAACGTTCCGGACGTGATGCCTTTAATAACGGCGACGACCTGAAGCTGGCTGGTGCCTTCGTAGATGTTGGTAATGCGGGCGTCGCGAACGTAGCGTTCAGCGGCGTAGTCTTTGATGTATCCGGACCCGCCGAGAACCTGAAGACCCATGTTGGAAACTTCAATCGCCATTTCAGACCCGTAGTACTTTGACATCGGGGTGAGCATGCCGTTGATTCGTTTCGCGTTTCGAGCGGCTTTTCTCTGTTCGGAAACGATTTCTTTCGGAATGCCGGGCGTCTGGGAGAGGCGTTCGCCGTTGTTCTGTTTGTCACAGACTGTACAGGTGTGATACGTCAAAGCGCGGGACGCTTCGATTTTCACCTTCATATCGACGAGCATTTCCGCTACCGGCGGGAGAACTTCAATCGGGGCGCCGAACTGCTCTCGGGCGGCGGCGTACGTTCGCGCCAGACGGAACGCGGCTTCCGCCACGCCCAAACTCTGAGCGGCGATGCCGACTCGCGCGCCGTTCATCAACGCCATAACGTAGGTAATCAGCCCGCGCTGGCGTTCGCCGATAAGCAGAGCCGGGGTGTTGGTAAACGTCAGTTCGCAGGTCGGAGAGCCGTGAATGCCCAGCTTTTCTTCCAGGTGTCGAACTTTGACGGTTTCGTCCGATTCGACGTAGAAGAGGCTCAAGCCGCGGCCGTCGGTGATTTCCGGTTCGCTTCTGGCGAGAACGAGCAGGATTTCTCCGCAGCCGTTGGTAATAAACCGCTTGACGCCGTTGAGAACCCATTTGCCGTCTTCGGTCAGTTCGGCTTTAAGTCGGACGGCTTGCAGGTCGCTGCCGGCGTCCGGTTCGGTCAAGACCATAGCGCCGGTAACTTCTCCGGTGCAGAATCGGCTCAAGGACATGTCCTTGATTTCCTGTGACGCAAACGCGTTAATCGTTTCCGCGATTCCCTGCAGACCGAACATATTCATGAACGAGCAGTCGGCGCGAGAAACGATTTCCGTTGCCATCGTGTAAATCAGGTTCGGGCAGTTCAATCCGCCGTATCGGCGCGGAAGAGTAAACCCGAGCATGTTGCCTTGAGCGAGTTTGTCAAGATTCTTCTGCGTCAGGGGATTGAGGGTAACAGTTCCGTCCTCGTTGAGCGTATGCCCTTCGTTATCGACCTGTTCTGCCGCTGGCGCGATGGTGTCAGCGGCAATGCTGCCGACGATTTTGAGAATCTCGGCGTAGCCGGTAACGGCGTCGTCAACGGTTTCAGGGGCGTAATCCGCATCGCCGTTTTCCGCGAACATTTCCTGCAGTTCTGCCAGTTCCTTAATGTTAAGGGTGTCAAGAGCGAACTGAATGTCTTCGTTGTCAAGAAAATAGTTTCCCATGTGAATGTCTCCTTATTATTCCGCTCTTCGCAGTTTGATAGCCTTAATCATTTTTGGAACGACGTCGTTCAAATCGCCGACAATGCCGTAGTTGGCGATGCCGAAAATCGGGGCGTCCGGATCATTGTTGATAGCGATGATCTTCGCCGATTCCTGCATACCGGCGCGATGCTGAACCGCTCCTGAAATGCCGACGGCGATGTACATGGCTGGTCTGACGGTCGTTCCCGTTTGTCCGATTTGATATTCTTTGCCGATAAACCCGCTGTCGACTGCGGCGCGAGAAGCGCCAACCGCTCCGCCAAGGGCTCCGGCGAGTTCTTTAATCAGGTCGAAATTCTCTTTGCTGCCAACGCCTCCGCCGCCGGCAACGATAATTCGCGCCGCTTTGAGGTTGACTTTTTTCTGTTCTTTGAACTGTTCGAGAACCTCGACAACGCCTGCCAGTTGATCGACGTCAACGTCTTCTTTGATAACCTGTCCTTTGCGGGACGCGTCCGGCGGAAGAAGCGGCATAACGCCTTCTCGAACCGTCGCCATCTGCGGCCATTGCGTATAGTTGACAATCGTCGCGATGATGTTTCCGCCAAAGGCTGGACGAATTTGCAGCAGCAGATTTTCGTGGACTTCGCCGGTTTTGGAATCTGTTACATCTTGAATGTCCAGGTCGGTGCAGTCGGCAGTCAGACCGGAACGGGTTTCAGAAGCGATTCGCGGAGCCAGATCTCGACCCAGCGGCGTAGCTCCGTAGAGAACGATTTGCGGCTCGTACTTGGCGATTAAATCGCAGACGATTCGGGCGAACGGCTGAGTTGTATAAGATTTCAGACACGGTTTATCGACAACGTAGACGACGTCCGCGCCCTGAGCGATCAGAGCGGGGGCGAGCGGTTCAACGTTATATCCCGGTAAAACAGCTCCGACTTTAACGCCGAGACGGTCAGCCAACAGCCGCGCGCGCCCCAGCAATTCCAGACAAACGTCGTTCAGAACGCCGTCTTCCTGTTCGGCGAAAACCCATACTTCGCCCTGTTTATTTGGTTGAGTCATAATAGTTTAGGGTATGTTAATGTGAGCGATTGGTTATTAGTGCTTAGTGCCTAGTGCTTAGTGCTTAGTGGTTAGTAGTTAGTGCATAGGGAGAGTAACGCTTGCGTCCTATGCACTATGCACTACGCACTATGCACTTCTTACAACGTCTTATCTTCGACCAGTTCGTGAATCAAGCCGTTAATGCCTTCTTCGGTCGGTTCGACGTTCTTAAAGCCTTCTTTTGTCAGAACGATTGACAACACCTTGAATACTTTGGTCGGCGAGCCAGCCAAACCGCAGCGATCCAGGTCGGCGTTGACGTCGTCCAGACTCCACTGTTCCAGAAGGAGTCCCTTTTGTTCCAGTTTCGCTTTTTCTTCTTCGGCGTCTGGAGCGAGTTCTCCCGGAACGCGGGCGAAACGATATTTCAGCGTCTTGCAGGCGGACAGCGGACGGGGTTCGTTGGCGGTATCGAGAACGGTAATCAGGCACGGCAGCTGGCATTTGACAATTTCCCAGCCGGACCCCGTGTTGCGTCGAACGGTAATGGTTTTGTCGTCCGCGTCAACGACCTGTTCCAGATACGTGATTTGCGGGATCGCCAGTTTTTCCGCGATCTGCGGACCGACCTGGGCGGTGTCGCCGTCAATCGCCTGACGTCCGCACAGAACGATGTCGAACTTGCCAACCGTCTTGACGACCTGGGAGAGAATGTAACTCGTCGCCAGCGTGTCGGACGCAGCTGCTCGGCGGTCTGTGAGCAGAATAACGCGATCTGCGCCGCGATACAAACATTCGCGCAGGACGTTCGCCGCTTTCGGCAGCCCCATTGTAACGCACGTAACCGTTCCGCCGAATCGGTCTTTGATTTCCAGCGCCGTCTCCAGCGCGTGAAGGTCTTCAGGATTAAAAATCGCAGGCAAGGCGCTGCGATTGACAGTTCCTTCCGGCGTCATTGCATCAGAGGTAATGTTAGCCGTATCGGGAACCTGTTTAACGCAAACTACAATGTCGTAAGGCACAGGCGTCTCCAGTAAATCTGAGGAAAACTGGCTCGTCCGACAACCGCGCCTTTAGTTATAGTTGCGAGTTGCGAGTAGCGAGTTGCGAGAGGATTTTGTGATGCTCTTGCGTTTCTCGTTACTCTTGACTAACTAATTAATATGATAGGTGCGAATTTGTCGGAAAAACCGGAAAACTATATAATTGTCTGTTAAACAGCTGACGGCTAATATATTATTAATTGTATGCCGTCAAAAACCTAAATTTATAACAACATCGAAATTTCCTGAATCCAAACATCAAAAAATATTCCCATATCGTTATAAATGTCCTATCTTCTCTAAAATATTGTAGACGATTTAAGCGATCTTGTCAAGAGCGAAAAAGAGGAATTTCACGAGCGGACGCGTCGTCCACAAAATTTTTAGCCGCAAAGAACGCAAAAAAATGAAAGGCGGTAATGGAGTTCGCGCAGCGAACGGAATTACGCAGTTCGCCGTCAGGCGAACCAAAACGTTGGAAGTGTACATAACAAAATGACGTTGCCAAAAATCTTACTGGGGTGCGGACATTGTCCGCAAAAGAATTTAACCACAAAGAACACAAAGAATACAAAGAAACAATTAGCGTTACGCTTGCGGCGGAAGCCTCCAAAAATCTTTAGAACGTGGAAAGCCGCTCCGACCCTCTGGTTCGCGGGCGTCTTCGCCCGCCGTAAAAACCTCACGCAAAGTCTGCAAAGTTCGCAAAGGAATGGAAAACAATTGGGATATTTTCTCTTTTTATTTACTATTTTCTCTGAATTGCTTGCAGACGCTTGATATTCACAAATTTTTATGTTATACTTGAGTTGTTGTAGCAGATTTATTGTTTCCGAATAAAAAACAGGTAATAAAATGGAAGAAAATACGCTCCAAAGCCAGAAGAATGATTCGTTTGCAACCGTTATTAAGAAAAACCTGTTTCAGCAGCTGATTTTTATATGTGTGTTGTCTTTGGTTTTGGACGGCGGCGTTTTGTTAAAGTGTTTTCTTGGGGCGTCAATAATTCAATGGGCGTTTCTTCTGTGTCATTTTTTTAAAAACAACGTTTCGAATAGCAAAATCGATTGGTTTTTTGTCAACTATGGCAGCATAGTATATTTCGTTCTCATCGTTGCAATTTATCAATTTGTATATAAGATACCGTTGTTATTCTAAAGATTCGATTTTGAGTCAAGACGTTTTTAACGATATATGTATATTGTTCTGACAGATATATTCCTGTTGTGTTTTGCGATATTCATCTATAAAGTTTATAAGAACTATAAGTGGAATCGCATTTTGAATGCCGTAAAAGATTCTCCAAAATATGAACGTCTGATGCGGCAATTAAAGGAACAAAACGCACCTTGCGGGAATAAAATACCGCTTTGTGATCGAAAAGTTTCTTTTCTCCTTCAGTTTGCCTGGTTGTTTTGTTTTTTAGGATTCGTGCGAGTATTTGAACATCGAGACGATGAACGTAATTGGCGTATCCGCATTGAACCCCGAGGAATCCCGATACGCGATCTTCCCGGCGGCGCGTTGATTGGTTTTATATTTTGGGAAACGTTTCTTCTGATTTCCGTTTTCTTTTTAATATTTTTTGAAAACGCCGCCTCAAGCTATAGCGCATGGCTTCTGTTTTTAGTCGCCGTTTTCTATTGGTTTTATTCTTTTACAACAGGAGTTCAAACGATTCTTTTACTGAAAAACGGGATTGTAACGCGAGGAAAAATTATCAGCCCTCAAGACGACGGTTCTAAATATGCGTTGTTTCTGGATAAGATGGAAACGCCGTATTTAATTCCCTATCCTGTAAACTCGCCTAAAGATAAGAAAACAGGTAAATCTGTCATTGTATTGTATAATCAAAGAAATCCAAAACATTCGCTTGTTTACGATGGTTTGGAAGAATGGAATCAGGTTGAATTTGTTTCGCCGGATACGTTTGTTTTGCCATCTAAACGGTTTGCATATATTCTTGAAATAACGGTTTGCCTGATAATACCATTGTTAATAATCTGTTGCGTATTATTTTTCAAATAATAACGTCTTGGTATATGCTGTCTTTCTGGGGGAATCAATTTGGGGTTGCGAATATAAATAGGATGAGATGCAGAACCGCGTCCTGAAAGGACGTCATTTCTATAACCGTCGACTTTAGTCTACGGACAGCAAACGCTCTACGCACCCTCTTTATCGAGTCCGTCTTTTTTCTTCCCTTCCGGCGCCGTAGGCGCA
>JAZMZV010000042.1:0-8222 GCA_045586185.1 Thermoguttaceae bacterium | reverse complement strand
CCGTCTGACCCGCTGGATCGCGGGCGTCTTCGCCCGCCGAAGAAAATATTTTGTGAGACGAAAGAAATCTGAGTTGATTTTAAATACCCCTCTTGATAAAAAATCAATAAATTATATATTCTATAAAAGAAACTGTTTTGTATTCCCTATAATAATTAAAGGAGAATATTCCGATGTTCCGTAAATCGATTTTGAGCGCGTGTCTTTTTGTTTTAGCCGTCATTTCAGGCGTCTGTTATGGAGCAGAGAATTCTGATCGTCAGGCTCAGACTAAGAAAGCTGTCGAAGCATTTGGCAAAGAAAACGTTGAACGTTTTGAACAGATGTTTCAAACGGGGGAATTCGATTTTAATTATCATTATGATTCCTATGGACGTTATAATACGGTTCTTCACTATGCGGCGCTGATGGGAGATCTAAACAGGATCAAAACATTCATTGAGAAAGGCGCTAACGTCAACGCAAAATGCAGCTTTTCAGGGTTGACGGTTTTGCATTACGCCGTCAAAAGCGGTAAACTGGATGTTATTAAATATCTTGTTGAACATGGCGCTGATGTCAAAGCAAAAGACAAATACGGCAAGTCAGCCATATTTTACGCCGTTGAAAACGGTAATTTGGATATTGTTAAATATTTGGTTGAGGAAGGTGCAAATGTTAAACCAACAGATAAAGAGGGATATCCTGTCTTATACTACGCTGTCAAAAATGAAGAAAATTTGGAACTGATTGGATATCTTGTTGAACATGGCGCTGACGTTAAAGCAAGCTGTGTCGTGCATTCAGCCACTGAATACGGCAATGTGAAAACGCTTAAATTCCTTGTTGAACATGGCGCTAACGTCAATGCAAAAGGCAAGAACGGAGCTTCAGTTTTACATTCAGCAGCTGAATGCGGTAATACAGAAGCGCTTAAATACCTTATTGAACATGGAGCTGACGTTGACGCAAAAGACATTTTTGGAAGGACTCTCTTGGAAGCTGCCGCTGATTGTGGTAATTTGGAAACCGTGAAATTTCTTGTTGAAAAAGGGCTGGATGTTAACGCAAAACTTGTTAGCGGCTGGACGGTTTTGCGATCTGCTGCTGAAAGTGGAAATCTGGAAGTAGTTAAATATCTTGTAGAACATGGCGCGGATGTCAACGCAAACGGCGTCTTGTATTCTGCCGCTGAACATGGAAATGTAGAATTAGTAAAATACCTTTATGATCATGGCGCAGACGTTAAAGAAATCGGAGTTTTGCAATTTGCCGCCAGAAGCGGTAATCTGGAACTTGTTAAATTTCTCGTTGACAAGGGCGCTGACGTTAAAGTAATCGGTATATACAAAGAGCCAATCTTATGTTCTGCGGCGTCGTGCGGCGGTGTGGAATTGTTTAAATTCCTTATTGAGCATGGCGCAGACGTCAAAGCAAAAGACGAAGATGGAATGACGGTTCTACATATTGCCGCTGTGAACGGTAATTTGGAATTGGTTGAGTGGCTGAGTGAACAGGGACTGGACGTCAATGCAAAAACAAAAACCGGATTGTCGGTCTTATTTTATGCCGCTAGTCGTGGTCATATGGAAATAGTTAAGCGCCTCGTTGAGCATGGCGCAGTTATTAACTCCAGAGACGTCTTGCGTTATGCCGTCGAGAGCAGGAATTTGGAACTGGTTAGATTTCTCGTTGACAAGGGCGCTGACGTCAATGCAAACGGAGTTTTAAATGCTGCCGTTGAGTATGGCGATTTGGAACTGGTTAAATTCCTCGTTGAACGTGGAGCTGATGTAAAAGCAAATTACAAAGATACACGGTCCTGGCATCCTGTCGTTGTTCCGATCTTGCATTCTGCCGTTTTTAGAGGTGATTTTGAAATAGTTAAATTTCTTGTTGAACATGGCGCAGACGTCAACGCAGAAGACAACGATGGGCAAACGGTTTTGCATTCTTCTGCTTCAAGCGGTAATTTAAAACTGGTTAAATTTCTTGTTGAACATGGAGCAGACGTCAACGCAGAAGACAACGATGGGCAAACGGTTTTACATTCTGCTGCTTTAAGCGGTAATGTAGAACTGGTTGAATTCTTTGTTGAAAAGGGACTTGACGTTAACGCAAAAGATCATAATAATAGAACGGTCTTGTATGGCGCCGTTAGTAGCGACAATCTGGAGACGATTAAATATCTTGTTGAACATGGTGCAAACGTTAACAATCCCAGTCGTTCTTCAGAATCATCTCGCTATCTTTTTGAATTTGGCGCAGACGGCAGAGCAAAAGATTTTATTGATGAGCCAATCTTATGTTCTGCTGTTAGGAGTGGGAATTTGGAAATCGTTAAATATCTTGTTGAAAAGGGCGCTGATATCAACGTTAAAGATAACGATGGAATCGCTTTGTTGCTTGTTGCCGTCGAACGAGGAAATCTGGAAATCGTTGAATTCCTTGTCGGAAAAGGGCTGGATGTCAACTCAAAAGGCAAAGGTGAACAGACTGCTCTTCACATTGCCGCTGTTCGCGGCAATATGGAATTGGTTGAGTGGCTGGTTGATCAGGGGCTGGATGTCAATGCAAAAAGCAAAGATGGAAGAACAGCCTTATATTCAGCCGTAACGCATGACAATCTGGAACTGGTTAAATTCCTTGTTGCACGTGGCGCAGACGTTAACGCAGGCGGCTCCATGATTTATGCAGTCGAACATAATAATCTGAAACTGGTTAAAACGCTTGTAGAGCATGGTTCAAACGTCAACGCAAGCGACGTCTTGCGCTCTGCCGTTAGTCTTGGCAACCGGGAAATGGTTGAGTGGCTTGTTAAGCATGGCGCAGACGTCAATGCAAAAGGTATAAATGGAAGGACGACATTGCATTCCGCCGCCAAAAACAAAAAATGGGAATTGGTTGAGTGGCTTGTTGAACATGGCGCGGACGTCAATGCAAAAGATGAAGATGGAGAGACCGTCTTACATTCAGCCGCCAAAAACGATAAATGGGAATTGGTTCAATGGCTTGTTGAACATGACGCAGATGTCAATGCAAAAGACAAAAATGGCAATGCCGTCTTGTTTTATGCCGCTAAAAGCGGTAACCAGAAACTGCTTGAATGTCTGATTGAAAAAGGCGCCGATGTTAATACTGGCGAGATATTAGATTATGTTGTCGAATCAGGCAATCAAGAACAGGTTAGATTTTTTGTTGAAAATGGACTGGATGTCAACGCAAAAACTGCTTATGGAAAGACCGTTTTATTTTCTGTTGCGGTTAGTAATAATCTGAATCTTTATAAATTTCTTGTTGAAAAAGGCGCCGACGTCAACGCTAAAACCCCATTGGGGTGGACAGTCTTACATTCTGCCGTATCAAGCGGTAATCCAGAAGTCGTTAAATATTTGGTTGAAAAAGGCGCTGATGTCAAAGCAAAAGACGCTTATGGCTTTTCGATTTTGCATTCTGCAGCAAAAAACGGGAATCTGGAAGTAGTAAAATTCCTTGTTAAACATGGAGCAGACGTTAACTCAATAGATAATAACGGAAAGAGTGTTTTGCATCCAGCTGCCAGAAGTGGGAATTTGGAACTGGTTCAATGGTTAGTTGAACAGGGGTTGGACGTCAATTCAAAAGATAATATAGGACGGACTGTCTTGAATTCTGCCAGAACAAGCAAGAATCAGAAACTGGTTGACTGGCTGAAAGAACACGGCGCGAAGTAGATGCTAGGTAAGAGACAACAGGCTGGACGCATATGGAATTAGCGGGGGGACGTTTTTATAATCCCCGCAATTCCTATCTTGATATAAACTTAATAACTTGTTTATAATACTGTTAAGAATAATACCTTAACGCCATCAATTATTAAGGAGACTACCCCCATGACTCGTAAATATATTTTGAGCGTATGTCTTTTTGTTTTAGCCGTCATTTCTGGCGTCTGTTATGGAGCAGAGGATTCTGAACGTCAAGCTCAGACGGAGATAGCTGTCAAAGAATTTGGTCAAGAAAACGTTGAACGTTTTGAACAGATGTTCCAAACGGGAAAATTCGATTTTATTAGTTGTTATGAAAACCGGGGGCATGGCGGCAACGTCTTACATTATGCGGCGTTGATGGGAGATTTGAACCGGGTTAAACTGCTGGTTGAGAAGGGCGCAGACGTCAATTCTAAAAATTTATATGGAGAGTCGGTCTTGTATCACGCCGTGCGATGCGGCAATCTTGAACTGGTTCAATGGCTGGTTGAACAGGGCGCTGACGTCAAAGCAAACGGCATTTTGCATTCTGCCGCCTTTAGCGGTAATTTGGAACTTGTTCAATGGCTGGTTGAACAGGGGGCAGACGTCAATGCAAAGAATATTGAAAGAAAAACAGCCTTGCATTATGCCGCCAGACGTGGTAATCTGGAAATGGTTCAATGGCTTATTAAACAAGGAGCAGACGTCAAAGCAAACGAAATATTGCATTCAGCTATCATGAGCATGAATCAAGAACTGGTTAAGTATCTTGTTGAACTAGGCGTAGACGTCAACTCAAAAGACAATCATGGAACTACGATTTTGCATTACGCCGCCAAAAGCGGCAATCTGGAACTGGTTGAGTGGCTAGTTAAACAGGGCGCTGACGTCAACGCGAAAACCAATCTTGATTTGCTTGTTTTTTCGGCGGATAGAGTAGTAGTGCAAATCAACGAAAGAAGTTGTATAAAAACAGCCTTGCATTTTGCTGTTGAAAGCGGGAATCTTGAACTGGTTAAATTCCTGGTTGAACAAGGCGCAGACGTCAACGCGAAAGCAAAAAATGGAGTAACAGTTTTACATTCTGTCTTCCAAAGCGGAAATCTGGAAATAGCTAAATATCTGGTTGAACAGGGCGCGGACGTCAATGCAAAAGATATTGAAGGAAAAACAGTCTTGCATTTTGCCGTCGAAAACGGGAATCAAAAACTGGTTAAATTTCTGATTGAACAGGGCGCGGACGTCAACGCAAAAACCAAAGATGAAAAAACGGTTTTACATTCTGCTATCGAAAACTCCAATCTTGAAATGGTTCAATTTCTGGTTAAACAGGGAGCAGACGTCAAAGCAAACGAGATATTGCATACAGCTATATTGAGCAGGAATCAAGAACTGGTTAAGTTCCTTGTTGAACAAGGAGCAGACGTCAACACAAAAGACAATTATGGAACTACCATTTTGCATTACGCCGCCAAAAGCGGCAATCTGGAACTGGTTGAGTGGCTCGTTAAACATGGCGCTAACGTCAACGTGAAAACCAATCTTGATTTGATCGTTTTTTCGGAGGATAAATTAGCATGTCGAATCACCTCAAGCCATGGCGGAAAAACAGTCTTGCATTTTGCCGTCGAAAACGGGAATCAAAAACTGGTTAAATATCTGCTTGAACAGGGTGCAGACATTAAGGCAAAAACAAATGATAGCAAAACAGTCTTGCATTTAGCCTTCGAAAGCGGGAATCAGGAACTGATTAAATTCCTTGTTGAACAGGGCGCAGACGTCAACGCAAAAGCAAAAGACCGAGATGGATTGACTGTCTTACAATTAGCTGTTAAAAATAATAATTGGGAGTTGGTTCAATGGTTGGTTGACAAGAACGCTGACGTCAATACAGATGATAAAGAAGGCAGAACGGCGTTACATTCTGTCGCCAGAAGCGGGAATCAGAAAATGGTTAAATTCCTTGTTGAACATGGAGCGGACGTCAACAAAACAGACCGCGATTCAGTTACAATTTTGCATTCTGCTGTCCAAAGCGAAAATTCGGATCTGATTAAATATCTGATTGAAAAAGGCGCGGACGTCAACGCAAAAGGCAAATACGATTGGACGGTCTTGTATTATGCCGTTAACCAAGGCAATCCGGAACTGGTTAAAATTCTTGTTGAACAGGGCGCGGACGTCAACGCAAAAGATGAAGACGGCGTTTCGGTCTTAAAATTTGCCGTCATAAGCGGTAATTTGGAACTGGTTAAAATTCTTGTTGAGAAAGGCGCAGACATAAACGAAAAAGACAGTAATAATATGAACGTTTTGCATGTTGCTGCTGCAAACGGCAAATTAGAAGTGGCTCAATGGCTCGTTGAAAAGGGTTTGGACGTCAACGTAAAAGCCAGATTTGGTATAACGGTATTGGATTGTGCCGCTTCTGATGGCAATCTGGAATTGGTTAAATGGCTGGTTGAACGCGGCGCGGACATCAATGCCAAAGGGCAAACGGGGTTGACAGCTTTGTATTTCGCCGCCAAGAGAGAGAATTGGGAAACGCTTGAGTGGCTGGTCGAACGCGGCGCAGACGTAAAAGCTCGTGACGTTTTAAGTTCGGTCGTTATTAGCGGGAATTTGGAAGTCGTTAAATTGCTTGTCGAACGCGGCGCGGACGTCAACGATAAAGACCGCGAAGAAGTTACAATTCTACACTATGCTATCCATAGCGATAATCCTGAACTGATTAAATATCTGATTGAAAAAGGAGCAAACGTCAATGCAAAAAACCGTTTCGGAAGAACGGTCTTGCATTATGCCGTCAACCGAGGCAATCTGGAAGAGATTAAAATTCTTGTTGAGAAGGGCGCAGACGTCAACGCAAAAGATGAAGACGGAAAGACAGTCTTGGATTATTCATCCGGGAACCAAAAACTGGTTGACTGGCTGAAAGAACACGGCGATGGAGGTAGTAGGCAGTAGGCAGTAGAAAAATGGAAGGCGGTAACGTAGCGAGCGAAGCGAGCGCAGTTACGCTTCCAACGAACCGCTCATGCGGTTGGGCGGCAGGGATTGCCGCGAGTCGGCTCCTCTGCGGCTTTGAAAACGTCTATTGAAGCCAAAATCTCAGTTAATTTTCTCCAGATTCTTTGTTGAAAATCCGCTTTGGCTCAAGAAATGATTAATATTTGACGAAAATATACGATAGTAACGGATTATGCCGCGGTATGTAAGTACGTAATTAATAAATAGTGCACGGAAGCAATGAACCACTACATTTATAAACGTTATTTTCGAATTGCGATGGCAGCGCTGCTATTAACAGCGTTTGCCGCGGCGAATATTGGCTGTACCCCGTTCGATTATTACGACCCGACGCTGGAACAGCCCGCGCCCGCCGACACCGCGATTCCTTCTGAATTGGCAAAGGTTACGCTTCCGGCGTATCGAATCGAGCCGCCGGACGTTATATCTATTGATATTGTCAAGATGGTTCCGCTGCCTCCGTATCGTCTGGAAACGTTTGACGCCTTGGCGGTGAACGTTCTGGGAACTCTGCTGGATCAGCCGATCAACGGCGTTTATCTGGTCAATGCGGAAGGCTCAGTAGACTTGGGACCGGCTTACGGCACGGTTCGCGTTGCCGGCATGACAGTTGACGAAGCGAAAAAAGCAATCGTGAACCATCTCCAGCAAATCTTAAAAGCCCCGGAAGTGTCCTGTCAGTTGGCGCAGGCGTCGGCGATGCAGCCGATTTCCGGAAATTATCTCGTCGCTCCAGACGGAAACGTCAACCTTCGCAAGTACGGCTTGGTTCGCGTTGCCGGCATGACGGTTCCGGAAGCGAAACTGGCGATTGAGAAACATCTTACCCAGTTTTTCGACTCTCCTTCTGTAACGGTTGACGTTGCAGGTTATAACAGCAAATTTTATTACATCGTAACTCAAGGCGCTTATCAGGGCGACAAAATACATCGCGTTCCGTATACCGGAAACGAAACGGTTTTAGACGCCATCGCTCAGACGGGCGGCATTTCTCAGCAGTCCAGCACCAACATCTGGATTGCTCGACCCGCTCCGAATGGGAATCAGTGCGCTCAGGTGTTCCCAATCAGCTGGGACGAAATCGTTCAGGACGCCTCCACCAGCACGAACTATCAGATATTCCCGGGCGACCGCGTATTTATCGGCGAAGACCGCTCTATTGCCGCCAGCAACTTTATGCGTAAAGTTCAGGCTCCGTTTGAGGCGTTCTTTGGATTCATCTCCCTGGGTTCGTCAGCCGTTCGCAACATGCAGAACCTTGGCGTAAGAAACGGTACGAGCTACTAGTTTTAGGCAGTAGGCAATAGGCAGAAGGCATTAGACAATAGACATTAGGCGCGAAGCGCATCCGCTAGAACCGCGTAGCGGTTCAGTATTAGTAGCCGTGGGTTTTAACCCACGGGCGGCGAGGCGCGGCTCCCAGTCCGCGCTGCCGCGCGAATCGTATTATATTCGCTCCCGTTGGTCGCTTGCGCATCCGCT